>NZ_JABFAN010000007.1:0-131605 GCF_017168155.1 Dietzia sp. KRD202 | reverse complement strand
CGTCAACGCGGTCCTCCGCAAGGTCGCCGCCCGCGACCTCGACTCCTGGGTCGACGCGCTGCGCGACGGTGTGACCGACCCCGTGGCCCGGATGGCCATCGGCACCGCGCACCCGGAGTGGATCGCCCGAGCGTTCGCGGACTCGCTCGGCGCCGCCGCCGGAGAGCTTCCCGAGTTGCTCGCCGCCGACGACGCCCGGCCGAAGGTCCACCTGGCCGCCCGCCCCGGTGCAATCACGGGCGAGGAACTGGCACTGATCACCGGCGGTACGGAGGGTGAGCTGTCCCCGTACGCGGTCCACCTGGACTCCGGGGACCCCGGAACGCTCGACGCCGTACGAGAAGGGCTCGCGGCGGTCCAGGACGAGGGCAGCCAGCTCGTGGCGCTGGCCGCCGCCCGCGCCCCCCTGACCGGTCCGGACTCCGGGAGGTGGCTCGATCTCGCCGCGGGGCCCGGCGGTAAGGCGGTCCTGCTGGGCGCGCTGGCGGAGATCGAGCAGGCGACGCTCACCGGGGTGGAGATCTCCGAGCACCGCGCCGACCTGGTCCGCGGCGCGACCAAGGACCTGCCGGTGACCGTGCACACGGCAGACGGACGCGACCCGGGTCTGGAGCCGGGGTTCGACCGGGTATTACTCGACGCCCCGTGTTCCGGCCTCGGCGCACTCCGCCGTCGTCCCGAGGCGCGGTGGCGCAAGACCGCCGCCGACATCCCGGGCCTGGTCACGCTCCAGCGCGAACTCCTCGAGTCGGCCCTGCGTCTGGTCCGACCGGGCGGGGTGGTGCTGTACGCGACCTGCTCGCCCCACCTCTCGGAGACAGTGTCGGTCATCCGCGAAGCCGCCCGGCGTGACGACGTCGAACTCCTCGACGTGCGTGACATCCTCGCGGAGGTGGTCGGCCGTCCGGTCGACGGACTGGGCGACGGCCCGTGGGTGCAGCTGTGGCCGCACCGGCACGGCACAGACGCGATGTTCATGGCGGCACTACGACGGGGTCACGATGCGTGAGGATGCGCAGTTCAGCTCGCACGGGGTTCGGTGCTCGGCCTGGGTCTATCGCCCGGACGCGCCGTCGGACGGCCCTGCGAGCCCGGCACCTGCCATCGTCATGGCACACGGCTTCGGGTGCATCCGGGACCTGCGCCTACCCGCGTACGCCGAGCGATTCCGGGACGCGGGCTTCGTCGTGGTGGTCTTCGACTACCGGCATTTCGGCGCCAGCGACGGACAACCCCGGCAACTCCTCGACATCGGCCGCCAACTCGACGACTGGCGGTCCGCGCTGGCCTTCACCCGGTCGCTGCCCGGCGTCGATCCGGATCGCGTCATCGCGTGGGGCACGTCGTTCTCTGGAGGTCACGTCCTCACCCTCGCCGGCACGGGGGAGCGGCTGGCGGGAGTCATCGCCCAGGTCCCCCACGTGAGCGGTCCGGCCGCGGTCCGGGCGACGGGGCTCGCCGCGGCGCTCCGACTCGGCCCGGCCATCCTCGACGACCTGTGGCGCTCGCTCCGGCGCCGGGAACCGCGGTACGTCCCTCTGGTCGGGCGACCGGGGGACACGGCGGTCATGACGAGTCCGGACGCCGATCCCGCGGTGGATCGGCTCGCGGCCGACTCGGGGCTATTCCGCAGTGAATTCCGCGACGACGTCGCGGCACGGATCCTGGCACGGATCGGCTTCTACTCGCCGATGCGGCACACGCGGCGGATCACCTGCCCGACGCTGGTGCAGATCGCGACGGAGGACGCCATCACCCCCGCGGCGACCGCGCGTCGGGCCGCGGAGCGGATTCCGGGCGGCCTGTACCTGGAGTACCCGTGCGAACACTTCGACCCCTACGTCGAGCCGCACTTCGAACGCATCGTCGCCGACCAGCTCGAGTTCCTGACCTCGGTCACCGGCTCCGTCGACTGACCGGTCCGTGGGCCGCCGTCCCATGTCGGCGGAGCAGCCCGGACGGGCCCGCCTAGACTGGTCGTCATGTCGTACCAGCCGCTCATCGCGCCGTCGATCCTGTCCGCCGACTTCGCCCGTCTGGACCGCGAGATCGAGCGCATCCCGTCCGCCGACTGGATCCACGTGGACGTCATGGACGGTCACTTCGTTCCCAACCTGTCCTTCGGTGCGCCGGTCGCGAAGGCGGTCGGGAAGGTCACGGACAAGCCGATGGACTGCCATCTCATGATCACCGACCCGGCGCGCTGGGTCGGTGACTACGTGGACGCCGGCGCGTTCAACGTCACCTTCCACGTGGAGGCCACCGACGACCCGAAGGCCGTCGCCGACCTGCTGCACGCCAAGGGGTGCAAGGCGGGTATCTCCATCAAGCCCGGGACCGCCGTCGAGCCGTACCTCGACCTGCTCGACCACGTGGACCTGGTCCTGGTGATGAGTGTCGAGCCAGGCTTCGGCGGCCAGAAGTTCATGCCCGGGGTGTTGGACAAGGTCCGCACGCTGCGCGCCGAGATAGACCGCCGTGGCCTCGACGTGCACATCCAGATCGACGGTGGCATCGACGCGGGGACGATCGCCGAGTGCGCGGCGGCGGGGTGCGACGTGTTCGTGGCCGGTTCGGCCGTCTACGGTGCCCCGGATCCCGACGCGATGATCGGGACCCTGCGCTCCGGGGCCCTCGCCGCGCGGGCGTGACGGTGCCGGACGTGCCGGACGTGCCACAGGGTCCGAACGGGCCCGGGGTGCGGAGCGGGCCCGGGGTGCCGAACGGGCCCGGGGTGTCAGCGACGGGCGGGGCCGACCCCGCCGTCCGTCGTCGCGAGCGGGACGCCCTGGCCCGGGCGATCGCCGTGTCCGCCTCCGCGCTGGGGGTGTGCACCCCCAACCCGCCGGTCGGTGCGGTGGTCCTCGACGCGGCCGGTGAGGTCGTGGGCATCGGCGCGACCGAGGCCCCGGGCGGACGGCACGCCGAGGTGGTGGCGCTGGACTCCGCCGGGGACCGCGCGCGCGGGGGGACGATCGTGGTCACCCTCGAGCCGTGTGACCACCACGGGCGCACCGGACCGTGCTCCGCCCGCATCGTCGACGCCGGGCTCGCCCGCGTGGTCTACGCGGTGTCCGACCCCAATCCGGTGGCCTCCGGCGGAGCCGGGACCCTGCGGCGGGAGGGGGTCGAGGTGGCACGAGCCGACGACGACGAGGTGGGCGCCGCCCGCAGCGGCCCGCTGAGGGCGTGGCTCCACCGTCAGGACCACGGCCGACCTCTCGTCACCTGGAAGTACGCGGCGAGCCTGGACGGCAGGGTCGCGGCCGCGGACGGGTCGAGCAAGTGGATCACCGGGCCGGTTTCGCGCCGCCACGCCCACGCCAGACGGCAGGAGATCGACGCCCTCGTCGTCGGCACCGGAACGTTGCGCGCCGACGACCCCGCGCTGACCGCCCGCACCGACGACGGCCGGCCCGCCCCCCGCCAGCCCCTCCGGGCGGTGATGGGGCTGAGCCCCGTGCCCGCGGACGCGACGGTGCGCGGCACCGACGGCCGGTTCCGACACCTGGCCACCCGCGATCCCGCCGAGGCGCTGGGACTTCTCGGCGAGGTCTCCCACGTCCTCGTCGAGGGCGGCCCCAGGCTGGCGGGGGCGTTCCTCGCCGCCGGACTCGTCGACGAGATCGACGCGTACCTCGCGCCCCTGGTGCTCGGCGCCGGGCGGCCGGCGGTCTCCGGAGCCGGGGTGGACACGCTCGCGGCCGCCCACGGTTTCCGGATCCGAGGGACCACCGTCCTCGGCGACGACGTCCACCTGCGCTTGACACGACCCGCCACCGCGCCCACACCGGCCGCATCGGACTCACTGACCACACCGACCGCACCGACCGCACCGACGAGAGGACCCCGCTGATGTTCACCGGAATCGTGGAGGAGCTCGGAACCCTCGACTCGGTCGAGACGACCGGCGACTCCGCGCGCCTGCGCATACGGGGGCCCCTGGTCACCTCGGACGCCCACCACGGTGACTCGATCGCCGTCAACGGGGTGTGCCTGACCGTCACCGGCTGGGAGCCGGGGGAGTACTTCGACGTGGACGTGATGGCCGAGTCGCTCGACCGGACCGCGCTCGGTGCACTGTCACCGGGCGACCCCGTCAACCTGGAACGCGCCATGCGCGCGGACGCCCGGTTCGGCGGTCACATCGTCCAGGGCCACGTCGACGGCACAGGCCACGTGATCAGCCGCGACGAGCACGAGCACTGGCACGTCGTGCGCATCTCGCTGCCCGGTGACCTCGCCCGGTACGTGGTCGAAAAGGGGTCGATCACCGTCTCCGGAACCTCGCTGACGGTCTCGGCGGTCAGTGCCGCGGACGAGCCGGAGCCGTGGTTCGAGGTGTCCCTCATCCCCACGACGCTCGCCGACACGATCCTCGGGGGACTGGGCGCGGGCGACCCCGTCAACCTGGAGGTCGACGTGCTGGCCAAGTACGTCGAGCGGCTGCTGGGCGGACGCGGTGGGGGGTCCCACTGACCCGATGCGCCATACTTGAACCCGCGCCCGCGGCCTCCGCCCGGGCCCGCCAGACCTAGGAGAACCCGCAGCAGTGACCACCTTTGACGGCATCGAGCGAGCCATCGCCGACATCGCGGCGGGACGGGCCGTCGTGGTGGTGGACAGTGAGGACCGCGAGAACGAGGGCGACCTGATCTTCGCCGCCGAACTCGCGACGCCCGAGCTGATGGGCTTCCTCGTGCGGTACTCCTCCGGTTACGTGTGCGTCGCGCTCGAGGCGGAGGACTGCCTCCGGCTGGACCTGCCGCCCATGCGCGCCATCAACGAGGACCGCCACGACACCGCGTACACCGTGACGGTCGACGCGCGCACCGGGGTCTCCACCGGCATCTCGGCCGCCGACCGCGCCCGCACCGCGAGGCTGCTCGCCGCCGACGACACCGTGCCCGGCGACTTCACCCGGCCCGGCCACGTGGTGCCCCTGCGCGCCCGGCCCGGCGGCGTGCTCACCCGGCCCGGCCACACCGAGTCCGCCGTCGACCTCGCCCGGTTGGCCGGTCTGCGCCCGGCGGGCGTCATCTGCGAGATCGTCTCCGAGGACGACCCCACGACCATGGCGCGCACCCCCGAGCTCCGGCGGTTCGCCGACGAGCACGGGCTGGCGATGATCACCATCGAGGCGCTCCAGGCGTGGCGCCGCGCGAACGAGGTGCAGGTGGTGCACGAGGTCGCCGCCCGGATCCCCACGCCGGCCGGGACCATGACCGCCCACGGGTACCGCGACACCCTCCAGGGAGTCGAACACGTGGCCATGGTGGCCGGCGACATCTCGGGGGACGACCCGGTCTCCGTCCGCATCCACTCCGAGTGCCTGACCGGCGACGTGTTCCACTCGCTGCGCTGTGACTGCGGCCCCCAGCTCGACGCCGCGGTCGCCGCGGTGTGCGAGGAGGGGCGCGGGGTCGTGCTGTACATGCGTGGGCACGAGGGCCGGGGGATCGGCCTGGTGCAGAAACTGCGCGCCTACCAACTGCAGGACTCCGGACGCGACACCGTCGACGCCAATCTCGACCTGGGCCTGCCCGCCGACGCCCGCGACTTCAGCCTGGCCGCACAGATGCTGCGCGACCTCGGAGTGACCCGGGTACGACTGATGACCAACAACCCCGCCAAGGCCGACGCCCTGCGCGCCGGTGGCGTGGAGGTGGTGGCCCGGGTGCCCATGCCGACGGCGGTCACGCCCGAGAACCTGCGGTACCTGCGCACCAAGCGCGACCGGATGGGCCACCTGCTCGAGGGGCTCGACGAGGGACCCGCCGGCCCGGCCGGCGCCGACGTGGACGGAGAGGATCAGCGATGAGCGGTAGCGGTAGACCGGAGATGGTGATCCCCGACGCCCGCGGGCTGCGGCTCGGGGTGGTGGCCTCCACCTGGCACCAGGAGATCTGCACCCGACTGGTGGACCGGGCCCTGGCCGTCGCCGAGGCCTCCGGCGCGGTGGTGACCCTGGCCCGCGTGACCGGGGCCGTGGAGCTGCCGGTGGTGGCCCAGGAACTCGCACGGACCCATGACGCGGTCGTCGCGCTCGGCGTGGTGATCCGCGGTGCGACCCCGCACTTCGACTACGTCTGTCGCTCGGTGACCGACGGCCTCACCCGCATCGCCCTTGACGAGGCCACCCCCGTCGCCCACGGGGTGCTCACCACCGAGAACGAGGACCAGGCCCGCGACCGCGACGGCCACGAGGGCGCCGCCGAGGACAAGGGGGGCGAGGCCGTCGCCGCCGTGCTCGGCGCCGCCATCGCCCTGCGCGACCTGAGGACCGGTCGATGAACGAGAGCTGGGAGTTCGAGCACCGGCCCCGTCGGATGCGCACCACCGCGATCGCCGTGGCGGTGCTCATCGTCATCGTCCACGTGGTGTGGGCGGTCATCCTCGTCCGCGGTGACACCGGGGTCACCATCGGGATCGCCGACCAGTTCGCCTTCGTGGTGATCGGGTTCATCTTCGCCGGGGTGCTGCTGACCCTCCTGCGGATCCGCGTCCGGGTCGGGCAGCAGGGCGTCGAGCTCCGCGGGCCGCTGCGCGTCCGGACCTGGGGCTGGGACGACGTCGTCGGGCTGACGTTCCCTCGGTCCAGCTACTGGCCCCGGCTCGAACTCCCGGCCTACGAGCACGCGGGGATCTGGGCCATCCAGTCCATCGACGGCCAGCACGGGATCGACGGCATGGCGCGCCTGCGCGAGGCCGTCCGCACCCACAAGCCCTCGGCCGCCGATCCCGAGACCGTCGCCGACCGCTGACCCGCCGTGGCCGATCCGCGAACCTACCGCCCGGCCCCCGGCTCGATCCCGACGGAGCCGGGGGTCTACCGCTTCCGTGACGAGCACGGGCGCGTCATCTACGTCGGCAAGGCGAAGAACCTGCGGAGCCGGCTGAGCTCGTACTTCGCGGACCTGTCCCTCCTCCACCCCCGTACCCGGCGGATGGTCCTCGCCGCGGCCGGCGTGCAGTGGACGGTCGTGTCCACCGAGGTCGAGGCGCTCCAGCTCGAGTACACGTGGATCAAGAAGTACGACCCCCGGTTCAACGTCCGCTACCGCGACGACAAGACGTATCCGATGCTGGCGGTCACCGTGGGGGAGGAGTTCCCCCGGGCCTTCGTCTACCGGGGGCCCCGGCGCCCGGGGACCCGCTACTTCGGGCCCTACTCACACGCGTGGGCCATCCGCGACACCCTCGACACCCTGCAGCGGGTGTTCCCCGTCCGCTCGTGCTCCGCCGGGGTGTTCAAGCGGCAGGCGCAGCTCGGCAGGCCCTGTCTGCTCGGATACATCGACAAGTGCGCCGCCCCCTGCATCGGACGGGTGACCCCGGACGAGCACCGCGCGATTGTCAACGAGCTCATCGACTTCCTGGCCGGACGTACCGATGCGATCATGCGCCGCATCGAGAAGCGGATGCTCGAGGCCTCCGCGGACCTCGACTTCGAACGGGCCGCGCGGCTGCGTGACGACCTCGGCGCCATGCGGCGTGCGATGGAGAAGCAGGCCGTCGTGCTGGGTGACGGCACCGACGCCGACGTGGTGGGCGTCGAGGTCGACGAACTGCAGGTCTCCGTCCAGGTGTTCCACGTGCGCGGGGGCCGCATCCGCGGTCAGCGCGGCTGGGTGGTCGAACACGCCCACGGCGTCGACGCCGACGGCGAGTTCGACGCGGCCCGTGCCGTGCCCGGGGTCGTCTCCGACTATCTCGCGCAGTTCTACGGGGGAGAGGCCGACCTCGCCGAGGCGGCCGAATCCGGCGACATCTCGGCTGCCGTACCCCGCGAGGTGCTGGTGCCCGCCCTGCCCGACGACTCCGACGAACTGGCGGACTGGCTCTCGTCGCTGCGCGGCTCCCGTGTGTCTCTCCGGGTACCCCAGCGGGGTGACAAGCGAGCCCTGGCGGAGACGGTCCACCGCAACGCCGTCGAGGCCCTGACACAGCACAAGCTCAGGCGCAGCGGCGACCTCACCGCCCGCTCCGCGGCCCTCCAGGAGATCCAGGAGACCCTCGAGCTGGACTCGGCGCCCCTGCGCATCGAGTGCGTGGACATCTCCCACACCCAGGGCACCGACGTCATGGCCTCCCTCGTGGTCTTCGAGGACGGCATCCCGCGCAAGAGCGACTACCGGCTCTACCGCATCCGCGACGCCGCGGGTGACGGTCACTCCGACGACGTCGGCAGCATCGCCGAGGTCACGCGTCGCCGCTTCCGGCGTCACCACGAGGACCCCTCCGTCACCCCGGACGAGGTCGACGGGCCGGTCGACGACGACGCGGGCACGGGGGGCACCGCCCCCGCGGCCCGCCGGTTCGCCTACCCACCGCAGCTCTTCGTCGTCGACGGTGGTCGGCCCCAGGTCGAGGCGGCCGCCGAGGTCCTCTCCGAGCTGGGGGTCACCGACGTACCCGTGGTCGGGATCGCCAAGCGACTCGAGGAGATCTGGCTCCCGGGAGAGGAGTACCCCGTGATCTTCCCGCGCCACGGGGAGGGGCTGTTCCTGCTCCAGCGGCTCCGCGACGAAGCCCATCGGTTCGCCATCCGCGCCCACCGGGGCGCGCGGTCCAGGCGGATGACGGCCTCCGTGCTCGACGACGTCCCCGGCCTCGGGCCCACCCGTCGGGCGGCGTTGGTGGAGACGTTCCCGACCGTGTCCGCACTGCGCGCCGCGAGCACGGACGAGCTGTGCGCCGTGCCGGGGATCGGCCCGGGGGTCGCCGCCGCGATCCGGGCGACCCTCGGTGGTGCCGAGCCCGCGGACGCGGCCGCCGCCGACGTGGGAGACTCGGGCGGGCAGCCCGACCGGGGACAGACCGACCAGGGACAGACCGACCGGGGACTGACCGATGACACGAGGTGAGACGATGGACGCAGGTGACGACGACGGCCACGCCGCGCGGGGGCGCGAGCTCCTCCTGATCAGCGGCATGTCCGGGGCGGGCAAGGGGACCGCGTCCAAGGTCCTCGAGGAATTCGGCTGGTATGTCGTCGACAACCTCCCGTTGACGTTCGTGGGCGACCTGCTCGCCCGGTTCGAGGAGTCCGACGACGAGCCCCTCCGCCTGGCGATCGTCGCCGACACCCGCAGCCTCGGGTTCGACGAACACCTCGGCGACCTCCTCGACCTGTTCGATCGGCGCCCGCAGGCACGGATCCTGTTCCTCGAGGCCTCGGACGAGGCGCTGGTCAGCAGGTTCAACAACGTCCGTCGCTCCCATCCGCTGCAGTCGGGTGGCGGCCTGATCGACGGCATCACCCGGGAGCGCAGGATCCTCGAGGGGCTGCGGGGGCGTGCCGACGTCGTCGTGGACACCTCGGCGCTCAGTGTCCACGACCTCCGCCACCGGCTGGAGACCCCCTTCGGTGACCTCGGGTTCGACTTCCACCTCACCGTCGAGTCGTTCGGGTTCAAGTACGGCGTCCCCGTGGACGTCGACATGCTGATGGACATGCGGTTCCTGCCCAACCCGCACTGGATCCCCGAGCTCCAGCCGCACACGGGGCGCGACAAGCCCGTCCAGGACTACGTCCTCGCCGACGAATCCATCGAGGAGTACCTGCGCGCGGCGGTGTCCATGATCCGCCTGGCCATGACCGGCTACCGGCGCGAGGGCAAGCGCTACATGACGATCGCGGTCGGCTGCACCGGGGGCAAGCACCGGAGCGTGGCCATCTCCGAGTCGCTCGCCGGCAGACTGTCCGGCCTCGACTCGGTCGAGGTGCACGTACGCCACCGCGACCTCGGGCGGGAATGAGGCCGGCCATGACCCACGACAGTGGTATCCCGTCCCTCGTCGCCCTCGGCGGCGGCCACGGCCTGTCGGCGACCCTCCGGGCCGCACGCCTCGTCGCCGACCACGTCACCGCGGTGGTGACGGTCGCCGACGACGGCGGTTCCTCGGGGCGACTGCGGCGCGAGCTGGGCATCCTCCCACCGGGCGACCTACGGATGGCCCTGTGCGCCCTCGCCGCCGAAGACGACGAGAAGGCGCTGCTCACCCGACTCTTCCAGCACCGCTACGGCGGCACCGGGGCGCTGGCCGGACACGCGGTGGGCAACCTCGTCTTCGCCGGCCTGTGGGAGCTGCTCGGCGACCCGGTCGAGGCACTCGACGCGGTCGGGTCGATCCTCGGTGTCACCGGCCGTGTCCTGCCGATGTCCCCGGTCGCCCTCGACATCGCCGCAGAGGTCGTCGGTCTGGAAGCGGACCCCCGCGTCGTACGGACCATCATCGGACAGGTCGCCGTCGCGACCACACCGGGCAGCGTTCGCCGGGTCACCCTCATCCCGGCCGCTCCGCCCGCCGCGGAGGGCGTGGTGGAGGCGATCACCGGAGCCGACCTCGTGGTCCTCGGACCCGGATCGTGGTTCACCAGCGTGATCCCCAACGTGCTCGTGCCCGAGATCGCGACCGCGCTCAAGAGGACGGCCGCGACCAAGGCCCTCGTGCTCAACCTCGCACCCCAGCCGGGGGAGACCGCCGGGTTCTCCGCCGAGCAGCACCTCCACGTGTTGCGTCAACACGCTCCCGAGGTCGACATCGACGTCCTGCTCGTGGACCCGAGGATGCCGCTGAGCGCCACCGAACGCGAGCATCTCGAACGGGCCGCGGCGGGACTGGGGGCCCGCGTGATGACCGCGGAGATAGCGAAGACCGCCGAGGATGGGACGATGAGGCCTGTCCACGACCCCGCACTGCTGGCCTCGGCGCTCGCCGACTCGGTGCGATGAGGGCCGGGTCGATGAGCCGAGAACGAAGGAGCAGGGCGTGTCGCTGACCGCACAGGTCAAGTCCGAACTGGTGAGGGTCCCCGTGGGGAACTCCGAGACCAGGAGGGCCGAGGTGGCCGCCCTGCTGAGGTTCGCCGGCACCCTCCAGGTCCTGTCCAACCGACTCGTGATCGAGGCGGAGGTGGACTCCGGGGAGATCGCGGACCGACTCGCCGGCGAACTCGACGCCCTGTTCTCCGTCCCCTGTGAGATCCACCCGATCGGGGGTTCGGGCGGACGTCCCGCCCGCAAGTTCGTCCTGCGGGTCATCGACCGGGGTGCGGACCTGGCCCGTCAACTCGGGCTGGTCGACAACGCCGGCCGGACGGTAAGAGGATTGCCGGCCGCGGTCGTCGGCGGCTCGGTCGCCGCCTCCGAGGCGGCGTGGCGGGGCGCGTTCCTCGCCCACGGTTCGCTCACCAAGCCCGGCCGCTCCTCGGCGCTGGAGGTCACCGCCCCGGGGGCGGAGGCGGCGATGGCGCTCGTGGGCGCGGCCCGCAGGTTGGGCGTGACGGCCAAGGCCCGCGAGGTCCGGGGCGGGGACCGCGTGGTGATCCGCGACGCCGAGGCGATCGGGGTCCTCCTCGCTCGACTGGGCGCGTCCTCCACCAGGGACATCTGGGAGGAGCGCCGCTCCCGAGGCGAGGTCCGCGCCACCGCAAACCGGCTGGCCAACTTCGACGACGCGAACCTGCGGCGCTCGGCCCGGGCCGCCGTGGCCGCGGCCGCCCGTGTCCAGCGCGCCCTGGAGATCCTCGCCGAGGACGTGCCTGACCATCTGCTCGCCGCGGGTGAACTGCGCGTCCAGCACCGTCAGTCGTCGCTGGAGGAGCTCGGGCAGCTCGCCGACCCGCCCATGACCAAGGACGCGGTCGCGGGGCGCATCCGGAGACTGCTGTCCATGGCGGACCGCAAAGCCGCCGAGCTCGGGATCCCCGACACCGAGTCCGTGGTGACCGAGGACATGCTCGACGAAGGCTGATCCACCCCGGCAGCACCCTGCGCGGGAGCGGTCCACGCCGGGTAGTCTGGGTCACGTCCCGGGCTCCACCCGGCCCCGGTGACATCAAGCGTTCTCGCACCACCAATAAGGAGACAACACGTGACCGTGCGCGTAGGCATCAACGGATTCGGACGTATCGGCCGCAACTTCTACCGCGCGGTGGAGGCTCTCAAGGCCGAGGGCAAGACGGACATCGAGATCGTGGCCGTCAACGACCTGACCACGAACGACATGCTCGCTCACCTGCTCAAGTACGACTCCATCCTGGGTCGCCTGGGCAAGGAGGTCACGTTCGACGACTCGTCGATCACGGTCGGTGGGACCAAGATCGGCGCCCTCGCGGTCAAGGAGGGCCCCGCGTCCGTGCCGTGGGGTGACTACGGCGTCGACGTCGTCGTCGAGTCCACCGGCATCTTCACCGACGCCGAGAAGGCCAAGGGCCACCTCGAGGGTGGTGCCAAGAAGGTCATCATCTCGGCGCCGGCCAAGAACGAGGACATCACCATCGTCATGGGGGTCAACGACCACGAGTACGACGGCTCGCAGACGATCATCTCCAACGCCTCCTGCACCACCAACTGCCTGGCGCCGGTCGCCAAGGTCCTCTCCGACGAGTTCGGGATCGTCAAGGGCCTCATGACCACGATCCACGCCTACACGCAGGACCAGAACCTCCAGGACGCGCCCCACAGCGACATGCGCCGTGCCCGCGCCGCCGGCATCAACATGGTGCCCACCTCCACCGGTGCGGCCAAGGCCGTCGCGCTGGTCCTGCCCGAGCTCAAGGGTAAGTTCGACGGCTACGCCGTGCGCGTCCCGCTGCCCACCGGCTCGCTCACCGACCTCACGGTCGAGCTCGAGAAGAAGGCCTCGGTCGACGAGGTCAACGCCGCGGTCAAGGCCGCCGCCGAGGGCGCGATGAAGGGCATCCTCAAGTACACCGAGGATCCCATCGTCTCCTCCGACATCGTCGGTGACCCGCACTCGTCCATCTTCGACGCGCCGCTGACCAAGGCGATCGACGGCCAGATCAAGATCGCCTCCTGGTACGACAACGAGTGGGGCTACTCCAACCGCCTCGCCGACATCATCGGCCTGGTCGGCAAGTCGCTCTAAGACCCCTCGGGACTGACATCCCCCGTACGACGATCCGGGCCCGGTCCGGGAACGCCCACAGCGTCCCGGCCGGGCCCGGAGCACATGGACCGGC
Organism: Dietzia sp. KRD202; assembly: GCF_017168155.1. Lineage (NCBI taxonomy): Bacteria > Bacillati > Actinomycetota > Actinomycetes > Mycobacteriales > Dietziaceae > Dietzia > Dietzia sp. KRD202. The sequence continues at coordinate 118,614 of NZ_JABFAN010000007.1, read as the reverse complement.
AGCACCACCCACCATCACCACCGTTCTTCCGACAGGAGTCCCACCACATGGCCGTGAGCACGCTCAACGACCTGCTCGATGCCGGCGTAGAGGGTCGCAAGATCCTCGTCCGCTGCGACCTCAACGTCCCGCTCGACGGCTCGACCATCACCGATGCGGGCCGGATCACCGCCTCGCTGCCCACGCTCAACGCTCTGCTCGACGCCGGTGCGGCGCTGGTGATCACCGCGCATCTCGGCCGCCCGAAGGGTGAGCCCGACCCCGAGTTCTCCCTCGCCCCCGTGGCGGAGAAGCTGGGTGACGAGCTCGGGCGCTACGTCCAGCTCGCCGGTGACGTGGTGGGATCGGACGCCCGCGAGCGAGCCAACGGCCTGACCGACGGGGACGTGCTCCTGGTGGAGAACGTGCGGTTCGACCCGCGCGAGACGAGCAAGGACGAGGCGCAGCGGGCCGAGTTCGCGGCCGAGCTCGCGAGCCTGGTGGGCGAGGACGGGGCGTTCGTCTCCAACGGTTTCGGGGTGGTCCACCGCGCGCAGGCGTCGGTGTACGACGTCGCCAAGGTCCTCCCGGCCTACGCCGGCGACCTCGTCCAGAGCGAGGTCGAGGTCCTCGCGAACCTCAGCGGCGACCCGGAGCACCCCTACGCGGTCGTGTTGGGCGGCTCCAAGGTGTCCGACAAGCTCGCCGTGATCGAGGCCCTGGCGCCCAAGGTCGACACCCTGGTCATCGGCGGCGGCATGTGCTTCACCTTCCTCGCCGCACAGGGCCATGAGGTCGGCTCCTCACTGCTGCAGGAGGAGATGATCGACACCTGCAAGGACCTGCTCGCCAAGTTCGGCGACGTGATCAGCCTGCCCGTGGACGTGGTCGCCGCCGACGGGTTCGCCGCCGACGCCGCGCACTCCACGGTCTCCGCCGAGGCCATCCCGGAGGGGAAGATGGGCCTGGACATCGGCCCCGAGTCGGTGAAGGCGTTCAGCGAGAAGCTCTCCGCCGCCAAGACCGTCTTCTGGAACGGCCCCATGGGCGTGTTCGAGTTCGCGGCGTTCTCCGCCGGGACGCGCGGTGTCGCCGAGGCCATCATCACCGCGACGAAGAACGGCGCGTTCTCGGTGGTCGGCGGCGGCGACTCCGCCGCGGCCGTCCGCACCCTGGGTCTCGGGGAGGAGAACTTCTCCCACATCTCCACCGGCGGTGGCGCCTCGCTGGAGTACCTGGAGGGCAAGGAGCTGCCCGGCGTCACCGCCCTCGAGCGCAGCAACTGAAGACCGACGAGACCACAGGAGAAGACATGGCACGCACCCCGCTCATCGCCGGCAACTGGAAGATGAACCTCAACCACCTCGAGGCCATCGCACTCGTCCAGAAGGTCGCCTTCGCACTCCCGGACAAGTACCTGGAGAAGGTGGACGTGGCGTTCATCCCCCCGTTCACGGACATCCGTGGCGTCCAGATCGTCATCGAGGGCGACAAGCTGGGCTTCGCCTACGGCGCGCAGGACGTCTCGGTCCACGAGTCCGGTGCCTACACCGGCGAGATCTCGGCGGGGATGCTCGCCAAGCTCGGCTGCACCTATGTCGTCGTGGGCCATTCCGAGCGCCGTGACTACCACGCGGAGTCCGACGAACTCGTCGCGGCCAAGGCCGCCGCCTGCCACCGGCACGGGTTGACGCCGATCGTGTGTGTCGGCGAGAAGCTCGAGGTGCGGGAGGCAGGGGACCACGTCGACTTCGTCGTGAACCAGCTCTCCGAATCGCTCGCGGGACTGTCCACGGACCAGCTGGCCTCCACCGTGATCGCCTACGAGCCCGTGTGGGCGATCGGGACCGGCAAGACCGCGTCCGCCGCCGATGCCCAGGAGGTCTGCGCCGCCATCCGTTCCACGTTGGCCGATCTGGCCGATGACGCGACGGCCGAGCAGATGCGGGTCCTGTACGGCGGCAGCGTCAACGCCTCCACGATCGGCGAGCTGCTCGACCAGCCCGATGTCGACGGTGGTCTGGTCGGAGGCGCGTCGCTCAAGCCGGACGAGTTCGCCCAGCTGTCGGCGATCGCCGCCGGTGGCCCGTTGCCCTGACACCGCCCACTCCGGCGCGCCCGGCCCTGCGGGGTCGGGCGTGCCGGGATTCGCCGCGGACACCCGACCGGGTAGTCTGTAGCGGTCGCACCCGACCGCCCGACCCGACGTGAGGCACGATCCCTACATGAAGCTCGCCCTGGACATCTTCCTCATCACCACCAGCCTCCTGCTGATGCTGTTCATCCTGCTGCACCGCGGCAAGGGAGGCGGCCTGTCGTCGCTGTTCGGTGGCGGTGTCCAGTCCAGCCTCTCCGGGTCCAGCGTGGTCGAGCGGAACCTCGACCGGGTCACCGTGGTCGTCGCGATCCTCTGGGTCATCGCCATCGTGGCGGTCGGCCTCATGGTCAGGTTCGGCTGACCGACCGGTCCCCGGCGCGGCCCCACCGGCCGGGCCGACGACGGGGCGCGTCTCTTCCACCGGGTGGATGAGACGCGCCCCGTTCCTGTTCTCAGAGCACCATCGAGGCGGCCGGTCCGTCCAGGTGATACGTGGTCGACTCGGTGCCCACGGCACCGGCGACGGGCCAGTCGGAGGGGTCCGCCCCGCCCAGGCCCCTGGCCACCGCCTCCGCCTTCCCGTCCCCGGCGGCCACGACGAGCACGTGCCTCGACCTGCGCACCGCCGGGAGGGTGAAGGTCAGTCGCTCCGGTGGCGGCTTGGGGCAGTCATGCACGCCCACCGCGAGCCGCTCGGTCTCGGCGACCGCCGGGGTGTGCGGGAAGATCGAGTTCATGTGCCCCTCGGGTCCCATCCCCAGGAGGGTGACGTCGAACAGCGGCTCGTCGCCCCGGGGGAGGTCCACCGCGGCGAGGAACGCCTCGGCCGCGGCGTCGACGTCCTCGAACTCCGGTCCGCGGGCCGGCCAGCGGTGGACGGTGGCGCGGTCGCCCACGGTGCCGAGCAGGACGTCGTCGAGCTGTCCGTCGTTGCGTTCGGGGTCGTCTGCCGGGACGAAGCGCTCGTCGCCCAGGTAGATGGTCACGCGTGACCAGTCGACATCGGCCCCGGCGAGTGCGGCGGCGGTCTTCACCCCCACCGAGCCGCCCGTCAGGGACAGCGTCGCGGTCCCGGCGGTGGCGATCCGTTCATTGAGGTGCCCGACGACGGCGAGGGCTGCCGCTTCGGCGAGGGTGTCCGCATCCGGGTGTACGAGATGGCGTGTGACTGACATCGGCGCTCCTGTGGTGGTGGTCCGGTGGGGAAGTGACGTCGAGGTCCGGGTCCCCTGCTCAGCGAACCGAGGCAGAGGTGTAGATGACACGGTCATGATTGGCCAACGCATCGGCGTACACGCCGTCGGTGTCCATCCGCCGTAGCTCCTCCGAGAGACAGTCGGCGACGCTGCGGCCGACGAGCGCCACCCGTGTGGGCGCCTGACCCGTGATGCGGAGCGCGGCGGAGGTCGCGCTGATCTGCTCGAGGACGATGGAGCCCGAGGCCCGCTCCAGGACGACCATCCTCGGGCCGACGGCCCGCAGGACGTCGATCCCGAGCCGGGACGCCAGCCATCCACCGGCCAGGTCCACCGACGCCGCCCGCTCCGGGCCGCACACCGTCGCCCCGGTGATGCGCTCGAAGGGCGGACGGTCCAGGGTCGCCGCGAGCAGGGAACGCCAGTGGGTGATGCGCGCCCACGCCAGATCGGTGTCGCCCGGGGAGTAACCGGCCGCCCGTTTCGCCAGCGCATCGGTGGGATGCCCCTCCGCGTCGGAGTCGACGATCCGGCGCTTCGCGAGCCTGCCCACCCTGTCCTCGGACAACAACGTGGGGGAGTGGCGGGGCCACCACACGGCGAGCGGGGTGTCCGGCAGCAGCAACGGCGTGACGAGGGAGGCCGACTGGGAGGCCATCGCACCGGAGGTGCGCAGCACGACGACCTCCGCCGCCCCGGCGTCACCTCCGACGCGGATCTGACCGTCGAGCCTGTCGGCGTCCGCGCGAGGTCCGCGGATCACCACGATGACCCGGCACGGATGCTCCCGGCTGGCCTCGTTGGCCGCCTCGATCGCGGACTCGCTGCCCCGGACGTGATCGGTGATCACGATCAGCGTGAGCACCCGTCCGATCGTGCTCAGCCCGGCCTCCTCGCGGATCTGCACGAGCTTCTTGGCGATCCCGCGGGTGGAGGTGTCGGGTAGGTCGATGATCACGGTCGCCTCCATGCGCGGCCACTCCGGGCCAGAATCTCGTCGGCGCCCTTCGGCCCCCACGTCCCGGCCTGGTATTGCTCCGGTGTCCCGTCCGACTCCCATTCCTGCAGGACCGGGTCGAGGAGCTGCCAGCTCAGCTCGACCTCGCGGGAGACCGGGAAGAGCGAGGGCTCGCCCAGCAGGACGTCGAGGATGAGACGTTCGTAGGCCTCGGGGGAGGATTCCGTGAACGCCTCACCGTAGGCGAAGTCCATGTTGACGTCCCGGACCTCCATGGCGGTGCCGGGGACCTTGGAGCCGAAGCGCAACGTGACACCCTCGTCGGGCTGGACCCGGATGACCAGCGCGTTCTGCCCCAGCTCCTGGGTCATGGTCGCGTCGAACGGCAGGTGCGGAGCGCGCCGGAAGACCACCGCGATCTCGGTGACCCGTCGTCCCAACCGCTTGCCGGTGCGGAGATAGAAGGGGACCCCCGCCCATCGGCGGTTGTGGACCTCGAGGGTGATCGCAGCGTAGGTCTCGGTGGCCGAGGAGGGGTCGTACCCCTCCTCGTCCTTCAGTCCCACGACCTGCTCGGACCCCTGCCAGCCACCCGCGTACTGACCACGCGCGGACGTCTCGGCAATCGGCAGTGCCAACGAGGTCGACTCGAGGACCTTGGTCTTCTCCGCCCGCAACGCGGCAGCGGAGAAATCGGTCGGTTCCTCCATCGCGACCAACGCCATCAACTGGATGAGGTGGTTCTGGATGACGTCGCGGGCCGCGCCGATGCCGTCGTAGTAGCCGGCCCGACCACCCAGTCCGATGTCCTCGGCCATGGTGATCTGGACGTGGTCCACGTGGTTGGCGTTCCACACCGGCTCGAAGAGCTGGTTGGCGAAACGCAGCGCGAGGATGTTCTGGACGGTCTCCTTGCCCAGGTAATGATCGATCCGGAATACCGAGTCCTCGGGGAAGACCGCACCCACCACCGCGTTGAGTTCGCGGGCGCTCGCCAGGTCGTGCCCGAAGGGCTTCTCGATGACCACCCGGCGCCAGGACCCCTCCGGGCCGCGGGTGCACCCCGTGCGATCGAGGTGCCGGCAGACGGTCGGGAAGTCATCCGGGGGGATGGACAGGTAGAACGCGTAGTTGCCTGCGGTCCCACGTTCGGCCTCGAGTGCCCCCAGCTGGTCCGCCAGACGGTCGAAGCCCTCGTCGTCGTCGAATGTCCCGGTGACGAACCGCAGTCCGGCGGCGAGCTGCTCCCACACGTCCTCGCGGAACGGGGTCCGGCACCGTTCGCGGGCCTGCTCACGGGCGAACGCGGCGAACTCGTCGTGGGTCCACCGTCGGCGGCCGAAGCCGATCAGGGAGAACCCCGGCGGGAGCAGGCCACGGTTGGCCAGGTCGTAGATCGCGGGGATGAGTTTTTTCTTGGACAGGTCGCCCGTCACACCGAAGATCACGAGACCGGACGGTCCCGCGATCCGGGGGAGCCGACGATCCCGGGGATCACGGAGCGGGTTGGCCCACCCCTCGGGGGCGCCGCCCGCGACCTCGCTGACCGAAGTCGCCCCGTCGTCCGGGCCGATCACGACCCCGTCGGGATCTCGTCGATCCGCGCCCTCACCGTGTCCACCAGGTCGTCCCAGGCGGTCACGAACTTCTGCACGCCCTGCTGCTCGAGGAGGGTGAAGACCTCGTCCAGGTCGATCCCCTCGGCGCGCAGTGCGTCGAGGGTGGCCCGGGACTCCTCGGCGGTGCCCCGGACCGTGTCGCCCTCGACGACGCCGTGGTCCGCGAACGCCTCGATGGTGCCGAACGGCATGGTGTTGACCGTCCCGTGGGTCACCAGACCGGTCACGTACAGCGTGTCGGGGTACGCCGGGTCCTTGACCCCCGTCGAGGCCCACAGGAGACGCTGGGGACGGGCTCCGCGATCGGCGAGTGCCCCGAAGCGTCCCTCGGGGTCGAACAGTTCCTCGTAGACCTCCTGGCAGAGGCGCGCGTTGGCCAGCCCGGCCTTGCCCCGCAGCTCCGACGACTCCGGGAGTCGCGAGTCGATCTCGGTGTCGAGCCGGGAGACGAACACGGACGCCACGGAGTGGATGGTGGACAGGTCGTGACCGGCGGCAGCGGCCTGCTCGAGTCCGGTCAGGTACGCCTCCGCCACCGCGCGGTACTGGTCCGCCGAGAAGATCAGCGTGACGTTGACGTCGATGCCCTTGCCGATGACATCGGTGATGGCCGGCAGCCCCGCCGACGTCGCGGGGATCTTGATCATGACGTTCGGGCGGTCCACCACCTCGGAGAGCTCCACCGCCTGCGTCACGGTCGCCGCGGTGTCGTGGGCCAGGCCGGGATCCACCTCGAGGGAGACGCGGCCGTCCACCCCGTCGGTCGCGCGGTGGACGTCGGCCAGCACGTCACACGCGTCGCGGACGTCGGACGTGGTCAGGGCCCGCACGACGGAATCCACGTCGCGGTCGGCGCGGACCGCCTCGGTGAGCGCGCTCTCGTACGCCGACGAGTCGGCCAGCGCCGACTGGAAGATGGCCGGGTTGGTCGTCACACCGACGATCGAATAGGCGGACATCCGCTTCTCGAGCTCGCCGGAGGACAGGAGCTGTCGGGACAGGTCGTCGAGCCACACGGAGACGCCGGCGGCGCTCAGGGCAGCGAGATTGGCGTTGGTCATGATGCCTCCCCGGCAGCGGCCGCGAGGGATTCGCGGGCCGCGGAGACCACCGCGTCGGCGGTGATCCCGAACTCGGTGAACAGGGTCTGGTAGGGCGCCGAGGCGCCGAAATGCTCGAGTGAGACGGCGCGGCCGGCGTCGCCGAGGAACCGGTGCCACGGCATCGCGATGCCGGCCTCGACGCTGACCCGCGCGCGGACGGAGCGGGGGAGCACCGACTCGCGGTACCCGGCGTCCTGCTGATCGAAGAACTCGACACAGGGCATCGAGACCACACGGGTCGCCACGCCCTCGGCCTCGAGGACCTCGCGGGCCTGCACGGCCAGCTGCACCTCGGACCCGGTGCCCATGAGGATCACCTCGGGGGTCCCGGTCGAGGCCTCGGCGAGGACATAGCCCCCGCGCTCGACCCCCTCGCGGGCGAGCTCCTTGGTGCCCTCGAGCACCGGGACGTCCTGACGGGTCAGGCACAGACCCTTGGGCCCGTCGAGTGCCTCGAGCATGGCGCGCCACGACGCCGCGGTCTCGTTGGCGTCGGCCGGACGCAGGATCGCCAGACCCGGGATGGCGCGCAGCGCCGCCAACTGTTCGACCGGCTGATGGGTGGGGCCGTCCTCGCCGAGCCCGATCGAGTCGTGGGTCCACACGTAGTACGCGTTGCTCCCCTGGAGCGCGGCGAGCCGGACGGCCGGACGCATGTACTCGCTGAAGATCAGGAACGTCCCGCCGTAGGGCCGGGTGGGACCGTGGAGGGCGATGCCGTTGAGGATCGCGCCCATGGCGTGCTCACGGACGCCGAAGTGCAGGTTGCGTCCGTACGGGGACGCGGTCCACGTGTCGGTCGAGATGGAGGACGGGCCGAAGGAGTCCGCGCCCTTGATGGGCGTGTTGTTGGAGCCGGCCAGGTCCGCGGAGCCGCCCCACAACTCGGGGAGGGTGGCGCCCAGGGCCTGGATGGCCTCGGCGGACGCCTTACGCGTGGCGACTCCCTTGGAATCGGCGTCCCACGTGGGGAGCCCGGCATCCCATCCGTCGGGGAGCTCGCCCGAGTACAGGCGATCGAACAGGGCCTTGCGCTCCGGGTTCGCCTCCGCCCAGGCGTGGAACATGTCGCTCCACTGCGCGTGGACGCGGGCACCCCTGTCACGGGCGGCCCGGGTGTGGGAGATCACCTCGTCCTCCACCGTGAACGGCTCGGTGCCGCCCATGCCGAGCGCCTCCTTCACGGCGTCGACCTCGTCCTGGCCGAGTGCCGCACCGTGCGAGGCCCCGGTGTTCATCATGGTCGGCGCCGGGAAGGCGATGATCGTGCGCAGGACGATCAGCGACGGCTTGTCGGTGACCGCACGCGCGTCGGCGATGGCCTCCTCGATGGCGGCCACGTCCTCACCGCCGTTCACCGTCTGGACGTGCCAGCCGTACGCCTCGTAGCGCGCCGCGACGTCCTCGTTGAGGGCGATCCGGGTGTTGTCCTCGATCGAGATCTCGTTGTCGTCGTAGATCGCGATGAGATTGCCGAGCTGCTGGGTGCCCGCGAGCGAGGAGGCCTCGGCGGTGACCCCCTCCTGCACGTCACCGTCGGAGGCGATCACGTAGATGAAGTGGTCGAACGGACTCTTGCCCGACGGCGTCTCCGGATCGAACAGTCCGCGCTCGTAGCGTGCCGCCATCGCCATGCCCACCGCGGAGGCCAGCCCCTGACCCAGCGGGCCGGTGGTGATCTCCACGCCGTCGGTGTGCCGCCACTCCGGATGTCCGGGGGTCTTGGATCCCCAGGTCCGGAGCGCCTTGAGGTCGTCCAGCTCCAGCCCGAAGCCGGCGAGGTACAGCTGGATGTACTGGGTGAGAGAGGTGTGTCCACAGGACAGCACGAAGCGGTCCCGGCCGACCCACGTGGGATCGGAGGGATCGTGCCGCATGATGCGCTGGTAAAGCGTGTAGGCGAGCGGCGCGAGGCTCATCGCGGTGCCCGGGTGGCCGCTACCGCAACGCTGCACGGCCTCGGCGGCGAGGACCCTCGCGGTGTCGACGGCGCGGGTGTCGAGTTCGGTCCAGTCGGACGGGTGGCGTGCAGTGGTGAGCTCGGTGATCTCCGACGCGCTGGTCACTTGTGGTTCTCCCGGGTCTGAGGGTGCGGCGCGGATCCGCGCGTATGTCGTGAACCACCTTAGTGGTCGCGGGCACGGCGGGGCGTGCGGTCCCCGCCCCCGCTCTTTCGCGGACCGCGCAGGGGGGACGTAGTATCGGGTCAGTAGTGCGTTGACGTCTGCTGCGAGGAGTTCCGGTGCACGATTCCACCCCGACCCGGAGTGGGGGGCCATCAGTCTCCCCTCCAGAGTCCACGGGGCGGCCGGCTCCGGCGAGCGGGCGAGCCCGCGCGGTCGACGTGGTGATGGCGTACATCGCCCTCACCAAGCCGCGCGTCATCGAGTTGCTGCTCGTCGCCGCCATCCCCGCCCTCCTCCAGGCCGACCGCGGCAATGTCCACCTCTCGCTGGTGCTGCTCACCCTGGTGGGCGGTTGGCTGGGAGCGGCCAGCGCCAACTCGCTCAACATGGTCGTCGACGCCGACATCGACAAGGTCATGAAGCGAACCGAGCGTCGGCCGTTGGCGCGTCACGCGATCAGTACCCGGGCCGCACTGGTCTTCGGTCTGCTGCTCGGCGTCTCGAGCATGCTGTGGCTGGGTCTGCTGGCCGGGAGCTGGCTGGCCGCGTTCTTCATCCTGCTGACCATCTGTTTCTACGTGTTCGTCTACACGATGATCCTCAAGCGCCGCACGGCCCAGAACGTCGTGTGGGGCGGGGCCGCGGGATGCATGCCGGTCCTGGTGTCGTGGGCCGTGATCACCGATCATCTCCCCGAGGGGCAGGCGCACAACTGGTGGCAGGCGATCGTCCTGTTCCTCATCATCTTCTTCTGGACGCCACCGCACACCTGGGCGCTCGCGATGCGCTACAAGGAGGACTACGAGGCCGCCGGAGTGCCGATGCTCCCGGTCATCATGTCCGCCGAGGGGGTCACCCGGCGCATCACCATCTACACCTGGGTGACCGTCCTGTGCACGTTCGCCCTGATCCCCGCCGCCGGCTGGGTGTACGCGGCCGGCGCCCTCGGCTTCGGAGTGTGGTTCATCGTCATGGCACACCGCCTCGAGGCCGGTGTGCGGCGCGGGGTGGAGGTCAAGCCCCTCAAGTTGTTCATCCTGTCGAACAACTACCTGGCGGGGGTGTTCGTCGCACTGTCCGTCGACGCGGTCCTCGGACTCCAGACGATCGCGGAGATCCTCCCGATTGCCTGATCGCCCACCCCCGCCCTCCTCAGCGGGCGGGGTCGAGGGCGCTCAGCGGGCGGGGTCGAGGACGACCGAACCCGTGGTCTGCCGGGACTGCAGCGCCCGGTGCGCTTCCGCCGCCTCCGACATTCCGAACGTCGCGCCCACCGACAATCGGAGCGAGCCGTCGACGATCCCCTCGAGGACCTCGCCGGCCCGCTCACGGAACTCCCCGGTCCCGGCGATGAAGTCGCCCAGGCTCGGCCGGGTGAGGAAGACCGAGCCGGCCGCGTTGAGTCGTTGCGGGTCCACCGGCGGGACCGGACCGCTCGCCGCGCCGAACAGAACCAGGGTCCCGCGGCGGGCCAGCGAGGCCAGGCTGTCGTCGAAGGTGTCCCGGCCCACGCCGTCGAACACCACGGAGACACCGCCGTCGGAGAGTTCCCTGATCCTCTCCGGGGTCGCGTCGGGATAGAGCAGCACGTGGTGCGCCCCCAGTTCGCGACACAGGTCCGCCTTCTCCTCGGTCGAGGTCGTGGTGATCACACGGTGGCCGTGGGCGACGGCCAGCTGGATGAGCAGCTGCCCGACCCCGCCCGCGCCCGCGGTGATCAGCACGGTGTCGCCGGGTAGGGCCCGGTGGGTGTCGGTGATCAGGTAGTGCGCCGTGAGCCCCTGCAACAGCATCGAGGCCGCCACCTCGTCGTCGATACCCTCCGGCACCGTCACCAGCGACTCGGCGGGGGCGACGACGTACTGGGCGTACGACCCCGGCACCTGACACCACGCCACCCGGTCGCCGACCATCAGGTCGGGCGTTCCCTCGCCGAGTTCCTCGACCACTCCCGTTCCCTCGCTGCCGGGGACGAACGGCAGGTCCCGGGCGTAGGTGCCCTCGCGGAAGTAGGTGTCGATGTAGTTGACCCCGATCGCGGTGGTGCGGACGAGCACGTCGCCCGGTCCTGGCGAGGGGACACCCACCTCGACCGGTGTGAGCACCTCGGGTCCGCCGTGCCTGGAGATCTCTATGGCTCTCATGGCGCCCAGTATCCGGAAGTGTGTCGTCCGCCGCAGCCGGTGCCCGGACTCCGGTTCGCCGGTTCGCGGGAGTCCCGGCGGAAGCGGGGCGGGGGAGGCGATAGGCTACCCCCATGAGCCTGCAGATCCTTTCCCAGTACGCCGGGGGGCCGCGAGTCCGGGCGACCGGCTGGCCCGAGATCACCACCAGTGGGTCCGGGGCGGCGGCCGCACCCGCCCGAGCCGATGCGGTCACCGAGGAGGCGCTGGCGCCGTCCGCGCCTGACACGCAGGCGCAGGCGCCGGCGGGGGCTCCCGAGGCGACCGAACCCGTGCAGGAGGCGCCCGCCGCGACGCAGGAGGCGCCTGCCGAGGCGCGGCAGACCCCGGCCCCGGCGGCCGCCGGCGGCGCGGGCGGGGGGATCACCCTGGGTCGGCGCGCCCCGCGCGCCCCGGGCGGAGGTGCCTCCACGTTGCACGGTTCCCGGATCACGGAGGTCGACGGTGGCGCTCCCGCGGCGCACGCATCGACGGCGCCGGCCGCGGAGGTTCCCGCTTCGCCCAAGGCCCCGTCCGAGCCCGCTGCGGAGCCGGCGCCCTCCGCCCAGGCCGATGCCACCGAGCAGAGCACGGCCGCGAAGTCGTCGGACGAGCCGGTGGCCGCTCAGGCACCGTCCGCCCCGACAGCGTCCGCCCCGGCGACCACGTCCGGCGGGGGACTGAAGCTCGGCGGTGGGTCCAAGGCCAAGGCTCCCGGCGGGGGACTGAAGCTCGGGGGAGGGTCCAGGGCCAAGGCCCCCGGCGGCAGGTCCGCGGGCAAGCTCGTCCTGGGTGGTGCGGCCGGTGCCGCGGCGGCCGCGGGTGCGGCTGCCGCCTCTGGTGGTGGCGAGAAGAACGAGGCTCCGGCCGCCGCGGCGACGCCCGCGCCGGGCCCGGCACCTGCTGCTCAGGCTGACGCCGCTCTCACCACCGGGGCGGCGTCCGAGCCCGGCACCGACTCCTCGTCCGGCGCCGACTCCGTGTCGACGGAGAAGAAGTCCGGTGGCCTGACGCTCGGCGGCGGGAGCAAGGCCAAGGCGCCCGGCGGCGGCAAGAGTGGAGGCCTGACGCTCGGAGGCGGGAGCAAGGCCAAGGCGCCGGGCGGGGGCAAGAGCGGTGGCCTGACGCTGGGCGGCGCCGCCGCCACCACGGACTCCGCGGCCGAGTCGAAGAGCGACGAGCCGACGACGGGTAAGGCCGCTCCGGCGCCGTCCGCGACCGATCGCCCGGCGGATGCGCCGGCCGCGTCCCAGCCGGCGGCGGTGCCCCCGGCCGACGAGCCCGCGGCGCAGGAGTCGGAGAAGCCGGCCGCCGCGGAGGTCCAGCCGACCGAGAAGGCACCCGCCGAGAAGGCACCCGCCGAGAAAATCGAGGCGGCCCCCGTGCAGACGGGCCCCACCCCGCCGGCCAAGACGGTGAAGTTCGTCGAGAAGTTCCTGTCCCGGCACGGCGGGACGGCGGACGTCGTGCTCCAACCGGTCGGCCGTTCCGGGGTCCGCATCACCCTGGTCGGCGCGGACGGCGTCCTGGGAGACACGATGGTCGACAGCCTGTCGCAGGCCGAGGCGGTCCGCGACGGGATCTCAGGCCTCACCGGATCGGACTGGACGCGCGAGCTGGTCTCGCGCACCGATGTCCCTGCCGGTCACTGGAAGCGCATGGCCGGATCGGGCTCCCTGGTCTGACCTTCGCACCCACGACAGCGGCCCAACGACAGCGGCCCCGCCGATCGGCGGGGCCGCTGTCGTCTCTGCGGTCGGCCGGGTGCGCGCCCCGAATGGACCGGAGAGGACGCGCACCGGGCCGTCACCCGTACAGAGGCGACGCGTACCCCGCGACCCTACCGGGGTCGGCGACCGTGTCAGGCCGGCACGCGGTCCCGGATGACCCCCGCCGCCCACAGGGCGCCGGTGACGGCGGTGATCGCACCCGCCAGGGTCACGTGCGCCACGACCAGCAGCTCGGGCACCCCGAGCTGGTACTGGGTGATCCCGATCACCGCCTGCGCCGCGATGAGCCCGATGAGGATCGCGCTCCGCCGGATCGCGGGGCCCTCCGTCCGCAGCGCGACGAGCCCGGCCAACAACCCGATGAGCAGGCAGACGTAGCCCACCATGAGTTCGGCGTGGAAGTGGACGAGCCACTGGATGGGCATCTGGAGGCGATCCGCCGCGGTGATGCGCGCGTCGCCGGCATGGGGTCCGGCGCCTGTCACCATCGTCCCGGTGGTGAGGACCCCGGTGAGCAGGACGGCCGACAGCACGGTCAGCCACGTCATCGGCTTGGGCATGACCCGCCGGGGCGGCGCGGTGTCGGCCTCGCCGATGCGGACGAAGAGGACGGCGGCGAGCCAGGCGAGGATCATCGAGGGCAGCAGGTGCAGCGCGACGGTCCACCACGCGAGGCCGGCCAGGACGGTGATCCCGCCGATCACGGCCTGGGCGAGGATGCCGGCGGGCATGGCCCAGGCGAGGGCTTTGAGGCCGCGGCGGCGCCCGGCGCGGTACACGGCGAGGAGCAGCGCGACGGCGACCGCCGCCAGGACGAAGGTGAGCAGGCGGTTGCCGAACTCGACCGCCTGGTGCAGCGCAGGTGCGGCGCCGGGGACGGGCACGAAACTGGCCTCGTTGCACTGCGGCCAGGTCTCGCAACCCAGGCCGGAGGCGGTCACGCGCACGGTGACGCCGGTGGTCATGATGCCGATCTGGGCGATGACGTTGGCGAGCGCGACGCCCTTCTGGACCCGGATCGACGGAACGGGTAGGCGGGACAACGGCCCGGTCGATCGCCCGGGGTCGCTCGCGGCCGGGGTTCCGGAGGTCGGGGCGTGCGATGTCGAGGTCACGGCCCCGATTCTAGGCCGCGGCGCGCCGGGGTCTGCTATCAGGTGAACGAGAAGTGACGCACGGCAAATCCGCCGCACACGGCCGTCCAGAGGACCAGGGACAGCGCGGCCAGGGCGGGGACGCCGCCGGCGAGCGCCGTGCCCAGTGCGGAGGTCAACGCGTACGAGGGGACGACGACGAGGAGGTCGGCCACCGCGGAGGGGAGGTCGACCACCCCGATCGCGAGTCCGGCGCCACCGATGAGGACGAACCAGATGAGGTTGGCCAGGGCCAGGACGATCTCGGCACGCAGGGTGCCCCCGAGGAGGAGCCCCATGGCGGAGAACGCCACCGATCCCAGGGCGATCACTAGCGCCCCCAGCGCCAGCCCCGGGAGTTCGGGCCGCCATCCCAGCAGCGCCGCGATGACGCCGAGGACGACCGCCTGGCCGGCCACCAGCACGAGCGTCGCGAGGATTTTGCCGATGATGATGACCGCCGGCGGCAGGGGGGTGCCCCCGAGACGTTTGAGGGCACCGTACCGGCGGTCGAAGCCCACGGCGATCGCCTGGCCGGTGAAGGCCGTCCCCATGACGGAGATGGTCAGTACCGCGGTGATCGCGTGATCGACCCGCGGATCAGGTACCGCACCGAAGTCGATCGCGGTGAGGCCGAAGAGGATGGCGACGGGGATGACCAGGGCCACGAGGAGCTGTTCACCGTTGCGCAGGAACAGGGCCAGCTCCATACGGGTCTGGGCGGCGGTCATCCGGGCCGGGGACGCCGGCGCCGACGGGCGGGCGAAGGTGCCGGGGGCAAAGCGGTTGCCGCCGGTCTGGGTGTGGGTCATCGCAGTTCCCGTCCGGTCAGGTCGAGGAAGACCTCCTCGAGACTCCTGGTGCGGGTGGCCAGGGAGGTGAGTTGGACGCCGGCCCGCTCGAGGGCGGCACACATGGCGGTCATGAGTTCGGGGGAGACCGGGCCGTGGACCTCGAGGACGCCGGCGGCGGTCCCCGCCGCGACCGTGTGCTCCCCACCGAGGACGCCGGCGAGCAGCGACGGCGACACCTCGCCGTCGACGACGAGGGTGACGCCCTCCGCGGTCCCGGCGCGTTCGAGTTCGGCAGGCGTCCCGGAGGCGACGCGTCGGCCGTGGTCGACGATCACGACCTCGTCGGCGAGCGAGGCCGCCTCGTCCATGAGGTGGGTGGTGAGCAGCACCGCGGCGCCGTCGCGACGCAGCGCGTGTACGAGGTCCCACACGGCCCGGCGTGACTGGGCGTCGAGGCCGGCGGTCGGCTCGTCGAGGAAGACCAGCTCCGGCCGGCCGATGACCGCGATCGCCAGGGACAGCCGCTGCTGTTGGCCGCCGGACAGGCGCCGGTACGGGGTCCGGACGTGCTCGGTGAGTCCGAGTTCCCCCAGCAACCAGTCCGGATCGAGGGGATCGGCGTAGTAGGACGCCACCAGCCGGAGCATCTCGCCCACCCTGGCGGCGGGGTAGGAGCCGCCGCCCTGGAGCATCATCCCGATGCGGCTGCGGACCCGCTGACGATCGATGACCGGGTCCAGGCCCAGCACCCGCACGGTGCCCGCGTCGGGACGGGAGAATCCCTCGCAGATCTCGACCGTGGTGGTCTTGCCCGCCCCGTTGGGCCCCAGAAGTGCCATGACCTGCCCGCGCTCGAGTCGCAGGTCCAGGCCGGCGACGGCGGTGGTCGCCCCGAACCTCTTGACGAGCCCCTCGACGTGCAGCGCGGGCGTATCCGTCGGAGAGGTCACGGGATCCGAGTGTAGGCCGGTCCGGCTAGCGGAAGCGCAACAGCCCCGGCCACCGGAACAGTGCGACCAGCAGGACGGCGACCACCGCCACGGTCGCCGCCCAGGCCTGGACGGTCACGAACGGGGGCAGTCCCGCACCCGGCGGAAGGGTGAAGCAGGCCAGCACCGCGCTCACGGCCACCACCGGGAGGCGGAATTCCACCCGTGAGGCCCACGCGGCCAACGGGACCAGCGCCCACAGGACGTACCAGGGCTGCACGACGGGGAAACACAGGACGATCGCGGCCATGGACACCCCCAGCCCGCCGACCGGGTTGATCCGACCCGCCTGGACCGCGAACAGCATGCGGACGGTGAACGCGCCGGCCGCGACCAGCGCGGTGGTCTGCACCATGACGAGGATCTGTTCGGTGTGGTCCCCGAGCCCGAGATACTGTCCGATCCCGCCGACGATCACACCGAGCGCGGTGGGCGGAGAGAGCCAGCTGCGCAGCGAGGTGGCCGCCCCGAGCTTGGTGATCCAGCCGAGGCCGGACGAGGTGACAACCATCGCCGCCCCGGTGGTCACACCGCTCACCGCCACCATGACCGACGCCGCGCGCAGGGTGGCGGACCAGCTCGCACCCCACCGGCGCGCCAGGGCCATGCCGATGAACCCCAACGCCACCACGGTGGGGAGTTTGACCAAGGCCGAGCCGGTGACCAGGACGGTGCCCAGGATGAACAGCGAGGTGGTGCGCCACCCGGATCCGGGGGCGTCCACCGCGCGCAGCGCCAGCACCAGTCCGACCGCCAGCAGGCCCATCATCAGCGCCTCGGAGTGGATGCCGGAGACGAGGTGGAACAGGACCAGGGGGTTGGCCACGGCCAGCCAGAGGGCGGCGACGTCGGACACGCCGCAGTACTCGGCGAGCCGTGGGACGGCCCAGCCCAGCATGAGGATCCCGATCACGGCCACGACCCGGTGCAGGATGGTCCCGGCCACCACGTCGTCGCCGGTGAGCCCGTGGATGACCTTCTGCACCCCCAGGAACAACGGTCCGTACTGGTTGGGCGTATCGCGCCAGATGTCCGGGACGTTGATGGTGAGCGCGTGGGAGGTCCCCAGTGCAGGGACCGGTCCGAGTTCGTAGGGATCGTCGAGCTCGTTGCCGATCGCTCCCTGTGCCAGGTAGCTGTAGACGTCCCGGCTGAACATCGGCGGAGCCAGCGCGAGGGGGAGCGCCCACGACGCGATCACCCGGTCGAGCGTCGCGCGGTCGATCCGACCACTGATCCGGCCCCGCCGATCCCGACCGAGCACGTACGGGGCCAGCAGCAGCCAACACAGGGTCACCGTGACCATCCCCGCCATGACGACCGTCATCGAGGACTGCTGCAGGCGCAGCCACAGGCCGAACAGTCGCTCGCCGGCGATCGGGTTCTGCAGGACGGGCAACGCGCCGGCCCCGAGCGCCCCGATCGCCATCGCCACGGCGGCGGTGGTGCCGATCAGACGGATGCGGCGCAGGCGGGCCATCTCCGCGGACAACGGGGACCCGGTGGACAACTCCTGCGCGTGGAGGCGGGAGGTGACCGACCCGGCACCACGCCTGGGGTAATCGCGTGCCACAGTCCCGACCCTTCCTCCACCGGCGCTGTCGTCGCACACCTCACCCCGGCAGCGCGCCCGGGGGTGGGGGGAATATTTCCGAAACAGAAGTGTTGCGTAATATCAGGAGGTGCGTCCCGACCGGGCGCACCGAGCATAACCGGAAGGGAGTGGCGTATGAGCGTGCAGCACGTGTTCGAGAGCAGCACGCGGCCCGACACCCGCTCGTCGATCCGGGAACTCCTGTTGGAGCGCGGAGCACTCACCGCCGTCGAGATCGGACACGAGCTGGGGCTCACGGCCGCCGGTGTCCGGCGACACCTGGACCATCTGGTCGAGGCCGGCGAGGTGGAGGCCGTGCGTTCGCGGCCGGCGGGAACCCGCGGTCGCCCGGCCAAGGCGTTCCAGATGACCGTCTCCGGTCGCAGCACCGCCCGCCACGGGTACGACCACCTGGCGGTCGAGGCGCTGACCGCCCTGCGTCGAATCGGCGGCACGGCCGCGGTCACGGAGTTCGCCCGCGAGCGGGTGCGCTCGGTGATCGGTCACGTCCGTCCGGCCGAGGGCCCGCACGACGTCGAGCGCGCCGCCACGGACATCGCCACCGCGCTGTCCGGCGCCGGGTACGCGTCCTCCGTGGAGGAGGCCGGCAGCGGCCTGCAGATCTGCCAGCACCACTGCCCGGTGTGGAACGTCGCCTCCCGGTTCCCCGAACTGTGCGCTGCCGAGCAGGAGGTGGTGTCCGAGATAGTGGGCACCCACGTCCAGCGGCTCGCCACCATCGCGGGCGGCAACTGCGCCTGCACCACCAACATCCCGACCGGGACCGTGACCGTGAGTGACCTCGCGGCCACGATCCCTGCACCGGCCGACGCGTCCGCGTCGGCACCGACCGCCGAAAGGACAGTGCGATGACCATCACCCCCGATCAGGTGACGGCCGACGTCACGGAGCCGACCACCGATGAGGAACGAATCGCCTCCATCGGCCAGTACAACTACGGCTGGCACGACTCGGACGACGCCGGTGCCACCGCGCAGCGCGGCCTGTCCGAGGCGGTCGTGCGTGACATCTCCGCCAAGAAGAGCGAATCCGACTGGATGCTCTCCAAGCGGCTCAAGGCCCTGAAGATCTTCGACAAGAAGCCGATGCCCACCTGGGGTTCGGATCTGTCCGGTATCGACTTCGACAACATCAAGTACTTCGTCCGTTCCACGGAGAAGCAGGCCACCAGCTGGGAGGACCTGCCCGAGGACATCAAGAACACCTACGACAAGCTCGGCATCCCCGAGGCGGAGAAGCAGCGGCTCGTGGCCGGCGTCGCCGCGCAGTACGAGTCCGAGGTGGTCTACCACCAGATCCGTGAGGACCTGGAGAGCCAGGGTGTCATCTTCATGGACACCGACACGGCGCTCAAGGAGCATCCCGAGTACTTCGAGGAGTACTTCGGCTCGGTCATCCCCTCCGGTGACAACAAGTTCTCCGCCCTCAACACGGCCGTCTGGTCCGGTGGCTCGTTCATCTACGTCCCGCCGGGCGTGCAGGTGGACATCCCGCTGCAGGCGTACTTCCGGATCAACACCGAGAACATGGGCCAGTTCGAGCGGACGCTGATCATCGTCGACGAGGGCGCCTACGTCCACTACGTCGAGGGCTGCACCGCGCCGATCTACAAGTCGGATTCCCTGCACTCGGCGGTCGTCGAGATCGTCGTCAAGAAGGGCGGCCGGTGCCGCTACACGACCATCCAGAACTGGTCGAACAACGTCTACAACCTCGTCACCAAGCGTGCCCGTGCCGAAGAGGGCGCCACCATGGAGTGGATCGACGGCAACATCGGCTCCAAGGTGACGATGAAGTACCCGGCGGTCTGGCTGACCGGTGAGCACGCCAAGGGCGAGGTCCTCTCCGTGGCGTTCGCCGGTGAGGGCCAGCACCAGGACACCGGTTCCAAGATGCTGCACCTGGCGCCCAACACGTCCTCGAACATCGTCTCCAAGTCGGTGGCTCGTGGCGGCGGGCGGTCCGCCTACCGCGGCCTGGTCCAGATCAACGCCGGTGCGAAGGGCTCGAAGTCCAACGTCGAGTGCGACGCGTTGCTGGTCGACAACATCAGCCGGTCCGACACCTACCCCTACATCGACATCCGAGAGGATGACGTCACGCTGGGGCACGAGGCCACGGTCTCGAAGGTGAGCCAGGACCAGCTGTTCTACCTCATGAGCCGCGGCCTGGCCGAGGACGAGGCGATGGCCATGATCGTGCGTGGTTTCGTCGAGCCGATCGCCAAGGAACTCCCGATGGAGTACGCACTCGAGCTCAACCGCCTGATCGAACTGCAGATGGAAGGATCGGTGGGCTGACCACCATGACCGACACCACCACACCCGAGACCGGGTCCACCCCGGCACCCCTGACGGACCGCTACGGCGTCCCCGTCGACGCCACCAAGGGCGACCAGTTCTCGTCGTTCGACGTGGGCGCCTTCGAGGTACCCAGCCACAAGGACGAGATCTGGCGGTTCACCCCGCTGCGTCGTCTGCGCGGTATCCACGACGGCTCCAACATCACTGCGACCGGTCGCCTGCTGGCGTCCGTCGCCGAGCACGACGGTCTGACCGTCGAGACGGTCGCCATGGACGACAAGCGCGTCGGCGAGGCCGGGGCCCCCCGCGACCGCGTCGCCGCGCAGGCGTTCAGCTCCGCCGCCGAGGCCACCGTCATCACGGTCGCCAAGGAGACCGTGATCGACGAGCCCGTCTACGTCACCGTCGACGGCCCGGGCGAGGGCGAACTGGCCTACGGCCACACCCAGGTCCGGCTCGAGGCGTTCGCCAACGCCACGTTCGTCGTGGACCAGCGCGGCGGCGGAACGATCGCCGAGAACGTCGAGTTCATCGTCGGCGACTCCGCCCACCTCGAGATCGTGCTCATCCAGGACTGGGACGACGACGCCCTGCACCTCGCGGGTCACCACCTGCAGGTCGGCCGCGACGCGACACTGACCTACACGACGGTGACGTTCGGTGGCGAACTCGTCCGCGTCTCCCCGTTCGCACGGTTCACCGCCCCCGGTGGCACGGTCACCCTCAACGGCCTGTACTACGCCGACGACGGGCAGCACCTCGAGCACCGTCTTCTCGTGGACCACTCGGAGCCCAACTGCACCTCGCGGATCCTCTACAAGGGCGCGCTGCAGGGCGACGCCAAGTCGAACCTGCCGGACGCACACACCGTCTGGATCGGTGACGTGCTGATCCGCGCCCGGGCCGTGGGCACCGACACCTACGAGATGAACCGCAACCTGGTGCTCACCGACGGTGCCCGCGCCGACTCGGTTCCGAACCTGGAGATCGAGACCGGCGAGATCGCCGGTGCGGGCCACGCCAGCGCCGTGGGACGGTTCGACGAGGAGCAGTTGTTCTACCTCATGTCCCGGGGCATTCCCGAGGACGTCGCACGGCGACTCGTGATCCGCGGGTTCTTCGGCGAGGTGATCAACCGCATCGGCGTGCCGGAGGTGCGCGAGCGGATCACCGAGGCCGTCGAGTCGGAGCTGGAGTCCTCCGGCATCTGACGAGCCCCGCCAGTACATCCCCCACGACTTCTCACACAGATTGCGAGCACTACCCATGACCACTCTCGAGATCAAGGGCCTCACGGCCCGCGTCGCCGCGACCGAGGACTCACCCGAGACCGTCGAGATCCTCAAGGGGGTCGACCTGACCATCGAGTCGGGACAGACCCACGCCATCATGGGGCCGAACGGCTCCGGCAAGTCCACCCTCGCCTACGTCATCGCCGGCCACCCCAAGTACGAGGTCACCGGCGGCACCGTGACGCTCGACGGCGAGGACGTCCTGTCGATGGAGGTCGACGAGCGGGCGCGCGCCGGCCTGTTCCTGGCCATGCAGTACCCCACCGAGATCCCCGGTGTCTCCACCGCGAACTTCCTGCGTTCCGCGGCCACCGCCGTCCGCGGTGAGGCACCCAAGCTCCGTCACTGGGTCAAGGAGGTCAAGGAGGCCATGTCCGACCTCGACTTCGACCCGGCGTTCTCCGAGCGCAGCGTCAACGAGGGATTCTCCGGCGGCGAGAAGAAGCGCCACGAGATCCTGCAGCTTGACCTGCTCAAGCCGAAGATCGCCGTGCTCGACGAGACCGACTCCGGCCTCGACGTGGACGCGCTGCGCGTGGTCTCCGAGGGTGTCAACCGCTACAAGGCGGAGGAGAACGGCGGCATCCTGCTCATCACGCACTACACCCGCATCCTGAAGTACATCACCCCCGACAAGGTCCACGTGTTCGTCGACGGCCGCGTCGCCGCCTCCGGTGGCGCAGAACTGGCCGACGAGCTCGAGGCGAACGGGTACGAGAAGTACCTGACGCCGGCGAACGCCTGACCGGACAGCTGGGAGAACATGACCTCGACCCTCGATCTCACCGCCGTGCGCTCGGATTTCCCGATCCTGCAGCGCACGGTCCGTGACGGAAAGCCCCTGGTCTACCTCGACTCCGGGGCGACCTCGCAGCGCCCGACACAGGTGTTGGACGCCGAGCGGGACTTCCTGCTGCACTCCAACGCGGCCGTCCACCGCGGTGCGCACCAACTCGCCGAGGAGGCGACGGACGCCTACGAGGGCGCCCGTGCCGACATCGCGCGGTTCGTGGGTGCCGACGTCGACGAGCTGGTCTTCACCAAGAACGCCACCGAGGCGCTCAACCTCGTGGCCTTCGCCCTGGGTGACCAGCGCTTCGGCGAGTACGCGGTGGGCCCCGGGGACGAGGTCGTCATCAGCGAGCTCGAGCACCACGCGAACCTGGTGCCGTGGCAGGAGCTGTGCCGACGCACCGGCGCCACGCTGCGCTGGTACGGCGTGACCGACGACGGTCGGATCGACCTCGACTCGCTCGAGCTCACCGACGCGGTCAAGGTCGTCGCCCTGACCCACCAGTCCAACGTCACCGGCGCGGTGACGGACGTCGCCCGCGTGGTGGAGTCCGCCCGGGCCGTCGGCGCGCTCGTCGTGCTGGACGCCTGCCAGTCGGTGCCGCACATGGCGGTGGACTTCCACGCCCTCGGCGTCGACTTCGCGGCGTTCTCCGGCCACAAGATGCTCGGGCCCACGGGCATCGGTGTCCTCTACGGCCGGCGCGAGTTGCTGCGGGCCATGCCACCGGTCCTCACCGGCGGGTCGATGATCTCCACCGTCACCATGGAGGAGACGACCTACGCAGACCCGCCCCAGCGATTCGAGGCCGGGGTGCCCATGGTGTCCCAGGCGGTCGGGCTCGCCGCGGCGGTGCGCTACCTCGAACAGGTCGGGATGGAGACCATCGCCCGCCACGAGGAGTCCCTCACCGTGGCCGCGCTCGACGCCCTCGGCCAGATCCCGGGGATCCGGATCGTCGGCCCGACGGACATGATCTCGCGCGGCGGCGCCGTCTCCTTCGTCGTGGACGGAATCCACGCCCACGACGTGAGCCAGGTGCTCGACGACGACGGTGTGGCCGTCAGAGTGGGGCACCACTGCGCATGGCCGCTGCACCGGCGTCTCGGCGTGCAGTCCACCGTGCGGGCCTCGTTCGCGCTGTACAACACCCTCGACGAGGTCGAGGCTCTCGCGAGGTCCCTGCGCCGGGCCCAGCAGTTCTTCGGAGTGGAAGGGGCGCTCACGTGAAACTCGAGCAGATGTACCAGGAGGTCATCCTCGACCACTACCGCCGTCCGCAGCACAGCGGACTGCGGGAGCCCTTCGGCGCCGAGGTGCACCACGTCAATCCCACCTGTGGCGACGAGCTGACACTGCGGTTGCAGTTGTCCGACGATCTCGCCACCGTGGAGGACGTGTCCTACGACGCGCAGGGATGTTCCATCAGCCAGGCCTCGACCTCGATGATGGCCGAGCTACTGGTCGGCCGTCCCGTGACGGAGTCGCTGGAGGTGGTCGACGCCTTCCAGGCGATGATCTCCTCCCGCGGACAGGACGAGGGTGACGAGGAGATCCTCGACGACGCCGTGGCGCTGGCCGGGGTGTCGAGGTACCCCGCGCGCGTCAAGTGCGCACTGCTGGGCTGGATGGCGTTCAAGGACGCCCTCGGCCGACAGACCGAACACCATCAGGAGTGAGTGACATGACCGAGCAGATGACCCCTGCCAACGATCCGTCGGTCGACGAGTCCGCGTCGACCGAGGAGAACGCCACCCCGGCCGGAACCGTCTACAACGGCGAGTTCCGCCCCGACCCCAACCGGCCGGAGCAGTCCGAGGAGGACCTGGCCCTCGTCGCCGACCTCGAGGAGGCCATGCGCGACGTGGTCGACCCCGAGCTCGGGATCAACGTGGTCGACCTCGGACTGGTCTACGACATCTGGGTTCGCCCGGGTGAGACCGAGGGCTCGACGATCGCCCGCGTCGACATGACGCTGACCTCCGCGGCCTGCCCCCTGACGGACGTCATCGAGGATCAGGCCCGCAGCGCGACGATCGGCGCCGATCTCGTCAACGACCTCGAGCTCAACTGGGTCTGGATGCCGCCGTGGGGACCGCAGATGATCACCGACGACGGCCGCGAGCAGCTCCGCGCCATCGGCTTCACGGTGTAGCCGCGCCCCGGTCACGCGACAGAGCGCCCGCCCCCTCTCGATGAGGGCGGGCGCTCTTCGTGTCCGGGTCGTTCTTCCGGCCGGGGGCCAGACGACCTGATTGGCTGTTCCGTTCACCGGCCGTTTACGCTGAATACATGTCTCGCCCCGCTGACCGACCGTCAGACCGTCCGGTCGGCGGACCCTCCGGTGGCCCGATCGACACCCCGTCGGATGAGGACCGCGGCGCGGCGGACGCCGCGGCCGGTTCTCAGGACCGGGCCCGGGCCCGGGCCCGGACGATGAGTCTCACCAAGGCGACCGCGTGGGTGGTGCTGCCCCCGTCGATCCTGCTCGCGCCGCTGTCCGGCTTCCTGCTCCTCATGGTCCACCGCACGGGCAGCGACCAGCCCTGGCACACCTGGAACCTCCTGTGGACGGCCTTCGACATCGGCGCCGAGGGCAACATCGCGGTGTGGTTCGCCTCGACGATCTGGCTCCTCGTCGGTATCTTCGCCGCCCTCGCCGCTCTCACCGCCGACAGGTTCCGGAAGTCGTGGTGGCTCTTCGCCGCGGTCGGCGTCACCGCCTCGGTGGACGAGGCCTCCGCCCTGCACGAGCGATTGTTCGTGGTGGGGGACAGGATGGCCCCGTACCTGCCGTTCGACACCTTCTACAACTGGGTGATCCCCGGCGCGATCATCGCGCTGATCGTCGGCGCACTACTCATCCGCCTCGTGCTGGCCCTGAAGCGCCGCGTCTCTCTCACCCTGCTCCTGGCGGCCGTCGTCTTCCTGACCGGCGCGATCGTCATCGAGAGCCTGACCGGTCTCGTCCACCGCGCAGACGCGGGCATGTCGACGGCCTATCTCGTCCTGATGTACATCGAGGAGACCTTCGAACTCGTGGCCGTGGCCGTCGCGGCCGTGGCGCTGTCCACCATGTTCCGCCTCTCGCGGCGTCCGGGCGGCCTGTCACTCACCTTCGACGGGTACCGTCCGCGTTCCGGCTGAGGTGATCGGTACACCCCCGCCCGACGTACGAGTCGACGGGCGCAGCACCGCCGCGACCATCCCGGCCTTGTTCCGGGCGGGCATGGAGAACCACATGCCCCACATGGCGGCGGCCACCTGGTAGGAGGGGCTGGCGGCGTCGAGGAACCAGCGCTGACGGCGACCGTCGAGTCGACCGAAGGCGTTGAACAGCGCCCGCAGGGTCCCGTCATCGGCCCGCAGGAGGACACGCAGTCCGACACCGTGGAGGGCCGTGCTCAGCGGCGACCGGGGGGCCGGCAGCGGGTATCCCGCCTCGATCGCGTGCACCGCCGCCGGCACCGCCGCCAACATCGCCGCCACCGAGTATCCCGTTGCCGCGTGCCCGTGGCCACCGGCGGTGCCGAACGCCTCGACCCGCGGGTCCTCCGTTAGCCCGGGGCGGGGCAGGAGCGGGATCCGTACGCGCTCGACGGACAGCGGCGACGCGATCGCCGCGGGGGAGACCCCCCGGCCCGCCAGTCTCGAGCGGAGCCGGCTCGCCAGGACGGCGGGATCCGGAGCGGGCAGGCCCGCCAGACACGTCTCCTCCAGCAGGACCCGGTCCGGCCCCACGGGGATCGCGTACAGGAAGCTGGGCCCGACCTCGTCGTCGTCGCTGTTGTCGTCGTGGCTGTTGTCGTCGTCGTGGTCGTCGGCGTTCCGGCCGCGGAGATAGTCGGTACGCCAGTCCATGAACAGGGCGTTCTCCCCGCCGAGCGCCGGCGCCGCGTCGGCCGCGTCCACGACGATCCCGTAGGCGGTCTGGAGGGGCCCCCGGTTGAGCCGGCCGCCGGCGCCGCGGCAGTCCACCACGCGGTGCGCGCGGGCGGTGAGGGCCCGGACCCCGGTGTCGTCGACCTCCGCGAGTTCGACGGTGACGCCGGGGCCGAGCGGAAGCGCGCGGCGCAGGGCCTCGTTGTCCAGCACGGCGTACTCACGGTGCAGCACGGCTCTGTCGGGCGCGTACAGGGCGGCGGCCGGCACGGTGTGGGCGAGCACGTCCACCCCGCACGCCTCGGGCCGGAGCCACATCGGGACCTGGTCGGCCCACACCGAGAGCGTCTGTCGCCACGGTGCGTCCGGGCGCGGGTCCAGCGCCAACACGGTGAGACCGGATGCGGCACAGCGGGAGGCGAGCGCGCGGCCGGCGGGACCGAGCCCGACGACAGCGACGTCGTACAGACCGCCACCCGTAGCATTCATCAGGATCGACACTACCGCCCGCACGAGAGGGGACCCATGTCCGACGCGTTCTACCAGCAGGTCGACGAGGCCCGCTTCGAGTCCACGGCGCTCACCGCCGGGCCGTGGTCCGCCGAGGCCCAGCACGCCGGCCCGCCGAGTGCGCTGCTGGTGCGGGCCATGGAGCGGGCCGGCTCCGGCTCCGGCTCCGACATGAGACTGGCGAGGGTGTCCGTCGACGTCCTGGGCCCCGTGCCGGTGGCGCCCCTGGACGTCGAGGTGCGCACGATCCGCCCCGGGCGCAGCGTGGAGCTGCTCGAGGCGACCGCGTCCGTGGGCGGCCGGTCGACGTTGGTCGCGCGCGGCTGGCTGATGCGGCGCACTCCCGAGGACTATCCCGTGGTGGGCGATCACGCGGCGCCGCCGGTGCCCGAGAGGCGCGAGCGCGATCCCATGATGAGTTTCGCCCACGCCGGCGGGTACCTCTCCGTGGTCGACTTCTCCTACGAATCCGGCGGCGGGGACGAACTGGGTCCGGCCCGGGCGTGGGGGCGGGCGCGGGTCGACCTGGTCGCCGGGGAGCGGATGACCGGGTGGCAGCACACCGTGGTGGTGGCCGACTCCGCGAGCGGTGTCTCCCTGGCCACCGACCCGGTCGACCACCCGACGATCAACTGCGACCTGGTGGTCTCCCTGCACCGCGAGCCCGCGCCCGGCTGGGTGCGCTTGGATTCGGAGACGATCGGCGGGCCCGGCCACGGGGTGCTCACCGACACGCTGCTCTCGGACGACCACGGTCCGATCGGCCGCAGCGTGCAGAACCTGTACGGGCGCAGCGGGGGTTGAAGGCGGGCCGGGCGGGGTGGCCAGGCTTTTGCAGCCGCCCCTCACGATGGCGCCTGGCCTGCCCCGATGCGCGGGCGAGACGCCATCGTGAGGGGCGAGGAGGGCAGTCGTGGCCATCTGCAGAAGCGAGGCGCCAGGCACAGGAGCGGCTGCACACAGCGGACGGGCCGCGGCCAGCAGGGCGCGACGCCGCCAAGGCGCCGACCTCATCCGACGTACGCCGGTCAGGCCGCCCACAGGTCGCAGCGACCGACGCGCGGCAAGAGAATCCGCCGGATGGCGAACCCGGCGCAGGCTCTCTGGTCGCGGAGACCCACGTCACCGGACTCGTCGGCGCACTCGCGCCGCAGGTAGAGTGGCAGGTCGGCCCTACGCCAGCCAGGGCGAGGCCGAAAGACCTTCCCCGAACGCTACAGCGAGGTACCCGCGCACGTGATCACCATCGACGACCTTGAGGTGCGCGCCGGCGTGCGCACCCTGCTCCACATGGACGGGTCCTCGCTGCGGGTCCAGCCCGGCGACCGGATCGGCCTGGTGGGACGGAACGGCGCGGGTAAGACGACGACGATGAGGATCCTCGCCGGCGAAGGTGAACCCTACGCCGGGAAGGTCGTCCGGACCGGTGACCTGGGATATCTTCCGCAGGACCCGCGTGAGGGCAACATGGACCAGCTCGCGCGCAGCCGGGTCCTCTCCGCCCGCGGGCTGGACGTGATCATGGCCGACATGACCGCCGCGCAGGAGCAGATGGTCTCCGCACCGGACGACAAGGCCATGGACAAGGCCGTGCGTAAGTACGGGCGCCTCGAGGACGAGTTCTCCGCCCGCGGCGGTTACGAGGCCGAGAGCGAGGCCGCCCGCATCTGCAACAGCCTGGGGCTGGAGGACCGGATCCTCACCCAGAATCTGGGCACCCTGTCCGGCGGTCAGCGCCGCCGCGTGGAGCTGGCGCGGATCCTGTTCGCCGCCTCCGACGGTGCCGGCAAGTCGCAGACCATGCTGCTGCTCGACGAGCCCACCAACCACCTCGACGCCGACTCCATCACCTGGCTGCGCCAGTTCCTCGAGAAGCACGAGGGTGGGCTCATCATCATCTCCCACGATGTCGAGCTGCTCGAGGCCGTGGTGAACAAGGTGTGGTTCCTCGACGCCGTGCGCGGGGAGATCGACGCCTACAACATGGGGTGGAAGAAGTATCTCGACGCCCGCGCCACGGACGAGGCCCGGCGCCGACGTGAGAAGGCGAATGCGGAGAAGAAGGCCTCGCAGCTCAAGATGCAGGCCGCCAAGCTGGGCGCCAAGGCCACCAAGGCGGCCGCCGCCAAGCAGATGATCCGGCGTGCTGACGCCATGATCGACAATCTCGACGAGGTCCGCGTCGCCGACAAGGCTGCGCGGATCAAGTTTCCCACTCCCGCGGCCTGTGGCAAGACGCCGCTGTTCGCCAAGGGCCTGACCAAGATGTACGGCTCGCTCGAGGTGTTCGCCGGCGTGGACCTGGCGATCGACAAGGGCAGCCGCGTGGTGGTGCTGGGCTACAACGGTGCCGGCAAGACGACGCTGCTCAAGCTGCTCGCCGGTGTGGAACGCACCGACGGCGAGGGCGGCGTCGTCTCCGGGCACGGGCTCAAGATCGGCTACTTCGCCCAGGAGCACGACACCCTGGACATGGACGCCAGCGTGTGGGAGAACATCCGCCACGCTGCGCCGGACGCGGGGGAGCAGGAACTGCGCAGCCTGCTGGGGGCGTTCATGTTCACCGGCCCCCAACTCGAGCAGCCGACAGGCACGCTGTCCGGCGGTGAGCGCACGCGTCTGGCGCTGGCCGGGCTGGTGTCCTCGGCAGCCAATGTGCTGCTGCTCGACGAGCCGACCAACAACCTGGACCCGATCTCGCGCGAGCAGGTCCTCGACGCTCTACGGACGTATGAGGGTGCGGTCGTGCTGGTCACGCACGACCCCGGCGCCGTGGAGGCGTTGGAGCCTGAGCGGGTCATCATCCTGCCGGACGGCACGGAGGACCTGTGGAGCCAGGAGTACATGGAGATCGTCGAACTCGCGTGAGCCTGCGAACGCGGACGTTCGCGTATATGACCGTCGAACTCGCGTAACCGAGCGCAGCGAGGGCACGCGGACGTTCGCGTATATGACCGTCGAGCTCGCGTAACCTCACGGGACTTCTCAGGCAGGTCTACGGTGGAGGGTGTCGTCGGTGCACGACAGTTATGGGCGCCGTCGGCATCTCGCCGGAGGAGGACAGCTCATGGACACCAGGCCAGTAGTCGTCGGAGTCGACGGTGGGCCGGATTCGCTACGGGCCCTGAAGTGGGCAGCCGAGTACGCGGCCGCGCTCGACGCGCCGCTGATCGCCCTGACCGCGTATCAATTGCCAGCGGTCTACGGCCCGTATGCGATGGCCGGCTGGGAGGGCTCCTCCGAGTTGGAGAGCAGCGCGCGCGAAATGCTCGCGGACGCGGTGCGCAACACCCTGGGGGAGGACGCCTCGTACAAGCCGGCCGTCCTGCAGGGCCACGCGGCCGAAGCGTTGATCGCTGCATCCGGGGACGCCCGGCTCGTGGTGGTCGGTAGCCGCGGGCGAGGCGGGTTCACCGGGATGCTGCTCGGCTCGGTCAGTCAGCACGTCGTGGCGCACGCGCACTGCCCCGTGGTCGTCCTGCCGCATTCGAGCCACGAGGCCGACTAGCGGCGCCGCCCGTCGGGGTGCGTCACACGCAGCATCCAGGCCGATCGAGTCGAGCGTCACACAGGAGACCCTTACCTGCGGTGATTCCGCGTTGACCTGAGACAATTCGCCTTATGGACACTGTCATCCAGATCATCCTCATCCTGCACTTCATCGGTCTCGCCGGGATCATCGGTGGCTGGCTCGCCACCATCAAGGCCCCGTACATGGCGAAGGGCATCCTGCACGGTGCCATCCTCCAGGTGGTGACCGGACTGCTGCTCGTGGGTCTGCGCGAGATGCAGGACGCTGACCTCAACCACATGAAGATCGGCATCAAACTGCTGGTGGCGATCGTCATCCTCGTCGTCGCGATCATCGGCGTCCGCAAGGAGGCCAAGGCCCAGGGCAGCACCGCGACCCTGACCCACGTCGCCGGTGTCCTGGGCATCGTCAACGTCGCGGTCGCGGTCCTCGTCTGAGGCATCGCCCCGTATGCGGACCGCGCCCCCCGATCTCGAGTCGGGGGGCGGTTCGCGTTCAGCCCTCCATCACCGCCGCGAGGTAGGCGCGGACCAGGCGGGCACCCACGCCGGCGGGCAGCCGCTCGATCGCCGCGAGGAGCGGCGCCATCTCCGCATCGCCGCCACCCTCGGCCCCGGCCTCGTCGTCGGCGAGGACGCCACCCACGAGCGCATGGACCTCGTCCTCCGGCAGGGCGAGCAGGTCGGTGGGGGAGAGGGCCCCTGTCGCGAGCGCGTCGAGCACGTCGACGAACCCCGTCGGAGGGGCCGGATCAGGCTGCCCGCGGACCTCGTCGGCGGCCTCACGCGCCACGCGGAGGATCTCCTCGACGAGCCGTTCGGTCACCGGGGTGATGGTGAGGTGGGACGACGACGACAAGGTCCCCCGCTCCTGGCGGTAGGCGGGCTGCGCCTGGACGGCGATGCCCCTCCGGGCGCAGGCGTCGGACCAGAGGTGCGGGTGAACGCGCCGGTCTGTCCCGGCGGACTCGTCGGCGACGACCGCCAGCAGTGGCCCGGGGTCGCGGTCGAGAACTCGTAGCCCCTCGATGCCGGACAACCCGTCGACCAACCGATCGGTCGCCCGGGCGGTCCGGGCGACCAGTTCACGCTGCCCGCCGTCGCCGAGCGCCTCGAGCACCGTCCACGCCGCCGCCGCGGGTTCGAGGGGCTTGGATCCGGCGAGCGTCGGGTTGACCACCGGGTAGCCGGGCCAGTCGACGGTGGCGAACCATGCCGCCCGGTGGCGTTCGCGGCCCCGGCTGAGCAGCACCGACGTGCCCTTGGGTGCGAAACCGTACTTGTGTACGTCCGCCGAGATGCTGGTGACCCGCGCGACACGGAGGTCCCAGAGCGGCATCGGGTTCGGCTCGGTGGCGTCCGGACCGGTGGCGTCCGGACCGGCGGGGTCCGGACCGGGCCAGAACGGCAGCACCAGGCCGCCGAGGCAGGCGTCGACGTGCAGCCCGATGCGCGGATCGTGCTCGGCCTCGAGAACGGCGGCCACCTCGGCCACGGGGTCGATCACGCCGTTCGGGTAGGCGGGCGCCGAACACACCACCAGCACCGTGTCCCCATCGACCGCCGCGAGGAGCTCGGCGGCGGTCACCCGCCCCGTCCCGGGATCGACCTCGACGCCGACGAACCTCAGGCCCAGCAGGTGCGCGGCCTTGCGGAACGCCGCGTGCACCGTCACCGGCGCGACGATCGTTCCACCGTCCCCCGGCTGTCGACCGGAGACCTCGCGGGCGGCGAGGCAGGCGAGCATGCAGCTCTCGGTGCCACCGGACGTGACGTTCCCGTAGATGTCGCCACCGAGCCCGTCGCCGCCCTCGCCACCCGCGCCCGCGGACCGTCCACGGAGAATGTCGCGGACACGGTCGACTATGCGGCCGTGGATCCGGGCGACCGAGGAGTACACCGTGGGGTCGAGGCCGTTGACGCCATGGGCGAGACGAGCCGCGCGGGTCGCCAGTTCGTCGAGTTCGGCGAGCCCGGAATCGTAGACGTACGACAGGACCCGGCCCCCGGTGGTCGGCGGGTCCTGCGCCCGCATCGCGGCGAGGCGGGCCAGGGCGTGTTCCCCGCGGTCGGTGATCTCCAGGGCAAGGGGATCGGGTGTCATGATCGCTCCGTCCATCGGGGATAGGACCGGCCCAGCGTCCGGATCATCAGCAGACTGGCCCCGGCGAGAATCGCGGGAACCAGGGAGAACGCGAGCACGATCGCCCAGTGCGCCGTCCCGGGCTGATCGGCCACCCCGCCGGAGCGGAAGCCCCCGAACGCCAACAGGCCGAGCACGACAACCGGGCCCAGGGCCATCGAGCCGGTCTCCGACGCCGTCCACAGGCCGCTCATCGCGCCACTTCGTCGTCGTCCCCCCAATGCGCGGTCCAGGTCGGTGCAGTCGGGCAGCATCGACATCGGTAAAGCCTGCATTCCCGCGTACGCGATACCCGCCATCGCCACCGGGAGGTGCACCCACGCGCCGGGGGAGAAGCCGGCCGGGATGAGTAGCAAGGTCGCCACCGTGAACAGCGCCGTGGCCGCGGCCAGCGCCGGCACCTTCCCGCGGGCGTGTGCGAGTCGTGTCCACAGGGGCATCACCAGCAACGCCGGGCCGACCAGGGCCAGGAAAAGCCCGGTCAGGGCGGTCTCGTCGCCCAGAACGTAGGTCGCCACGTACTGTCCGCCCGCGAGCATCACGGCCGTCGCCACGGCCTGCAGGCAGAACACCGCGACCAGCAGCCGGAACGGGCGGGTGACCCGCAACGCGTCGAGCCCGTCGCGGTATTCGTGGGCCAGCCCACCGGCCGGGGCGTCTGCCCTCATGATCGTGCGGCGGCCCGCCACGAAAGTCGACCACAGCATGCCCACCAGCATCAGTGCGGCCACCCCGACGGCCATCGCCACGTATCCGGTCGCGCCGCCACCTGCCGCGTCACGCAGTGCCGGCCCGCCGCCCCCGGTGATCAGGATCGCCGCGGCGAGCACAGCCACCCGCCAGGCCAGGAGCGTCACGCGGGCGGCGGCGTCATCGGTGAGTTCGGCCGGCAACGCGAGGTAGGGCACCTGGAAACACGAGTAGGCGATCGAGGCCAGAAGGAAGAACCCCATCACCCACACCCCGGCCGCGCTCGTGCTCCAGCCGGTCGGCGCCGAGAAGGTCGCCACGAACAGCAGCGGGAGCGCCAGTGCCCCGAACAGCATCAGGCCCGTGCGATAGCCGCTGCGGTGGGACGCCCGGTCCGAGATCGCGCCGATGAGCGGGTAGGCCAGGACGTCGATGACCTTGGGCACCAGCACGAGCACCGTCGCGACCGCGGCCGCCACCCCGATCGAGTCGGTGAGGTAGTACGCCAGCACCAACCCGGGCAGGGTGCCGAACGCACCCGTCCCCAGGCTGCCCGCCGCGTACGAGGCGAGGACCGGGGCGGTGGTGGACCGGTCGCTCGCCACGCCGCCCGGCGCATCGGTGGTGGTCATGGACCGACTCTAGGGCGACACGGGGCCGTCGCGCCGTCAAAAAGAGCGTTCCGCACACCTGCCTCTCGGCAGACGTGTGCGGAACCGTCTTCTCGACGGGGTCAGGCGGTGGGGTCAGGCGGTGGGGTCAGCCACGCCAGTCGAAGGTGTCCGGATCCGGGCCCGAGCGGGTGCCGTTGTGCAGTGCGGTGATCGAGGCCATCTGCTCGTCCGACAGGTCGAAGTCGAAGACCTCGAGGTTCTCGCGCATGCGGGCCGGGTTGGAGGACTTGGGGAAGACGATGTCGCCGCGCTGGAGCACCCACCGCAGCACGACCTGGGACACGGTGCGCCCGGTCTGCTCGGCCAGGGCGGTCAGCTGCGGGTCGTCGAACACCGCGCCCTGGGCGAGAGGGCTCCACGCCTCCACCGCGATACCGCGTTCGACGCAGGCCGCGCGCAGCTCGTCGTTGACGAAGTACGGGTTGGACTCGATCTGGTTCACCTGGGGGACACTCAGCCCGGCCTCCGCCAGTCGCGCGAGGTTCGCCGCGGTGAAGTTGGAGACGCCGATCGAGTCGACGGCCAGGTCGGAGCGGATCTCCTCCATCGTCTCCCACACGGTGGCGACGTCGTTGTGCATCGCCAGTGGCCAGTGCACGAGGTAGAGGTCGATGCGCCCGCCCAGGGCCTCGAGCGAGCGCTCGGTGGCCTCACGGGCGGCGGTGCGCTCGTGGAAGGTGTTGTTGAGTTTGGTGGTGATCCAGAACTCGTCGCGCGGGATCCCGGACGCCGCGACGGCCCGGCCCACGCCCTCCTCGTTGCCGTACATCTGAGCGGTGTCGAGGTGGCGGTAACCGGCCTCGATCGCGTCGGTGACGACCTTCTCGGTGTCGGCGGGCGGGACCTGGAAGGTGCCGAATCCGACCTGGGGGATCGAGCGGCCGTCGTTCAGGCTGAGCTGGGGGATCTGCGAGTCAGGTGTGGACATGCGACCAACGTACGCGCCGTCCCCGTGGCCCCGCCGAGAAGAGGATTTCGTGCACGCTCACTCGACCGATACGCGCGTTTTCCTCTTCTCGGCGGGAACATGCGGAGGCGGCGGAGGCGGCGGAGGCGGCAGGCCCGGCGGGAGACCGGCTCCGGGTCACCCCTGCCCGGTCCGCAGGGACGCCTCGACGAGGTCCAGCATCTCGCTGACGTGCTCGGTGCCGCGACCGGTCGCCAAGTGCGTGATGAGGCCATCCAGCACGATGTCCAGGTAGACACGTAGCACGTCCGCGGGGATGTCTGTGCGCATCCGTCCGGACGCCTTCTGTTCGCGGAGGCGGGCCACGACCGCCGCGTCGACCTCCGCCTGACGGTCCGTCCACCGTTCCCGGAAGTCCGGGTCGGTGCGGATCCGCCGGGCGATCTCCAGACGCGTCCCGAGCCAGGAGAACTCCTGGGGGTCGGCGAGGATCTCCCGCATCACCTGGACCAGACCCTGCGCGGCCACGGTGGCGGCCATCGCCGCCGCGTCGTCGTGCGCGAGTGCGAGGAAGAGCGCGTCCTTGTCGTCGAAGTGGTGGAAGATGGCACCCCGGCTCAGTCCGGTGGCCTCTTCCAGACGACGCACCGTGGCGCCCTCGAACCCGTACTCGGCGAAGCACTCACGTGCGCCTGACAGGATCTGGTGTCGCCGGGCGTCCATGTGGTCCTGACTGACCCTGGGCATCTCGCTACCTTCCTTCGGAAACACCGCGGCGGTGCGCAGCCACCTTGCCTGAGCAGGGGAAACCGCGCACCGCCGTTGATGTGGGAGGCCGATCAGCCCTTGATCATGTTGCGCAGGACGTACTGCAGGATGCCGCCGTTGCGGTAGTAGTCCGCCTCACCGGGGGTGTCGATGCGCACCTTGGCGTCGAACTCGACGACCTGGCCGTCCTCCTTGGTGGCGGTGACCTTGACCGTCTTGGGCGTGGTGCCGTTGTTCAGCTCCTCGATGCCGGAGATGTCGAAGGTCTCCGTGCCGTCGAGCCCGAGGGTCTCGTGGGACTCGCCTTCGGGGAACTGCAGCGGGATGACGCCCATGCCGATGAGGTTGGAGCGGTGGATGCGCTCGAACGACTCGGTGATCACGGCGCGGACGCCGAGCAGGCGCGTGCCCTTGGCGGCCCAGTCACGCGAGGAGCCGGTCCCGTACTCCTTGCCGCCGAGCACGACGAGCGGGGTGTTCTGCTCGGCGTAGTTCTGCGCGGCGTCGTAGATGAACGCCTGCGGCGCACCCTCCTGGGTGAAGTCACGGGTGTAACCGCCCGTCACGCCGTCCAGCAGCTGGTTCTGCAGCCGGATGTTGGCGAACGTGCCACGGATCATGACCTCGTGGTTGCCGCGGCGGGAGCCGAAGGAGTTGTAGTCCTTGCGCTCCACACCGTTGGCGTCGAGGTACTGCGCCGCCGGGGTACCCGGCTTGATGGTCGACGCCGGCGAGATGTGGTCGGTGGTGACCGAGTCGCCGAGCTTGGCCAGGACGCGGGCGCCCTTGATGTCGGTGACCGGCTCCGGCTCCATCTCCATGCCCTCGAAGTACGGGGCCTTGCGGACGTAGGTCGACTTCTGGTCCCACTCGAAGGTCTTGCCGTCCGGGGTGCTGAGTCCGCGCCAGCGCTCGTCACCGGCGAACACGTCGGCGTACTTGGACTTGTACTCGTTGGACGAGATGGAGGCCTTGATGGTCTCCTCGATCTCCTCGGAGGTGGGCCAGATGTCCTTCAGGAAGACGTCGTTGCCCTCCTTGTCCTTGCCCAGCGAGTCGTTCTCGAAGTCGAAGTCCATCGAGCCTGCGATCGCGTAGGCGATGACCAGCGGCGGGGACGCCAGGTAGTTCATCTTGACGTCCTGGTTGATCCGACCCTCGAAGTTCCGGTTGCCGGACAGGACGGCGGTCGCGGTGAGGTCGTTCTCCTGGATCGCGGCGGAGATCTCCTCCGGCAGCGGACCGGAGTTGCCGATGCAGGTGGTGCAGCCGTAGCCGACGAGGTGGAAGCCGAGGGCCTCCAGGTCGGGCCAGAGACCGGCACGCTCGTAGTATTCGGTGACGACCTGCGAGCCCGGGGCCATGGAGGTCTTGACCCACGGCTTGGCCGTGAGGCCCTTCTCGTGCGCCTTGCGGGCGACGAGCCCGGCGCCGATCATCACCGACGGGTTGGAGGTGTTGGTGCACGAGGTGATCGACGCGATGGACACGATGCCGTGGTCCAGCACCATCTCCGTGTCGCCGACCTTGACCTCGACCGGCTTCGACGGGCGGCCCTCGGAACGCGTGGACGCGTCGGCGCGGACCGCGCCTTCCTCGGCATGGGCGAGGGTCACCTTGCCGGCGTTGTCCGACGGGGCACCGCCCTCGGACTGCATCCGGCCCTTCTCGGTGTCACCGAGCGGCTTGGCCTCGCCGTCCACGTAGTTGTGGATGTCCTTGCGGAACGCGCTCTTGGAATCGGAGAGCTCGATGCGGTCCTGGGGACGCTTCGGGCCGGCGATCGACGGGACGACGTCCCCGAGGTCCAGCTCCAGGTACTCGGAGAAGACGGGCTCCTCGGAGTCCGGGTGGAGCCACATGCCCTGCTCCTTGGCGTAGGCCTCGACGAGGGCGAGCTGCTCCTCGTCGCGGCCGGTCAGGCGCAGGTAATCGATGGTCTCGCCGTCGATCGGGAACATGGCGCAGGTGGAGCCGAACTCCGGGCTCATGTTGCCGATAGTGGCGCGGTTGGCCAGCGGCACGGCCGCGACACCGGCGCCGTAGAACTCGACGAACTTGCCGACGACGCCGTGCTTGCGCAGCATCTCGGTGATCGTCAGCACCACGTCGGTGGCGGTGACGCCCGGCTTGATCGCACCGGTGAGCTTGAAGCCCACGACGCGGGGGATGAGCATGGAGATCGGCTGACCGAGCATCGCGGCCTCGGCCTCGATGCCGCCGACGCCCCAGCCGAGGACGCCGAGACCGTTCTCCATGGTGGTGTGCGAGTCGGTACCGACACAGGTGTCGGGGTAGGCCTGGCCGTTGCGGACCATCACCGTGCGCGCCAGGTACTCGATGTTGACCTGGTGGACGATGCCGGTGCCCGGGGGGACGACCTTGAAGTCGTCGAACGCGCCCTGACCCCAGCGCAGGAACTGGTACCGCTCCTCGTTGCGCTCGTACTCGATCTCCACGTTCTTCTCGAACGAGCTGGCCTGACCGAAGGACTCGATGATCACCGAGTGGTCGATGACCATCTCGGCGGGGGCGAGGGGGTTGACCTTGTCCGGGTCTCCACCGAGCTTCTCGACGGCCTCACGCATGGTGGCGAGGTCGACGATGCAGGGCACGCCTGTGAAGTCCTGCATGATCACGCGGGCCGGCGTGAACTGGATCTCGGTGTCGGGCTCAGCACTGGGGTCCCAGCTCGCCAGGGCCTCGATGTGCTCCTTGGTGACGTTCTTGCCGTCCTCGGTGCGCAGGAGGTTCTCGGTGAGGACCTTGAGCGAGTAAGGGAGCTTCTCGGCCCCCGGAACCGCCGACAGGCGGTAGATGTCGTAGGTCTCGTCGCCGACCTCAAGGGTCCCCTTGGCGCCGAAACTATCAATGCTTGCTGTCACGTCAGCTCCACTCGTGGTGCGAATGTCGGTTCGTCATCCCTCCCGGTGTCACCGCGTCTGTCTCGGGCGGCGGCGCCGGGGCGGACACAGCATCCATTGTGGACCCTGTGATCCGTCTTCGGCCGCCAATTTACCAGTACGCCCGTCCTGTATAGCCCCCGGCACGCCCGAACGTGGGCACGCGACTGCGGTTATCGCCGACGAGCGGCGCGTGGGTTCGTGGGCGACGACGGAGAGATGGCACCATGTCGCACGTGGACACTCCCTCCGATCCCGTGACGGTGCTCGCGTATGCGGCCGAGCCGATCATGTCGTTACGGGAGGACGAGGTCCCGCCCTGGCTGGACTACCAGGCCGTGGTCGCCGACCTCGCCGACGACGGGGTCTCCGCACCTGCACCGTTCGTCGAGGGCCTCCGGACCGTGGTGGACGAGGCCGGTGATCGAGGTCTGGACCTGAAAGTGGTCTACACCGAGGCGCCGGCGACCGTCTACACGGACGCCCGTGACCTCGCGGCGTTCCTGGGCGAGGAGTACGACGGCACGATCCTCGTGCGCACCCCGGTGTTCATCGGCAGCTCCAGCGACTCGATCCCGCGCCACCAACTCGAGGCCGGACAGGACGACGCCTGGGAGGAGTTCGACCCGGTGGCCTCCGCCGCGGTCTTCGCTCACAAGGTCACCGCCCCCGCTCCGCCATGGGGCGCCCTGACCGCGGCCGCGATCGTGGTCACCGTGCTCGCGCTCGTCGCCTTCGCGATCGTCCTGCGACGTCGCTCACGCTGAGAAGACGCCGAAACGTCGCTTTTCCGACAGCGGTGTCCAATTCGCGACACGCCGCCCGTCCTGCTGTTATGCAAGTTACAGCAGTGTATTTTGCCGACCGATGTTTCACATGTGTTCCCTGTGACCTACGGTGCTAAAGGAACACTAGGTTCTACCGAGTCGTGTTGAGGCTCCAGTGGCGCAGGGGAAGGCATCACCGGCCGCCGACACCGCCTCGGTCTCGCGTCCCGCCGTGCGGGTCGCGCGGTCAGCCGCACCCCGGTGCGGTCAGCGGAAGGTGAAACGTGGAGCCTGACCATTCGTCGAACCGTGCCCGAGGGGCGCGCACACGCAGGTATCCCGGAAGGGCACCCGGGCGGGCGGCACTGGCCGCGGTGCTGGTCCTGGGAACAGCCGCCGGTGCGGTGCAGGCGCCGGTGGCCGGAGCCCAGCAGGTCACCGCGGTCGCGCCCGGCGACATCTCCGGCCTTATCCGTGCCGTCGCCGATGCCAGCGCCCGACTGGACCAGACCCGCGAGGAGATCGCGGTCAGCCGGGAGGGCGTCAACAAGAGCCTGGTCGACCTCCAGATGGCCCGGATCGAACTCGACCGGGCCATCGCAGAGGCAGACCGTACCTCCGCCGAACGCGAGCAGGCGGAGTCCGGCGTCGAGTCCGCGCGCGGCACCCTCGACGATTATTCACGGCTGTTGCACCGGCAGGGAACCGCACCGGGCGCGGCGTCGGCGATCCTCGATCCCGGTGGGCCGGCGGATGCCGGGCTGCGCCAGGAGTATCTCCAGCGTGCCGCGGCCGACCAGCGCACCGTGGTGGGGGAGATGGTGGCGGCCGCCGATGAGGCCGCCCGGCGCGAGTCCGAGGCAGTGGCCGCCCGCGACTCCGCCGAGCAGCGTTACTCGGACGCCGCCGAGCGTCGGGCCTCCGCCGAGGCGGAGGTCTCCAGGGTCGCGGGCGACGTCACCGCTCTGGAGGACCGGGTCGTCGCGCTGACCCGTGAACTGGACGAGCACCGCGCCGCCCTCGCGGAGTCGGGTGCCACCCCGGCGGGGCCACGGGTCGACGCCGCGGACGCGGTCGACGCAGAGGCGATGCGCGCGGAGGCCCTCAGTGTCCTCGCGGGCCAGCCGGAGGCCGGGGAGCAGGCGGCCGACATCGCCTCCGCGCTCCCGTCGCATCTCGACCTGGGCGCGGTCCGGCAGTTCGCCGGGGGCTCCTCGGACGAGGCGACCCGAGCCATCGGGGGGACCATCGACGCCGGCAGCGTGGGCGCGGCCGTCGACGCCGGCATCAACGGTGACACCGAGGCGATCGTGCAGCAGGTCGCCGACGCGATCAGTCGGGCCGACTTCGGCTCGATCGCCCAGGGGCCGGCGGCGCCCGGGCCGGGCGCCGGCCAGGGCGGGAATGCCGGGACCCCCTCGAACAGTGCTCGCGTGGAGACCGTCGTCAACCGCGCCCTCTCCCAGCTCGGGATGCCGTACGCGTGGGGAGGCGGCGATGCCAACGGGCCCACCCGTGGCATCCGCGACGGCGGGGTCGCCGACTGGCACGGTGACTACAACAAGATCGGCTTCGACTGTTCGGGGTTGATGATCTACGCGTTCGCCGGGATCGGCAAGGCGCTCCCGCACTACACCGGCTACCAGTACACCGCCGGGCCGCAGTTCCCGGTGGCCACGCGACAGCGGGGCGACATGCTGTTCTGGCCCGGCCACGTGGCCCTGTACCTCGGCGACGGCCGCATGGTCGAGGCACCCCAGTCCGGTGACGTCGTGAAGATCTCGCCGGTGCGGATGGCCGGGATCTCGCCGATGGTGGTCCGGTTGGTCTGACCGCGGCACCGGTACTGTCGTCCCCAACCCGTTCGGACGGCCCCGGCAGGGCGCCCGGAACACCCGACCACGCGAAGGAGCCCTCCGCGGTGAGCGATCCCCATCCCGAACAGTCGAGCCGTCCCGGCGAGCCCCCCGTGAGTGCGTCGACGGCCGCGGAGGACGCACGTCTCCTGGAGCGAGCGGTCTACGAGGTCAAGAAGGTCGTGGTGGGCCAGGACCGACTGATCGAGATGATCCTCGTCGGCCTCCTCTCGCGGGGTCACATCCTGCTCGAGGGCGTCCCGGGCGTGGCCAAGACCCTCACCGTGGAGACCTTCGCCACCGTGGTGGGAGGGAGTTTCCGGCGGCTCCAGTTCACCCCGGACCTCGTCCCCGCAGACATCGTCGGCACCCGCATCTACCGGCAGGGCCGCGAGGAGTTCGATGTCGAGCTCGGCCCCATCCTGGCGAACTTCGTGCTCGCGGACGAGATCAACCGTGCACCCGCCAAGGTCCAGTCCGCGCTGCTCGAGGTCATGGCCGAGGGGCACGTCTCGATCGGCGGGCAGACCTTCCCCATGCCCAGCCCATTCCTCGTCATGGCCACGCAGAACCCCATCGAGAGCGAGGGTGTCTACCAGCTGCCGGAGGCACAACGGGACCGCTTCCTGTTCAAGCTCGTCATGGACTACCCCACCCCGGAGGAAGAACGCGAGATCGTCTACCGGATGGGCTCGACCCCGCCGGAACCCACGCGGGTCCTCGGCGTCGACGCCCTCATCCGGTTGCAGAAGGCCGTCCGCGAGGTGTTCGTCCATCACGCGTTGGTCGACTACGTCGTCCGCGTCACGGTGGCCACCCGCGAACCCGCACGGCACGGGCTGGAGGACGTGGCGCGGTGGCTCTCCTACGGCGCCTCTCCCCGTGCGACGCTCGGGGCCGTCACCGCAGCCCGTGCGCTCGCCCTGGTGCGGGGACGCGACTACGTGGTGCCGCAGGACGTGATCGACGTCCTGCCGGCCGTCCTCCGGCACCGTCTCGTGCTGACCTATGACGCGCTGGCCGACGAGGTCACCGCCGACACCGTGGTGCGACGCGTGCTCGAAGCCGTACCGCTCCCACAGATCAGCGCGGTTCCCGCCCAGGCCGGCCCGCCGCCGTCACGGTGACCGCCGCGGACGAGGGCAGACGCGACGACCCCGTCGACGCGTCGTCCCGTGCGGCCCTGGCCCAGCTGGAACTGCTCGTCACGCGCCGTCTCGACGGGGTACTCAACGGCGACCACCGCGGACTGCTGCCCGGGCCGGGCACCGAGCCCGGGGAGGCGCGGGCCTACGAACCCGGGGACGACGTCCGAACGATGGACTGGTCCGTCACCGCCAGGACCACCGTCCCGCACATCCGTCAGACCATCGCCGACCGCGAGCTCGAGACGTGGCTGGTCGTCGACCTTTCGCCGAGTCTCGACGTGGAGGGCCGGCACGGAGCCAAGCGGCGACTGGTCGAGGCCG
Source organism: Dietzia sp. KRD202 (assembly GCF_017168155.1). Lineage (NCBI taxonomy): Bacteria > Bacillati > Actinomycetota > Actinomycetes > Mycobacteriales > Dietziaceae > Dietzia > Dietzia sp. KRD202. The sequence continues at coordinate 76,624 of NZ_JABFAN010000007.1, read as the reverse complement.
CCGTCGCCACCGTCGGCTTCCTCTCGGCGGGCGGTGGTAGCCGGGTCGGCATGGTCCTCACCGGGGACGGACGCCCACGCGTCCTGCGGGCGACCGGCGGACGGGACCACGTCCGACGCCTACTGGAGGAGGTGGCGCGGTCGGCACCACGCGTCACGCCGGGGGGCTCGCTCGACGACTGCCTCCACGCCGTCCGGAACGCCGCTCGCCGGCACGGCCTGGTGGTGGTGATCTCCGACTTCCTGTCCGAGGTGGACTGGGAACGGTCGCTGCGCGTCCTGGGCACCCGCCACGAGTTCCTCGCCGTCCACCTGGCGGACCCACTCGACATCGCACTCCCGGCCGTGGGCGCCGCCCTGCTGCAGGATCCCGCCACCGGGGAGGTCCTCGAACTCGACGTCGACGACGCGCTCGCCGCCGACTACCGCCGAACCGCCGGTGAGCACCGCGACCGCGTCCACTCCGCGCTCCGGCGGTGCGGCGCACCCGTCCTCGCCCTGCGGACCGACCGTGACTGGATCCGTGACGTCATCGACTTCGTCGGTGTGCGCCGCCAGGGCGGCCTGCCGACCGGCGACAATCTCGTCCGCGACCTCCCCGACGACCGGCCCGGGACGCAGGAGGTGGCGACGCGATGAGCCTGTCCGAGTTCCAGCATCCGCTCTGGCTGATCCTGCTGGTCGTTCCACTGGCACTCGCCGTGGGATACGTCATCGCGCTGCGGTCCAAGAAGCGCCGGACCGTGCGGTTCGGCAACTTCGGGGTCCTCCGGACCGTCGATCGCCGAGGACGCCGCTGGTTCACGCACGTCCCGGCCGTGCTCCTGGTGCTGTCACTGCTCACCCTCGTGGTGGCCCTCGCCGGCCCACAGCGCGAACAGAAGGTTCCACGGAACCGGGCGACCGTCATGCTCGTCGTCGACGTGTCCCTGTCCATGGAGGCCACCGACGTCTCCCCGTCGCGACTCGAGGCCGCACAGCAGGCCGCCACGACCTTCGCGAACAACCTCACCCAGGGCGTCAACCTGGGCCTGGTCTCCTACGCGGGCACCGCCTCGATGCTCGTCGCCCCCACCACGGACCGGGGACCGGTGGTCCGCGCGGTCGAGCGACTCAGGCTCGACGAGCGCACCGCCACCGGGGAGGCCATCTACACCGCCACCCAGGCGATCACCACGTTCACCGAAAGCCTGGGCGGACCCGACCAGGCACCCCCGGCGAGGATCGTCCTGCTCTCCGACGGCAAGGAGACCGTCCCCGCCGACCCCACCGAGGAGCGGGGCGCGTTCACCGCCGCCGAACGGGCCTCGGAGGCCGGCATACCCGTCTCCACCATCTCGTTCGGCACCCTGTACGGCACCGTCGACATCCAGGGCAGGCCCCAGCCCGTGCCCGTCGACGACGCGTCCCTGCGACAGATCGCCGACATCTCGGGGGGCGACTTCTTCACCGCCTCCAGTCTCGAGGAGCTCGACTCCGTGTACCGCACCCTCGAGGAACAGATCGGCTACGAGTGGAAGAAGGCCGACGCCTCCCGGCCCTGGCTCGTCATCGGCACCCTGCTGGCCATGCTCGCGGCGGCCGGGTCACTGACCGCGCACCGGCGGATCCCGTGACACCGACCGGGACACGAGTGCGGACCAGCGCCGGACCGCCCGCCCCGGCTCGCTAGGGTGGGGGACATGGTTTCCGAGAGCACGCCCGGCACCACCCCCCGAACGGTCCTCGTGACCGGAGGTAACCGCGGGATCGGGCGGGCGGTGGCCGAGCGGCTCCATGCCGACGGCCACCGCGTCGCCGTCACCCACCGCGGGTCCGGGGCCCCCGAAGGGCTCTTCGGGGTGCAGTGCGATGTGACCGACCCCGACTCGGTCGACGCCGCCTTCACCGCCGTCGAGGCCGAGTACGGCCCGGTGGAGGTGGTGGTCTCCAACGCGGGGACCACCGATGACACCCTGCTCATGCGGATGAAGGACGAGCAGTTCACCAGTGTGGTGGACGCCAACCTCTCGGGCGCGTTCCGGGTGGCCAAGCGTGCCTCCCGCGGGATGTTGCGGGCCCGGTTCGGTCGCCTGATCTTCATCGGTTCGGTGGTCGGGCAGTCGGGCACCGCGGGGCAGGTGAACTACGCCTCGTCGAAGGCCGGGCTGGTCGGCATGGCGCGCTCGCTCACCCGCGAACTCGGGTCCCGCAGCATCACCGCGAACGTCGTGGCGCCGGGTTTCATCGACACCGACATGACCGCCGGGCTCGACGACAAGACGCAGGAGCAGGCGATCGCCGCGATCCCGCTCGGACGCAAGGGGTCGGCCGGAGACGTGGCCGGGATCGTGAGTTTTCTCGCCGGTGACGACGCCGGCTACATCTCCGGGGCCGTGATCCCGGTCGACGGCGGAATGGGAATGGGGCACTGACATGAGCCAGACCGACACGGGCGAGAAGGTGGAGACCAGCTCCGGGCTGCTCTCCGGTAAGACGATCCTCGTCACGGGCGTCATCACCGACGCCTCCATCGCCTTCCACATCGCCAAGCACTGCCAACTGCACGGTGCGCAGGTCATCCTCACGGCCTTCGGTCGCCCGTCGTTGGTCAGGGCCATCGCCAAGCGCCTGCCCGAACGTCCCCCGGTGATCGAGTTGGACGTCCAGAGTGAGGACGACCTGGCCGCGCTGGCCGACCGGGTGCGGGAGCACGCCGACTCGGTGGACGGCGTCGTGCACTCGATCGGATTCGCGCCGCCCAGTTGTCTCGGGGATCCCTTCCTCGACGCGCCCTGGAAAGACGTGGCCGTCGCGCTCGAGGTCTCCGCCTACTCCTACGCCTCGCTGGCCAAGGCGGTACGCCCCCTGCTGAACCGCGGTGCGTCGATCATCGGCCTGGACTTCGACCCGCGGTTCTCCATGCCGTTCTACAACTGGATGTCGGTCGCCAAGAACGCGCTCGAGGCGGTCAACCGGTACGTCGCCCGTGACCTGGGTCCCGAGGGGATCCGCTCGAACCTCATCGCGGCCGGGCCCGTCAAGACGCTCGCGGCGAAGGCGATCGCGGGGGAGGCCCTCGGACCCGGTGGCGAACTGGACCAGATGCAGGACGAGTGGGACCGGCGGGCCCCGCTGGGATGGGACGTCGACGACCCCACCGCGGTGGCCACGACGGCCGTCGCCCTGCTCTCGGACCTCATGACCGCCACGACCGGCACGGTGATCTACGCGGACGGCGGCGCGGGGACGGTCTCGTTCAGCAGACAGGAGAAGTGACATGACAGGATCGACGGACGACACCGCGGGGCAGGTCGACACCGTGGGGCAGGTCGACGCCCTGCTCGTGCTCTCATTCGGCGGGCCGGAGGGGCAGGAGGACGTGATCCCGTTCCTGGAGAACGTCACCCGGGGCCGGGGGATCCCGCAGGAGCGCCTAGAGGAGGTGGCCACCCACTACCGCCACCTGGGCGGCCGCAGCCCGATCAACGACCTCAACCGCGAGATCATCGCGAATGTCGAGGCCGAACTGGCCCGCCGCGGCCGCGACCTGCCCGTCTACTTCGGCAACCGCAACTGGACCCCGTACCTCGAGGACACCCTCATGCGGATGAGAGACGATGGCGTCCGCACCGCGGCGGTGTTCGTCACCTCGGCATGGGGTGGATACTCCGGGTGCGGGCAGTACCACGAGGACATCGAGCGGGCACGGGGCGCGGTCGAGAACGCTCCCACGCTCGTGCGCCTGGGACAGTTCCACGACCACCCGAAGTTCGTCGATCGCTTCGCCGCCGACCTGTCACGTGCCCTCGAGGACGCCCGGCAACTGGCCCGCGACGCCGACTCCGACGGTGCCGGGGTCGGTACGGGGGGAGAACCCCGACTGGTGTTCACCGCACACTCCGTCCCGACCACTGCCGACGCCACCGCCGGCCCCAAGAGACTCGGCGGTCACCTCTACAGCCGTCAGGTCAACGATGCCGCGCGTCTCGTCGCCGCGGCGGCCGGGGTGGACGAGTACGACGTCGTGTGGCAGTCCCGGTCGGGGCCACCGAGCGTGCCGTGGCTCGAACCGGACGTCGTGGACCACGTCCGGGACCTCGCGACGCATCAGGGGATACGTGACGTCGTGGTGTGCCCGGTCGGCTTCATCTCCGACCACGTCGAGGTGATCTGGGACCTCGACACCGAACTCGTCGAGGACACCGACGACCTCGGGGTGCGCATCACCCGGTGCGCGACCCCGGGCCCGTCTCACGAGTTCACCGAGATGATCCTGCAGATGCTCGACGAGGTCGAGACGGGGGAGCGGATCGAGCGGCTCGGTGACGTGCCGTCCCTGGGCTGTACCCGGAACGGCGCCCGGTGCGCGGTCGACTGTTGCCCGGCACCCTCGCGGAGAGCGTGACCTGACGCTCCGACGGTCCCGGTCCCCGGGCGTCGTCAGAAGGTTCTCAGCGCCGCCTCGCCGGCCGCGGCCACCGCGGACCGGCGTGCGGCGTCCTTCACCGCGACGAGTCGCCGGAGAACCGGCTCGCGCGCGGCGGGATCCACCCCGACCTCCGGCTGTGCCAGCGCGACGGAGGTGATCGCCTCCACCCGGTCGATCCTGTCCACCAGCTCGAGGACGCGGGACGGGAGCCCGGCCGGCAGGCGGGTGACGTGGGAACGGATGTCGATCCGGGCCACGTCGTTGGTGCGTACGGCGGTGCGTTCGATGAGGTCGGCGGCCTCCACGACGGCTCCACCCAGGTCGGCGAGCGCCTCCGAGGGGCCGGCCGGTTGGGGCGCGACGGGGCAGTCATGGACCCCGCGCGCCCGCCACCGCAGCACCTCGGGATGCGGTTGGACGCAGGTCAGGCACACGGCGTCCCGTGAGCCGGGGTCGCGGACGAGGATCCCCCACCCGGCGTCGGCCACGTCCGCGCGAACCGACGGGACCGGCGGCAGGCTCGAGGAGTCCCCGGGCGCCGTCGTGAGCAGGGACAGGGCCTCCGGCGCCGGGTACGAACGCCCGGCGCGCCGCAACGTCGTGACGAGCCCGGGCAGGAGTCCTGCCGGGCCGGCGGCGGGGGAGACCTCGGCGAGCATCGGGACAGGCGCTCCGACGATCTCCAGCAGGTGCGACTCCGCCAGGCCGGAGACGTACGAGGTCAACTCGTCGAACGGTTGATCCGCCCACGCGGTGCGCAGGAGGTACAGCGGCAGCGGCCACGCCGGGGACAGCGCGGTACTGCGGGTGAGGGGTCGGGACATGACGATCAATCCTACCGGCGGTGTGCCGCCGGCACCCCCGGCGCGGCGACGGCTACCGTGTCTGGCCATGGCAGACATGTACGGCTCCGACATCCTGTCCGGCACGGCGCGACGCCGCCGCCCGGAGGTCCCCGTCGTCGACGCCGAACGGGACCTGGTGGTGGAGGACGCCGAGTCCGGGTTCTGCGGCGCCGTGGTGGGTTTCGACCGGTCCTACGACGGCGAGTTCGTCAAACTGGAGGACCGGCGCGGTCGCGTGCGCCTCTTCGCGATGACCCCCTCGGCGTTCCTCATCGACGGCTCCCCGGTCACCCTGCGGAAGCCGGCCCCGGCAACGCGGCGGGGGCCCGCGGTCACCGCGTCGGGGTCGCGGAAGGTCGAGGGACTGCGGGCCCGCACGGCCCGCGCGGGGCGAATCTGGGTCGAGGGCATCCACGACGCCGCGCTCGTGGAGAAGATCTGGGGCCACGATCTGCGGGTCGAGGGCGTGGTGGTCGAACCGCTGCACGGGATCGACGATCTGCACGCGCTGGTCACCGAGTTCGGCCCCACCCGTCAGGCGAGACTCGGCGTGTTGGTGGACCACCTCGTCGAGGGCAGCAAGGAATCGCGGATCGTTGCCGGACTGGGGCAGGACGTCCTCGTGACCGGCCACCCGTACGTGGACATCTGGCAGGCGGTCAAACCCTCCGCCGTGGGGATCCGCGAATGGCCGGTGGTCCCCCGCGGCGAGGACTGGAAGACGGGGACCTGCCGGCGGCTGGGCTGGGGCGAACCCGCCGACGGGTTCCGCCACGTGCTCGCCTCCGTGAGCACCTACCGGGACATCGAACCCGCGTTGCTAGGAGCGGTGGAGAGGTTGGTCGACTTCGTCACCGAACCGGCCTGACCGGCAGCGTGGCGTCGAGGACCATCCCCACCAGTCCGATCAGGGCGAACCCAGCGGTGGCCCACAGTGCGGCCGTACCGTCACCCTCGGTCAGTGAATGCCCCAGGAGGACCGCGGCAACGGTCCCGGGCGCACTGCCGATGAGGGTGGCCAGCAGGAACTGCGGGTAGGAGATCGAGGTCAGCGCGGCGGCGTAGTTGACCACCGAGAACGGCACCGCGGGTACCAGCCGCAGACTGCCCACCGAGAGCCACCCCCGCCGACGCAGTCGTGCGTCGATCGAGGCCACCCGCGGATCCGCACGCAGCGCCGCTGTCCGGTCGTGCCCGAGGCGACGGACCCCGGCGAACGCCAGTGTCGCCGCGATGCCGGTGGCCACGAGCGACCACGGGATGGCCACGGCCGGGGTGAACAGGACCGCGGCGGTGTAGGTGAAGGTCGACCGGGGGATGGGCGAGACCGTGACGAGCGCGTAGGCGGCGAAGAAGGCAACGGGGAACCACGGACCCAGTCGCGTGGCCCAGTCACGGAACTGCTCCAACCCCGGGGTCGGCACGAGGGTCGCGACCAGGACCACCAGCGCGACGGCCGCCACCCACGCCAACACCCGGTTCCGCACCGGAATGACTGTAGTCGCCGTGATCCGGACGTCTTCCCCCGCAGGTCCCCCTCACCGCGAGGGCGTGTTCCGGCTCCGGTGGGGCTGGACTAGAGTCCGGGGGTGACCCCCTTCACTCCACAAGAGAACGAGGTAACGGTGACCAGTTCGACCACAGGTCCAGACCTTCACTCCTGGTACGCCTCTGTGGGAGCCGTCCTCGCGAAGGCCGCCCGCAAGGATCCCGCCGACATGCCCGAGGACGCCTGGCGCGCACTGGTCGCCACCACGCGCGACGGCATCGAGGTCAACCCGCTGTACACGCGGGAGGACGAGATCGCCGAGCGCCCCGCGCCCGGGCAGTTCCCCTTCGTCCGCGGCGGGGACCGGTCGGGGCTGCCCGAGAGCGGCTGGCACGTCAGCTCGCGCATCGAGGTCACGGGGGAGGCCTCGGAGGTCAACACCGAGATCCTGGACCTGTTGAACCAGGGTGTCTCGGCACTGTGGCTGACCGCCGAGCCCGCCGAGCTGGCAGCGGTCCTCAAGGACGTCTATCTGGATCTGGCCCCGGTCACCTTCGATTCCGGCGCCCGCCTGGTCGAGGTCGCCGAGTCGTTCCTCGCCCTGCTCGACGAGCGCCGCACCGCAGGTGACGGGGTCGTGGACCGCGCCGCCGTCATCGCCGACCTGGGGGCCGCGCCCGTGACCGCCGCCTACGCGGGGACCGGCACGATCGAGATCGACTCCGCGGTGCAGCTGGCCACGCGGGTCACCGAGCGCGAGGAGACCATCCGGACCTTCGTCGCCGACGGCACGGTCTTCCACGCCGACGGCGCCGGCGACGCCCAGGAGTTGGCCTACGCCGTGGCCGCCGGGCTGGAGTACGTGCGTGCGTTGATGACGGCGGGGTTGTCCGCCGCCGCCGCGCTGCGCCAGGTCTCGTTCCGGCTCGCCGCCACCGATGACCAGTTCGCGTCGATAGCCAAGTTCCGCGCGGGACGGCTCATGTGGGCCCGCGTCGCCGAACTCCTCGGCGCTCCCGAGGCCGGTGGCGCTCCGCAGCACGCGGTGACCTCCATGGCGATGATGTCGCGCCGGGACCCGTGGGTGAACATGCTCCGGACCACCCTCGCCGCGTTCGGTGCCGGGGTCGGCGGCGCCACCTCGGTGACGGTCCTCCCGTTCGATGCCTCGGTGCCGGGGGGCCTCGAGAGCACCTCCCGAGCCTTCGCCGCGCGTATCGCCCGCAACACCCAGCTCCTGCTGCTCGAGGAGTCCCATCTCGGCCACGTCGTGGACCCGGCCGGTGGCTCCTGGTACGTCGAGTCGCTCACCGACGCGCTCGCCGACGCCGCGTGGTCGGCGTTGCAGACGATCGAGGCGGAGGGCGGCCTGACCGCCGCGATCTCCTCGGGCACCGTCGCCGACGCCATCGCCCGCGTACGCGAGGCACGCGACGCCGACATCGCCCACCGCACGGCCCCGATCACCGGTGTGTCCGAGTTCCCCAATCTCGACGAGCAGCCCCTCGACGCCTCCCGCCGTGGCGGCGACGACTACCGCTACGGCCGCGCGTTCGAGGACCTGCGGGACCGGTCCGATGCGCACCTGGAGGCCACCGGATCCCGCCCGACCGTTCTGATCGCGGGTCTCGGCCCCCAGGCCGAGACGACTCCCCGCGTGACGTTCGTGGCCAACCTGCTCGCCGCCGGCGGCATCGTGGCACGCAATCCGGTCGTCACCGAGACCGGGCAGTACGCCGGGGCGCACGAGGGCGAGCAGATCGCCGTGCTCTGCGGCGCGGACAAGCGCTACGCGACCGAGGGCTCCGACGCCGTCCGCGCCCTCCGGGACGCCGGGGTGTCGACGGTGTACCTCGCCGGCGCCGAGAAGGGCTTCCCCGCCGACGCCACCGATCGCCCGGACGGGTACCTGGCCCTCGGCATCGATGCCGTCGCCGCCCTGACCACCCTCCTCGACCAGCTGGGAGTGCAGTGACATGACGACCTTCCCCGATTTCAGCACCACCCCGTTGCGGGAGACCTCCGAGGGGGCGCCCCTGCCGGACGGTGTCGAGACCACGGCCGAACACGAGGTGGGTCCCGGCGTCGACGCGGACCCGACGTGGGAGACGCCGGAGGGTATCGACGTCAAGCGCGTCTACACCAAGGCCGACCGTGACGCCGTGGAGGCGGGCACCGCCCCGACCGACGACGGCGAGGAGGTCACCCCCTTCCCGTTGGACACGGTGCCGGGTGCGGCACCCTTCCTCCGCGGGCCCTACCCGTCGATGTACGTCAACCAGCCGTGGACCATCCGCCAGTACGCGGGGTTCTCCACGGCCGCCGAGTCCAACGCCTTCTACCGGCGCAACCTCGCAGCCGGCCAGAAGGGCCTGTCGGTGGCGTTCGACCTGGCCACGCACCGTGGGTACGACTCCGATCACCCGCGGGTCGCCGGCGACGTCGGCATGGCCGGGGTGGCGATCGACTCCATCCTGGACATGCGCGAGTTGTTCGACGGCATCGACCTGTCGTCGGTGTCGGTGTCGATGACGATGAACGGCGCCGTCCTGCCGATCCTCGCGTTCTACGTGGTGGCGGCCGAGGAGCAGGGGGTGACGCCGGACCAGCTCGCGGGGACCATCCAGAACGACATCCTCAAGGAGTTCATGGTCCGCAACACCTACATCTATCCGCCCAAGCCCTCCATGCGGATCATCTCGGACATCTTCGCCTACACGTCGAAGATGATGCCGCGCTTCAACTCGATCTCCATCTCCGGTTACCACATCCAGGAGGCCGGTGCGACGGCCGATCTCGAGCTGGCGTACACGCTGGCCGACGGCGTGGAGTACCTCCGCGCCGGTCTGGACGCCGGGTTGGACATCGACAAGTTCGCGCCCCGCCTGTCGTTCTTCTGGGCCATCGGCATGAACTTCTCCATGGAGATCGCCAAGCTGCGCGCGGGGCGTCTGCTGTGGAGCGAGCTGGTCGAGAAGTTCGGGCCGAAGAACGCCAAGTCCAAGTCGCTGCGGACCCACTCGCAGACGTCGGGGTGGTCCCTGACCGCGCAGGACGTCTTCAACAACGTCGCGCGGACCTGCATCGAGGCCATGGCGTCCACCCAGGGTCACACGCAGTCGCTGCACACCAACGCCCTCGACGAGGCGCTGGCTCTGCCCACCGATTTCTCCGCGCGGATCGCCCGCAACACGCAGTTGCTCCTGCAGCAGGAGTCCGGGACCACGCGGCCGATCGACCCGTGGGCCGGCTCGTACTACATCGAGTGGCTCACCGCCCAGCTCGCCGACAAGGCCCGTCTGCACCTCCTCGAGATCGAGGAGGCCGGCGGCATGGCCCAGGCGATCGGGGAGGGCATCCCCAAGCTCCGCATCGAGGAGGCCGCCGCCCGGACCCAGGCGCGCATCGACTCCGGTCGTCAGCCCGTGATCGGCGTGAACAAGTACGTCGTGACCGAGGATCAGGAGATCGACGTCCTCAAGGTCGACAACTCCCGGGTCCGCACCGAGCAGCTGGCGAAACTGGAGAAGCTGCGGGCGGAACGGGACGAGGACGCCTGCCAGGCGGCCCTGGCCCGCCTGACCGAGGCCGCCTCCGGCGGGGCGAGCAGCGAAATGGACGACAACCTCCTCGCCCTCGCGATCGACGCGGCCCGCGCGTACGCCAGCATCGGGGAGATCTCCGACGCGCTGGAGAAGGTCTACGGTCGTCACAAGGCCGAGATCAAGACCCTGTCCGGTGTGTACCGGCAGGAGGTCACCAAGGAGGGCGCCGTGGACAACGTCACCCGTGCCATGCGGATGGCCGACGCGTTCGCCGAGCAGGAGGGACGCCGTCCCCGCATCCTGCTGGCCAAGATGGGACAGGACGGCCACGACCGCGGCCAGAAGGTCGTGGGCACCGCGTTCGCCGACCTCGGGTTCGACGTCGACATGGGCCCGTTGTTCCAGACGCCGGAGGAGGTGGCCCAGCAGGCCGCCGACGCCGACGTGCACGTCGTGGGCGTGTCCTCCCTGGCCGCGGGTCACCTGACCCTGGTACCCGCACTGCGTTCGGCGCTCGCCGGGGTGGGTCGCGAGGACATCATGGTCACGGTCGGTGGCGTCATCCCGCCGGGTGACTTCCAGGAGCTCTACGATGCCGGGGCCGCCGCGATCTACCCGCCGGGCACCGTGATCGCCGAGGCCGCGATCGGGCTGCTCGACGCGCTCGCCGGCGAGCTCGGCCACGACCTCTCGTCGGCCGCCCCGGGTGAGGGGGCCGGCTCGGAGGTGACGTCCTGACCCGCCTCGGCTCCGGACCCGACCCGGCCGGTTCGGGCAACCTGTCGGGCAGTCTGTCGACCACTGCCGGTACCGGCTCGGTGCGTGGCCCGGTGCCCTCGGCCACCGGGCCGCGTCCGCGGCGCGAGATCGATGTCGACGCACTGCTCGCCGGCGTGCTCGAGGACCGCCGCCCGGTCCTCGCCCGCGCGATCACACTGCTGGAGTCCACGAACCCCGCGCACCGGGAGAAGGCCCAACAGCTCCTGCTGGGCGCGCTGCCGCACGCCGGTGGGGCGCTGCGGATCGGCATCACCGGGGTGCCCGGGGTCGGCAAGTCGACGTTCATCGAGTCCTTCGGCCTGTATCTGGTGGAGCAGGGCCACAAGGTCGCGGTCCTCGCCGTCGACCCGTCGTCCACCCGCACCGGCGGCTCGATCCTCGGCGACAAGACCCGCATGGCCACCCTGTCCACGGAACCGAGGGCCTACATCCGGCCCTCGCCCACGTCCGGGACGCTCGGGGGTGTGGCCAAGGCCACGCGGGAGACGATGGTCCTGCTCGAGGCCGCCGGGTTCGACGTGATCCTCGTGGAGACCGTCGGCGTCGGCCAGTCCGAGGTGACGGTGGCCGGGATGGTCGACTGCTTCACGTTCCTCACCCTCGCCCGCACCGGCGACCAACTACAGGGCATCAAGAAGGGTGTCCTCGAGTTGGCGGACATCGTCGCGGTGAACAAGGCTGACGGCCCGCACGTCAAGGACGCCTCGCGGGCCGCCCGCGAACTCGGGGCCGCCCTACGGTTGGTGCGTCCTGCCGACGCGGTGTGGAAGGTGCCCGTCCTGACCATGTCGGGACTGGAGGCCGAGGGACTGGACCGCTTCTGGGACGCCGTCCGCTCGCATCAGGACACGATGAACGGGATCGGCGAGGTGGAGGCGCGGAGGGCGCGTCAGCAGGTGGACTGGACGTGGTCCATGGTCCACGACACGCTGATGGCCCGGCTGGCCGCCGACCCGGAGGTGCGGAAGATCGCCCCGGAGGTGGAGCAGCAGGTGCGCGAGGGCACGCTGACCGCGGCCCTCGCGGCGCAGGCCATCATCGACGCCTTCGACTCCTGAGCCCCGCCGGGCACCGTCTTGCGCAGTGCGCAGGCTTCGCACCGCCCCCGACCGCCCACACCAAATCCGGCTCTTATGACTCATGCGTGGGCCTTTTGGCGGCCGGGGAGGGTGGGACGGTGGCCGCCGAGGTTGAGCATGGCCAGGGCGATGAGGGCCTCTGGTGAACGGAAGCCGAAGGCCATTCGGGTGATGAGGCGGATCTTGGTGTTGACCGATTCGATGAGCCCGTTGGAGAGGCCGTGTTCGATCGAGGCAAGGATCTCGGTCTTGTAGGTGCAGATGGTGCGCTGCAAGTGGACGAACCGTTCGATGCGGCATCGTCTGGCCCAGCTGATCCACGCTTCCAGGGCGTCTCTGGCCTCGTCGATCGGGAGTTGGAAGATCAGACGCAGGCCTTCTTTGAGCAGGTAGGCGCGGTACAGGGTGGGTTCGGTCTTGGCGATCCACGCCAGCTTGGCACTCTGCCGGGTGGTGAGATTCTCGGGGTTCTTCCAGAGCGCATATCGGGCGTGCTTGATGTCCCGGGCGTAACCGCGGGCCCGGTTGACCTTGTTGGCCAGACGACGTTCACGCAGTTGCCGTTTGTCGCCGCGGGCCTCGTTCCACACCTGTCGACGCACTTCATCCAGGGCATCGGTGGCCCACTTGACCACGTGGAACGGATCGGTACAGCGCACCGCCTCGGGGCACGCTCGGGCTACGACGTCGCCGATCCACTTCGCCCCGTCAGCGGTGACATGGGTGATCTGCCCACACCGGTCGGCCCCGAGAGCGTCGAAAAACGCCTGCACGGTGGCTTTGTCCCGGCCAATGGCAACCCACACCAGGCGACCGGTGTCGTGATCGACCACGATGGTCAGATACTTGTAGTTGCGCTTGTAGGAGATCTCGTCGATTCCGATCCTCCGCAGACCGGCCAACGGATCGGTACCGGCGACGGTGTCGGCCCAGACGCGGGCGATGATCGACCCCACCGTGCGCCAGGCGATGCGCATCAGCTGGCACGTGGCGCTCTTGGAACACTGCGTGGCCAGCCACGCGACCTGCTGGTCAAAGGGTCTGGTGTGACCGGCGCCGTGGCGGGCCCAGGGCACCTGACGCACAGTGGGACCGTGCACGGGGCAGCTCACTCGCGGCGAATCGGCCTCGAGAAACACCATCGTTGAGCCCATATCCAGACTGCGCCAGCGGCGTCGGCCAGCGCCGTTGTCGTACCGGGCCGCCGGCGTCCCGCAGACGCCGCACCGGGCCCAGTACCCCCTTCGAGGGCGAACATGTGCGACCACGATCTGCTCGATGTGGTCGAACTCGACGTTCTCGATAACCGTTCTCTCGACGCCCAGCACCGCACGCCATAGGCTGACACCTCGCACGCCGTTCTCCGCTCTTCGGTTTGGACTTAGACACCCAAAACCTAAGCCGAGAACGGCGTGCTTCTACCCGAGATCCACCGAACGACCCATGGACAGGTCACAAGAGCCCCAAATCCGCTACTCGCACTGCCAATCTGCTACTCGGAATCGGGTAGCGGATCCGGAGGGGGAGTAGCGGATTTCGTGTGCCGCGGCGCGGTCAGCGTTTGCGCAGTACGAACCCGACCGCGCTCATGTGCTGATCGTGCGCGACGAAGGTCCTGCGCATGGCGAGAACCCGCCGGCGGGCGTCGGCGTCGCGGAGGAGGTTTCGGACGATCCGGGCCACGCCGACCATGCCCACGCCGACGATGCCCTCGTCGGCGAGGACACGGCGGGGCTATCCTGCGGGGCCGGGTGGGGGAAGGAGGGATGTGCGGGGAAGGAGGGATGTGCGGGCACGCCCCGCGTCCTTCAGGCGTCCCAGCAGCGCTGCAGGAGGTAGTCACGCTCGGCGTCGTTGCGGGCGAGTGCATGGGCGCGGACCCACGCCCGGCGCGCCTCCTCCGGACGCCCGAGCAACTCCAGGGTGACCGCCCTCGCCTCGTGGAACGGGTGGTGCTCGGCGAGCGCCGGGTCCGCGGACAACTCGTCCAGGTGGGCGATCCCCACCTCCGGCCCGTCTCGTCGCCCGATGGCCACCGCCCGCGCCATCCGGACCACCGGGCCGGGAGCGAGGATCACGAGCACATCGTAGAGGGCCACGATCTGCCGCCAGTCCGTCGACGCGAAGTCCGGGGCCTCGGCGTGCACGGCGGCGATGGCGGCCTGAACGGAGTACGGGCCCGGGCCGCCCGCGGCAGCCTGCTCTGCGAGCGACAGGCCTTCCTCGAGCAGAAGACGGTCCCACGTGCGGCGGTCCTGGTCCGGCAGGGGAACGGGCATCCCGTCGCGACCGGTCCGTGCGGACGCCCGTGCCTCGATCAGCACCATCAACGCCAGCAGACCGGTGACCTCCGGCTGGGTGGGCATCAGACGATGGACGATCCGGGCCAGCCGGATCGCCTCCTGCGTCAGATCCGTCCTCAGGTGACTCGCCCCCTCGGTCGCGGCATACCCCTCGGAGAAGACGAGGTAGATCACGGTGAGAACGGCCGAGAGCCGGTCGGGAAGCTCCGCGCTCCCGGGTACCCGCACCGGGATCCGGGTGACCCGCATCCGCTTCTTCGCCCTGACCAGCCGCTGCTGCATCGTGGGCACCGGCACCAGGAACGCCTGGGCGATCTCGGCGGTGGTCAGCCCCGCCAGGTACCGGAGCGTGAGCACGACCTGCTCCTCGACCCTCAGGGTGGGGTGGCAGCAGGCGAAGAACAGCTCGAGACGCTCATCCGGGATCTCGTCCGGATCCGCGGGCGAGACCTCCACCGCACGGGCCACCCGGTGTTCCTGCTCGACGTGCAGCCGGGCCAACCGCTCCGTCAGAGCCCGCTGTCGCCGGAGTCGGTCGATCGCCTTCCGCGCCGCGGTGGTCATGAGCCAGGCCAGGGGCTTGTCCGGCACACCGGTGACCGGCCACTTCTCCAGCGCGGCCGCGAAGGCGTCCTGCGTCGCGTCCTCCGCGAGGTCGAGGTCGCCGAACCGCGCCACGAGAGCCGCGAGCAGTCGCGAGCGGTCCTCCCGGCGCAGCGCGCCGAGCACGTCGCGAACCGCCAGACCCGGGGCCGCGCTCTCGCACTCCCCGGGTCGGCGGTCACCGGGCGCCCCGCGCTCGGTGCCCACGGCGTCTCCTGGCCCCTCGGTCACCGGTGCCCGGCGTCCGTCAGTACTCTGCGATGGCCCGGACCTCGACCCGGCCACCATGCACTCCCGGGCATCGCCTCGCCCACGCGAGCGCCGCGTCGATGTCGGGCACGTCGATGATGATCGTGCCCCCGACGAACTCGCGGCTCTCCGCGAACGGACCCGAGGTGATGACGGGGTCGCCGCCACCGGCGGGGGCCGCGAGACTGACCGCGGTCTCCGGGTCGTGCAGGGCGAAACCGCCGGCGAGGACCCCCGCGGCCTCGAGTTCGGCATCGAACGCCATGAACGCCTCCGGTCCGGGCCCCTCGACGGCCCCCTCCGGCCCGGCCTCCCCGCACCGGACGTCGTCGATGTTGCCGAAGAGTAAAAGCACGTACTTCATGTCGATCTCCTGACTGTGACTGGTGGATGCCGGCCGCGGTGAAGTGCGCCGACACCTTCATGACGAACGGGCACCCGAAGATCGACAGGTACGGGGAAGGAATCTCCGCGCTCGCGGATTCCGCTCCCGGGGCATCCGCGCAGGAGATGACGCCCGCGGCTGTCTCAGAGGCCGCGCGACTACACTTTCGCGGGCACACGAGGCTCACAGGCTTCAGTGTCGGATGCACACACCGGCATGCTCACCCACACGCGGCAGCTCGTCTGTGAACGACGCGCACGCGAACCGAGTCGGACAGGAGACGACGGGGGAGACGACAGTTGCCGACTCCGAGCCCGCCGATGCTCCGGTTCAGTACCGTTCGTCCGGCACCCGACGGCTCCGCGAGCGCATCGCGAACAGCAGACCGATCACGAAGAGCACCACACCGGCCACCATCAGGATCACCGCGAGGGTGTTCGAGTCGATACCCGGAATGCTGATCTCGACCGCGTACATGAGTATCGCGCCGAGCACCACGAGAACCACTCCGCCGCCGATGTAACCCATAGCTGTTCTCCTTCGTCGTGAGCGAGCGCGTGTCCGCGCTTGTGCGCTCACCCTACGAGAACACGGCGCCGAATTCAGGCGTGCGGGGAGAGCAGCTTTCGTGCCGGTTCCTCGATGAACCGGTGGCTCGCTGCGCCCGCGGCCAGCGAGCCGGCCACGGTGACGGACCAGATGACCCCCATTCGCTGGTCCCATAGCCGCGTGCGGGTGAGGGGGAACGCGGCGTGCAGGACGAGCTGATGCCACAGGAAGATTCCGTACGACCAGGTGCCGACCTTCTGCAACGGCGCGGACTCCAGGACCGGGAACCGCGTGCCCTCCGGGGCGAGGACCACCGGGGCCAGGACGAGGAACGCCATCGTGCCCGCCAGACCGGTCCGGGCCGCGAACTCGACGGGGCCAGGGTGGACGAATCCCTCGGAGAACCATCCGGGAACGGTGGTGGCGACCAGGGCAGCGCCGCCGGCGATCCACCACCCCCACCTCGCGAGTCGATCGCGACACATCCGGGCGAGCGTGCCGGGGGGCGCGGTGACGACCTCGGCCAGCAGCATCCCCGCGGCGAACCAGGCGGCGAACGACGGCGGGAGGATCTGGACGTTGACGTCGGCCGGCAGGATGCCGAGGGCGTGCCACGGGAGCATCGGGAACACGAGACCCGAGGCACCGAACACGGCGATCGCCGGGATACGCCACCGGGCGGAGTCGCCACGCAGGTCCTTCATCGCGGTCCACAGCAGCGGGAAGGCGAGGTAGTACGCCATCTCCACGGCCAGCGACCACGCGTGCGTCAGCCCGGCGACGAGGAAGTTCGACGTGTAGATCTGCGTGAGGGTCAGGTTGGCGATCCAGGAATCCGGGCCGTTGACGTGGTTCTGCTCGAGCAGCAGCATCGCGGCGGCGACCAGCACCGCGTACGACGGCAGGATGCGCACGAGACGCGAGCGCAGGTACTCGCGGGTCGGCCGCGCGGTTCCCGGCTCGTCCCTGCGCGCGTGGGCGGCGTGGGCGCGCCACAGCAGGAACCCGGATTTGGCGAAGAAGACGGCGACCGCCAGGTCGAGTCGCCCGAACAGCCGTTTGACGGGTGACCCGGTGGACGCGCGGGTGACGAAGGCGACGTGGGTGGTCAGCACCCCGACGGCCGCGAGGCCACGGATCCCTTCGAGGGCGGGGACGAATCCCCGGGCCCCGGCGAGTCGGCGTGGCGCCGAGCCGGCCGAGGTCGCGTCCGTGCCCGCCGGGTATCCCGAACGGGTGGCCGTCGCGTGGCCCGCACCCTCGGAGGACGTCGCACCGGGGCCTGCCGCCGGTACGGCCACCTCGGCGCGTTGCCGGATCCGCCGACGCACGGTCTCCCGCGCGGTGGCCACAGCGTGTCGCACGGCGGCCACCGCAGGCTCGGCCTCGCCGGAGGCCACCGCTGCGCGACGTGCGGAGACCCCGGCGACGACCGCCCCGCCCGCGACGACGATCAGGGCGGTGGCGACAGACCTCATGGACTCTCCCGGGGCGGTGAGGTGGGATGACGGCGGTGTCCGGGAGGGCCCAGAGGCCGCCCGGAACATCCGGAGGAGCCTAACACCGGTTCTAGTTCCGTCCATCGACCGCCCGCGCCTCCGGGTCCGATCACTCCGGGGGCGGGCCGGTGGTCGGTCAGCACCGGATTTCCGTAGGGTGACATCACCCGTTTCCCGATCGGAGAGCCATGACCGACGCCGCCACCGACCCCGGGTCCGACGCCGTGGGCGACCACCCGCCGGAGTCCGTGGACGTCCTCGTGATCGGCGGGGGCCCGGCGGGCCTGTCGGCCGCCACCTGGGTCGGCCGGTATCAGCGCTCCACCCTGCTCGTCGACGCCGGGTGCCAACGCAATCTCGCGGCGCAGCGGATCCACGGCATGCTCGGCACCGGCCCCACCACACCCGCCGAGTTCTACGCCGACGTCGACGAGGGTCTTCGCGAGTACCCGACCGTCCGACGACTCGGTGGAGTCGTGACCGACCTGGTCAAGGAATCCGACGAGCGGTTCGTCGCCCGAATCGCACCCGGCGCCACAACCGTTGGTGGAGACCACGACCCCCTGACGGTCACCGCCAAGCGGATCGTCCTCGCCACCGGCGTGCGCGACCGGCTACCCGACCTCGCGGGGATCGACGACCACTACGGGGTCGACGTGCACCACTGTCCCGCCTGCGACGGCCTCACCGCCGCCGGCGGGCGGATCATCGTGCTCGGCGTGGGCGCGCATGTACCCGCCTACGCATCCGAGTTGCTGGACTGGGCGACGGAGGTGGTCATCATCACCGAGAGCGACACCGACCCGGCTTTCGACGACGACCAGCGCGCCGCCTGCGCCGAACACGACATCGAGGTGATCGACGGCGTCGCCCGGGAGCTCGTCGGCGCCCCCGGCCAGCTGGAGGGGGTGCGGCTCGCGGACGGGAGGGTAATCGCGGGATCGAAGGTGTTCTTCTCCTACGCCCACCACCCGACGAACGAGCTCGCGACGTCCCTGGGCTGCGAGCTGGACGACGAGGGCGGTCTCACCGTCAACGCGATGCAGCTGACCAGCGTCGACGGGGTGTACGCCGCCGGCGACATCGTGACCGGCCTGCAGCTCGTGCCGATCGCCGTGGGCACCGGCGCCGCGGCCGGCGTGGCGTGCGCGACCTCGCTGCGCGGGCACGCCACCGCCGAGTGCGTCCCCGACCCGGCACCGCCGACCCGGAACTTCACGCGGCCGGACAACTAGCCGGGCCGGCCCGCCAGCGAGACGATCGCCGCGCAGATCTCGTCCAGGACCGCGTCCGGCCCGCCCGGGACACGCACGTCCGTCGCGATGCGGGCGTTGTCCACCCGACGCCGGTGCCCGCGGACGTCCGCCACCGTCATGCCACGGGTGTGCTCGCCCGCGCACTCGACCCGCACGTTCGCCGGTCCGGACACCACCGCCTCCGGGTGCAGGGCCAACCACGCGACGAACGGGTCGTGGACCTGCGCCAGGTATCCCTCCCCGACGGAGTCGTGGAACTCGAAGTAGAACCGCAGTGCCTCGGTCAGGTGCCGCGCCAGCGGGGAAGCCGAGGCCTCGAGCAGCCACTCCGACCGCTCGGGGGTCCATACCGCGCGTTCGGTGAGGTTCAACCCGCACCACAGCGGGGTCGGCACCGCGGGATCGGCGGTGCGCGCGTCCTCCCACGCCCGGCATACGCGGTCGGCGGCCTCGGGGTCCACGTCGACATTCCATTCGCTGACCGGAGTGGTGTTGCCCGGATGCCCACGGAACGTCCCGCCCATCACCACCAGCCCGCCCAGCAACCGGGGGAGTGCGGGGTCCAACGCCAGGGCATGGGCCAGCGTGGACGAGGGTCCGGTGACGATCCCCAGGAGCTCACCCGGATGTGCGCGCGCCGCGTCCACCCAGAGGCGTGCGCCATCGCGGGGATCGACCGCCCTCGTCGTCGTCGTCGTCGTCAGTTCCGCGTACCCGGCCCCACGGGGGCCGTGCGTCTCGGGGGTCAACACGTGGGGCACGGCGATCGGGCCGGGCGCCCCGGCGGCCACCGGGAGCTCCGGGGAGCCCGCCAGGTCCAGCCACGCACACGCGTTGACGACCGTGTCCTCCAACCCGACGTTGCCGGCCGTGCACACCACGCCGGTCAGGTCGATCCGCCCGGCGCGGTGCTCGGCCACCAGGTAGGCGATCGCCAGGGCGTCGTCGATGCCCGGGTCGCAGTCGAGCAGCACCGGGGTCGGACTCACCGCGAGCGGCCCCGGGACAGCAGGACGTCGCGCGTCACCTGCAACTGGCCGGTGTGGGCGGCGACCTCGTGCAGGATGTGGCCCACGACCCAGTCCGGGGTGAAGGTCCCCGCCCGGCGCGCGGCGTCGACGTCGACCGTGGTCCCGGCGGGAGTGGCCAGCTCGCCCCGTTCGGTCGCCGCAGCCACCCACCCGGGAAGTCGGTCGATCAGGGCGCCCAGCCGGTCGAGCTCCGGCCCCACCGGTCCGGTGAAGGCGAACTCGGCGTCACGATCCCGGACGATGTCCTCACCGCCCAGGCAGGCCGCACCCCAGGAGGCGAGCACCCCGGACAGGTGGTGGACGAGCGCGGCGGCGGTGTTGGTGGGCCAGTCCGACCCCGCGGTCGTGGGCCGCGAGTGCACCAGCGTGTCGGGCCCGTCGCCGCCGAGATCGGCCACTGCGGCGCGGATCGTGGTCAGCAGCTCGTCAGCCAGGATCCGGCGGGCGGCGTCGACGTTCACCACGGGCTGGGCTCGAAGTCCTTGAGGAAGCAGCCGTAGAGGTCCTCACCGGCCTCGCCGCGGACGATCGGGTCCACCACGCGGGCGGCGCCGTCGACGAGGTCGAGGGGCGCGTGGAAGCCCTCCTCGTGCAGCCGGACCTTGGTGGTGTGCGGGCGCTCGTCGGTGATCCAGCCGGTGTCCACGGCGGTCATGAGGATGCCGTGTTCGGTGAACATCTCCTCGGCCGAGGTGCGGGTGAGCATATTGAGGCCCGCCTTGGCCATGTTGGTGTGCGGGTGGCCGGCGCCCTTGTAGCGGCGCGAGAACTGCCCCTCCATGGCGGAGACGTTGACGACGTACTTGCGCCGCGCCTTCGAGGCCGCCATGGCGGGGCGCAGGCGGGAGACGAGGATGAACGGCGCGACCGAGTTGGCGAGCTGCACCTCGAGCATCTCCATCGGCTCGACCTGCTCGACCGTGGCCACCCAGCTGTTGTGGTCCACCACGTCCGGCAGCAGCCCACCGGCGTCGATGGCGGTCCCGGCGGCCATCCGCTCCAGCGATGACGAGCCGGCCTGCAGCGCCAGGGTCGCGATGTGGTCGGCCTCGCGCTCGGCCTCCTCGGACCCGATCAGCGCGGACTCGCCGCCCATGAGCGCGGCCGGGTGAAGTTCGGAGGTGCGACCCATGGTGACCACGGGGATGTCGGCGGCGCGGCCGGTGAGGGCGGCCGACTCGCCCTCGACGAGCCCGGAGTACGAACCGGGGGAGCGGCGCACGGTCTGGGCGGCGTTGTTGATGAGGATGTCCAGCGGGCCGCCGGCGGCGACCTCGTCAGCCAGCGCCACCACCTGGGCGGGGTCGCGCAGGTCCACGCCGATCACGTGCACGCGGTCGGCCCACTCGGAGTGGTCGTCCATCGAGGCGAACCGGCGGGCGGCATCGCGGGGGAAGCGGGTGGTGATGGTGACGTCGGCGCCGGCCCGCAGCAGCATCAGGGCGATGTACATGCCGATCTTCGCGCGGCCACCGGTGAGCAGGGCCCGCCGGCCGGTCAGGTCCATCTCGGGATCCCGCCGGGCCCGGTTGAGCGCCGCACACCTCGGGCACAACTGGTGGTAGAAGGCGTCGACCTGGGTGAAGCGCTGCTTGCAGACGTAGCACGCCATCGCGCGCTGGAGGTGGCCGGCGACGGCGCCCGGGGTGGTGGAGACCAGGCGGATTCCGGCGGTCTCGTCGTCGATCCGGGTGGGTGAGCCGGTCGCGGTGGCCTCGATGACGGCCTTGTCCGCCTCCTGGCGAGCGCGACGCACCTCGGCGCGGCGCGTCTTCTTGAGGAGCTTGAACATGTGGCCGACCGACCGCTGCACCCGGATGGAGTCGGGGTGGTCCTCGCCGAGCGCGGCGGCCTGGTCGAGGACGCGCAGGCAGATCTCGAGGTCGCCCGGGTCGATACCGCTCGGGTCGATACCGCTCGGGTCGATACCGCCTGGATCGAAACTGTCTGGGTCGATGCCGGTCACCCCGATACGGTACGACGACGAGGTGGTCAGCCCCTAAACCGTCCGCCCCCGCAGGGTGGACACGTCGCCGGCACGCAACCCGGTGAGCACGTGCTCCACCGCCCGCAGGTGATGGTCCCGCCCGGAGAGGACGGCGGTGGGGGCGAAGCCGTGGCCCGCGGCGTACGCCTCGGACACCAGCTGGGCGTGGGCCTCCACGGGCAGCACGCCCGGGCCCTGGCCGGCGGGGGCGTCGTGGGCGCCGCGGGCGAATGCCGCCCGCCAGTCGTAGGCGCGCCGGCCCAGGCGGATCTGCTCGCTCAACGCCCGCACCACGTAGCGCGGGCCGAGGTACCGGCCCTGCCAGATGTGGGTCAGTTCGTGCACCAGGGTCGGGGTGGCCCGTAGCCGCGTGGGGCCGGGGTCGGTCATGACCACGATCCCGGGGTCGGCGCCGAGATAGATCAGGCCCGGCAGCGCAAACGCACGCCGGTGTGGGACTCCCGGAACGTGGCCGCGGCGGATCACGACCGGCGTGGGGTCGATCGTGCCCGCGAAGAACCCGTCGAGATCGGCGCGGACCTCCGACGGCAGGTCCAGGGGCGGCGGAGCCAGCCCCAGGGCGTCCAGGCCCCGGTCTGCGGCGCGGGCGGCAGCTGCCAGGGCCCGTCCCGCCGCATCGCCCGGTCGGCCGGCGCTCGCCCTCACGGCGTCCCGCCGGTGACCGAACGGTTGTACTCCGGGGCCGGCGCGAGCCACCCGGCCAGCTGATCGTCCGTCGCGATCGACGACGGCTCCACGGTGATCCACCCGGGCCCCATGTCCCGCCCGGCGCCCATCTCGGCCCGGATCGCGCCGGGCAGGGCCATGAGCTCATCGTGCCGGTCGGGGGAGACCCTCACGAGCAGTGACCCGTCCCGTCCGGCGCTGACCGCGATCCTCTCGGACACCATGACGCAGTGGCCGCCGAACATCGACACCTCGCGGGTCACCGGCTCATCGACGAGGAGTTCGCGCAGGCGGTCGATGAGCTGCTGCTGAGCGGGGGGCGGTGTGCGGGGTGTGCGGGCCATCGGGCGACCTCCCCAGCAAAACTCACCCAGAAACAAGTGGGCCCCGGATCCTCACGGATCCGGGGCCACTTCTACTGTCTCGACACAGTGTGCGCGAGGGGGGACTTGAACCCCCACGTCCGTTAATAGGACACTAGCACCTCAAGCTAGCGCGTCTGCCATTCCGCCACTCGCGCTCGCACACTGGTGACCTCCACCGGCTCGTGTCCGGCTTGGTCGTGCGAGGAATGACATTAGCCGATGCCCGAACCGTGGACCAAATCGGGGTCCCGCCGCGGCTCCCACCGCCGGGTCATCGCTGGTAGACAGGGCTGGTAGACAGGGACGTGACCGGATGGAGGACCACTCCACACCGCCACGATCGCAGGAGGATGACGATGACCGACTTCCGTGTGCCCGACCCCTACGCCGCACTCCCGGATCTACCGGCCCTCGAGGTGACGAGCGAGTCGTTCACCGAGGGTGCCACCCTGTCGGCCGCGCAGCTCGGCGGGAAGATGGGTGTCGAGGGCGGCGAGGACAGGTCGCCACAGGTGAGCTGGAGCGCGGGTCCGGAGGGTACGAGGACCTACGTGGTCACCGTCTTCGACCCGGACGCCCCCACCGCGTCGGGCTTCTGGCACTGGTCGGTGGCCAACATCCCGGCAGAGGTGACCTCACTGCCCGAGGGCGCGTGCACGGGCGACGACACCTCGGGCCTCCCCGAGGGCGCGGTCGTGGTCCGCAACGACGCCGGCTTCAAGGGCTTCGTGGGCGCGGCCCCGCCGGCGGGCCACGGGCCGCACCGCTACATCCTCGCCGTCCACGCGGTGGGCGACGAGATCGAGCTCGGTGACGACGCCTCGTGCGCGTTCGTCGGGTTCAACCTGTTCGGCCAGGGCCTGGCCCGCGGCACGGTGACGGGGATCTTCGAGCAGTAGCGCTCAGTAGCGCTCAGCGCACCGCCGAGCCGACGGCCTCCGCCAGGGACCCGAACCCGCCCTGGCGGAGGCGCTTGGCCACCAACCGGTTGGTGCCGCGCAGGAGCGTGGGTCCGGTGAAGATGAACCCGGTGTAGGTCTGGACGAGGTTCGCGCCGTGGGTGATGCGGTCCCAGACGTCCTCGGGCGTCTCGATGCCACCGACGGAGATGATGACGATGCGGCCGCCTGCGCGTCCGTGGATCCGCGAGAGGACCTCCCGCGACCGGGCGGCGACCGGCGCGCCGGAGATGCCCCCGGCGCCCAGTGCCTCGACCGCCGCGGCGGGGGTCCGCAGTCCGTCACGCGAAATGGTGGTGTTGGTGGCGACGATGCCCGCCAGCCCCAGTTCCAGCACGAGGTCCGTCACCGCGTCGATGTCCGCGTCGTCCAGGTCGGGCGCGATCTTCACCAGGACGGGGATCGTGGCCACGTCCCGCACCGCCGCGAGGATGGGCCGGAGCGATTCGACGGCCTGCAGATCCCGTAGTCCCGGGGTGTTGGGGGAGCTGACGTTGACGACGAGGTAGTCGGCGAGACCCGTGAGCATCGTCGCCGAGGCAACGTAGTCGCGGACCGCGTCCTCCGCAGGGACCACCTTGGTCTTGCCGATGTTGATACCCACCGGGTCACTGCTGCGGCGCCGACGGAGGTTGTTGGCCGCGTTACCGGCCCCGTGGTTGTTGAACCCCATCCGGTTGAGGATCGCCCGGTCCTCGACGAGCCGGAACAGGCGTGGGGTGGGATTGCCCGGTTGGGGAGAGGCGGTCACGGTGCCCACCTCGCTGAACCCGAAGCCGATCGCGCCCCACGAGTCCACGGCGGCGGCGTTCTTGTCGAACCCGGCCGCCAACCCGAGCGGGCCGGGGAAGGTACGACCGAGCACCTCCTGGGCGAGCACGGGGTCCCGCACACCCAGGATCCGGCGAGCCACGGCACCGAGCGGGGGCACCAGGGTCAGGAGCTTGAGCAGGCCGAACACCAGGTGGTGGATCCGCTCCGCGGGAAAGCGGAACAGCACCTTCTTGAGCAGTGCGTACACGGTCCTCCTCGGTGAACGTCCCCGGGCGGGACGTGGGTCTTCTGGGCGATCAGCTCGCCGGCTCGGTGAGGGTCGGTCGGATGAGGTGCAGGCCCGCCCCATCCGCGGAACCGACCACCACCGTCCCCGAGTCGGTGACCGCCAGCGAGTCGGGCTGGCGCACCGTCGGGATGTCCGCGCGCTGGATACCGACGCCGTCGCCGAGATCGTACGCCTGGACGGTGTTCGTCCCCGTGGAGGTGACCCAGACGAGTCCTCTGGACGTGTCCTCCGCCACCGCCCACGGGGCCGCGGCGACGGGGAACTGCTGATGCAGCCGGACGGGCGAGGTCGAGTACACCAGCAGGGTCCCGCCGACCGTGTCGCTGGCCACCACGGAACGCTCGCCGAACTCGTCGAGCTGACCCGCCCCCTTGCCGGCACGCAGGAGCGGCCCGGCGTTGTCCGAGTCGAGGTCGATGCTGGCGATGACGGTGTCGGGGCGGCTCAGGGCCGTCACCGAGCCGTCCCGGGCGACGCTGATCCGGTCCACGGCGGTCAGCCCGCCGATGCGACGCTGCTCGGCACCGTCGGCGTCGCGCACGACGATCTCGCCCTCCGGGGTGCCGGTCAGTAGTCGACCGTCCGTGGTCAGCGCGGCCGCGGTGACCGGGCCCAGCCCGGTGATCTCACGGACCTGCCCGGTGGCCGACACCAGGACGACGCCGTCGGAGTGGGGGACCAGCACCGTGCCGTCGTGCGCGGCCGAGGCATCGCCGGCACCCGGGGGCAGCGGCACGGAGTCCTCCTCCACCCAGCGGGTGCCGTCGATTCGACCGATCTCCAGCGACGGCGGGTCGTCGACCCGGGCGATGACCCGGTCACCCACCGCGACGAGGGAGCGGACCGAGCCGGGAACCGGGATCACGTCACCCCCGGCGGGGTCGGAGACCTGCGGCGACTCCGCGGGGGAGGCGTTGCCCTGGGCGATTCTGTTCTGCTCCTCGAGCTCCGCGGTGGGCGAGGAGCAGGCGGTCAGTGCGATCGCCAGGGCGAGGAGGGCGGCGGGCATGCCGGAACGGTGGAGGACACGTCGGTGCACGGTGTTCCTTTCGACTGCCCGCCATTGTCCACCACGCGGGTGCTCGGGCACCGTCCAGGTCCGGGCGACTACTCTCGCTGGGTGCGGTGACGCGATCCGCGTCCGATCCGCCGGAACCCGAGAGGAAACAGCGCACGTGAACACATCGGTCCTCGCCGCGCCCACCGCGGAAGGGATGTCCTGGCTCCAGGTCGTCGTGCTCTCGGTGCTCCAGGGCCTCACCGAGTTCCTGCCGGTGTCGTCGTCCGGCCACCTACGGATCTTCTCCACCTGGTTCTTCGGCGAGGACGCAGGCGCGTCCTTCACCGCCGTGGTCCAGCTGGGCACCGAGGCCGCGGTGCTGGTGTTCTTCTTCAAGGACATCGTGCGCATCCTCGTCGCCTGGTTCCGGGGCGTGTTCGACTCCGAGCACCGCGCCGACCCGGATTACCGCCTGGGGTGGTTCGTCATCGTCGGCTCGGTTCCGATCGCGCTCATCGGTTTCGTCGGCAAGGACTTCATCCGTGACGCCGCGCGGAATCTCTGGATCACCGCCATCGTGCTCATCGTCTTCTCCTTCGTGTTCCTGCTCGCCGAGAGGTTCGGCCGGCAGGACCGCCCCGTCGACGCCAAATCGCTCGAGGGTCTGACGATGAAGGACGCGATCGTCATGGGGCTGGCCCAGTGTCTGGCGCTCATCCCGGGCGTGAGCCGCTCCGGGGGCACGATCTCCGCCGGCCTGTTCCTCAACATGTCGCGCGAGGCCGCGGCGCGGTTCTCGTTCCTGCTGGCCATCCCCGCAGTCCTCGCCTCGGGCCTGTTCAGCCTCCCCGACGCGTTCGAACCGTCGGTGGGGCAGTCGGCGAGCGGATTCCAGCTCCTCGTGGGGTCGGCGATCGCGTTCGTCATCGGGTACGCGGCCATCGCCTGGCTTCTGAGGTTCGTGCAGAACCACTCGCTCGCCTGGTTCGCCGGGTACCGCATCCTCCTCGGCGCCCTGGTGATGATCCTGCTCGGCACCGGCACGATCCCCGCGACCTGACCGGGGCCGCCGCCCGGCCGGTGACCGACCCGGCGGGCCGTCGGTAATCTTCCCGTATGACCGTCATCCTGCTCCGGCACGGCCGATCCACCGCCAACACCGCCCTCACGTTGGCAGGCCGTACACCGGGGGTCGGCCTCGACGACACCGGCCACGCCCAGGCCGCGGAACTCGGCCGTCGGCTCGGGGAACTGCCCGTCGAGGCGGTCGTCCGGTCGCCCCTCATGCGGTGCCGTCAGACGGTCGAACCCCTAGCGCGGTCGCTGGGCGTGGAGCCGCTGGTCGACGAGGGGCTGGTCGAGGTCGACTACGGCTCGTGGACGGGCCGGCCGCTCAAGGACCTCGCCTCCGAGCACCTGTGGTCGGTGGTCCAGCAGCACCCCTCGTCGGCGGTCTTCCCGGACGGAGAGTCCCTGGCCGGGATGGCCGGTCGGGCGGTGACCGCCATCCGTCGCCACGATCAGCGCCTGGCGGACGAGGCGGATCGCGACGTGCTGTGGGTGGCGTGTAGCCACGGCGACGTCATCAAGGCGGTGATCGCGGACGCCTACGGGATGCACCTGGACCAGTTCCAGCGGATCGTGGTGGAACCCGCATCGGTGTCCGTGGTGCGGTACACGCCACACCGCCCGTTCGTGCTCCGGGTCAACGACACCGGCGGCGACCTGGCGGGTCTCCGCGGGGACCCGGCCGGCCGGGTCGGCGACGCCACGGCGGGGCACGGCAGCTCGGACGCCGTCCCCGGCGGGAACGTAGCCTGATGATCCGCACCACCATCCACCCCACGAGGAGACCACCCGCATGAGCAGGGCAGTGCACGAGTTCCGCGACCCGACCCGGTTCGTGGTGGGCACGGTCGGTCAGCCGGGCGAGCGCGTCTTCTTCGTCCAGGCCACCGAGGCGGGCCGGACCATATCAGTGCGGTGCGAGAAGCAGCAGGCCCAGATCCTGTCCGAGAGGATGGGCGACCTGCTCGACGAGATCGCCGACAAGTCCGACGTCCCGATCCCGCCCGCCGGCGGCGTCGTGGATGATCTCGACCCGCTCGAGATGCCGGTCGACGCCGAGTTCCAGGTGGGCACCATGGGGCTCGGCTGGGACGGGGAGCACTCCAAGATCGTGGTGGAGTTGTTGGCGATGGACCCGTCCGCCACAGACGAGTCGGTGGTGCTGTCGGACGCCGAGGACGCGCCGGACGCGCTGCGTGTCTTCCTCACCCCACAGCGCGCCCGGCAGTTCGTGCTCCGCAGCGAGAAGGTCGTCTCCGCCGGGCGTGCCCCGTGCCCGCTGTGCGGCGAACCGATCGACACCACCGGTCACCTGTGCGTCCGCCTCAACGGTTATCTCCCGCGGTCCGGTGAGACGCTCACCGACCTCATCGACCCGTGACCGACCGCCCGGTCAGCCCCGAACTCACCGTGCTGTACCGGATCCCGTCCGGCAGCAACGCGGTCTACCACTGTGTGGACGCCCACGGGGACAGCTGGGTCTACAAACCGTCGGCGGGCGAGCGGCCGCTGATGGACTTCCCCGACGGCAGCCTCGCCGCGCGGGAGATCGCCGCACACGCGGTCTCCGAGGCGTTGGGCTGGGACCTCGTGCCACAGACCGTGTCCGCGCACGGCCCGGGAGGGCCGGGGATGGCCCAGCGCTGGATCGAGGAGGTCGATCGCGAGCAACGCTCCGGGCACGACCCGATCGACGTCCACCCCGCCGACGCCGTCCCGGGCGGTCGGGCAGTCGTGCTTCGGGGGGAGGGCGCGCGGGGAGAGGACGTGGTGGTCGCCCACGGCACCGACGACCGGCTGCGCCGGATCGCGGTGTTCGACCACGTGGTCAACAACGCCGACCGCAAGGGCGGACACGTCCTCGTCGACGCCGCGGGGGTCGTCTGGGCGATCGACCACGGCCTGTCCTTCCACACCGAGCCCAAGGTGCGCACCGTCCTGTGGGGGTGGGCGGGTCAACCCCTCACCGCCGACGACGTGGCGGGGTTGGAGCGTCTCCGGCGCGACCTGGCAGAGGGCGGCACCCTCGGCGCGGCCCTGTCCGACCTGCTCTCCTCCGCCGAGGTCGAGGCTCTCACCGATCGCGTCGACGCCCTCCTGGCGACGCGGGTGTTCCCCGTTCCCGGCCCCGGGTACCCCTTACCCTGGCCGCTCTTCTGACCGCGTGGTCTCTAGACTCGGCCGCATGCACTCGTGGTCCACGCCTGTCGTCCCCTCGGTCCCCGGCGACGGCGCCCCCCTGAGGTTGTTCGACACGGCCGGCGGGGAGGCCCGCGAGGTGGCGCCGGGGCCCGTCGCACGCATGTACGTCTGCGGGATCACCCCGTACGACACCACCCATCTCGGTCACGCGGCCACCTATCTCACGTTCGACCTCGTCTACCGTCAGCTGCTCGACGCCGGGCACGAGGTTCACTACGTCCAGAACACCACCGATGTCGACGACCCGCTGTTCGAGCGGGCAGAGCGAGACGGCGTCGACTGGCAGGAGCTGGGGGACCGCGAGACCGATCGGTTCCGCGGGGACATGGAGGCGCTCCGGGTCCTCCCGCCGCGTGACTACGTCGCGGCCACCGAGACCATCGACGAGGTCGTGGAGATGGTGGCCGAGCTCCTCGAGCGTGGTCACGCCTACTGCATCGACCCCGCCGTCGACGGCTACTCCGACGTCTACTACCGCCACCGCGCGACCGAGGAGTTCGGGTACGAGTCGGGCTACGACGACGACGAGATGGCCGTCGCCTTCGCCGAGCGCGGTGGCGACCCTGACCGAACCGGCAAGGAACACCCGCTGGATGCGCTGCTGTGGCGTGTCAATCGTCCCGGCGAACCGTCCTGGCCCTCCCCCTGGGGGGCGGGCCGACCCGGGTGGCACATCGAGTGCTCCGCGATCGCCCGCAACCGCCTGGGGATGGAGTTCGACATCCAGGGTGGCGGCAGCGACCTGGCCTTCCCCCACCACGAGTTCTCCGCCGCCCACGCCGAGGCGGCCACGGGGGAGGCGCCCTTCGCCCGTTTCTACGTCCACGCCGCGATGATCGGGCTCGACGGCGTGAAGATGAGCAAGTCGCTCGGCAACCTGGTGCGCGTGCAGGCGCTGCGGGAGGAGGGCGTCGACCCGGCGCTCATCAGGCTCGGCCTGTTCGCCGGGCACTACCGCGTGGACCGGTCCTGGTCCGGGGAGCTCCTCGAGGCCGCCCGTCTCCGGTACGACACGTGGAACCGGGCCGTCGCCCGCGGCGCCGGTGCGGACTCGGCGGCCGCGATCACGGCTCTGCGCGAGCGCCTCGCGGACGACCTGGACACGCCCGGCGCGTTGGCCGTGATCGACGCGTGGGCGGAGGCGACGCTGGGCGGTGACGAGGCGGACCCGGGCGCCGGTGTCGCGGTCGCGACCGCCCTGGACGCTCTTCTCGGCATCCCGTCGACCGCCGCCTGACCGGCCGGGCCGGCTGACCTGCTGACCGGCGGGGCCGCCTGGCCGGCGGCACACGCCTGCCTGCGGGACGCGCGTGCCGCGACCCGGCCGGCCGCGGGTCACCCGGCGTCGGGCTCGTCCCGCTCGCCCCGTAGGAAGCGCTCGAACTCGGCCGCGATCGCATCGCCGTCGACCAGCGGCATGGCCTCCCCACCCGACGCGCGGCCGCGGTCGGGCTCCGGGTCGACCCCCGGGGTCACCCCGGAGTCCTCGTCCATCCGGTCCTCGAGGGACTGGATGTAGTCGCGGAGGTCCTCATCCTCGCCCGCGGCGGCGTCGACACGGTCGGCCCACGTCCGCGCCTGCACGCGCAGCGCGTCCATCGGCACCGCCATGCCCAGGTTCTCCGCGATCCAGGACAGCATCGCCTCGGTACCGCGGGGGTTCGGCGGCGAGGCCACGTAGTGGGGGACCCCCGCGAACACGCTCAGCGTGGGCACCCCCGCCTCCGTGAGGAGTTGTTGGAGCACCCCGGACATCCCGGTGGGCCCCTCGTAGTCCGACGGTTCGACGCCCATCGTCGCCATCCGCTGCCGGCTGAACGCCGCGCCGGTGAGCGGGACCGGACGGGTGTGCGGCACGTCGGCGAGGTAGGCCCCCAGCAGGATCACCTGGGACACCCCGAGGGTGTCGACCAGGTCGACGAACTCCGAGGCGAACCGGCGCCACTTCAGGGCCGGCTCGGGCCCCCGCACCAACAACACGTCCGCGGCGAACCCGTCCGGTCGACACGCCGACACCACCACCCGGGGCCACTCGACCGAGCGGGACACCCCACCCGAGATCCGGACGACGGGCCGCTGGTCCAGGTAGTCGAAGAACTCGTCACCGCCGACCTCGGCGATCTGGCGGGCCTCCCAGTTCAGGGCGAGGTGTTCGATGGTGCCGGTCGCCACGTCCGCGGCGTCGTTCCAGCCCTCGAAGGCCACGATCATCACCGGGCTCTCCAGATCGAGATGCCCGTCGGGACTCCATTGGACAGTCATTAGTACAGCCTACGTTCGTCCGGTTGTTCCCCACCCATACACTGGGGCCATGTCTGTCGATTTCGATTCGCCCTTATTGGATGCCGCCCGTCGGCGAGTACTGATCGGTGACGGGGCGATGGGCACGATGTTGCAGGCCGTCGACCTTGATGTGGACGCGGACTTCCTGGGCCTGGAGGGCTGCAACGAGATCCTCAACGCCACGCGTCCGGACGTCGTGGAGGACATCCACCGGGCGTTCTTCACCGCTGGCGCCGATCTGGTGGAGACCAACACCTTCGGCTGCAACCTGTCCAACCTGGGCGACTACGACATCGTCGACCGGATCGGTGAGCTCGCGGAGAAGGGCGCGGCGATCGCCCGCAAGGTCGCCGACGAGATGGGTCCGTCCCAGGACGGGACCCCCCGGATGGTGCTGGGTTCCCTCGGGCCGGGCACCAAGTTGCCCTCCCTGGGGCAGACCACCTTCGAGGAAATGCGGGACGCCTACGCCCAGGCCGCCGAGGGGCTGGCACGCGGTGGCGCGGACGCCTACCTCATCGAGACGAGCCAGGACCTGCTCCAGGTCAAGGCCGCGGTGCTCGGGTGCCAGGACGGGATGGCCGCCGCCGACAGGCGGCTGCCGATCATCTCCCACGTCACCATCGAGACCACGGGCACCATGCTGCTCGGCTCGGACATCGGCGCGGCCCTGACCGCGTTGGAGCCGCTGGGCATCGACATGATCGGCCTCAACTGCGCCACGGGTCCGGCCGAGATGATCGAGCATTTGCGGTTCCTGTCCCGGCACGCCGGGATCCCCGTGTCGGTCATGCCCAACGCGGGACTGCCGGAGCTCGGTGAGCACGGCGCCGTCTACCCCCTGGGCGCCGACGCGTTCGCGCCGCAGGTGGCCGATTTCGTCTCCGAGTTCGGCCTGTCGATGGTGGGCGGGTGCTGCGGCACCACCCCCGAGCACATCACCCGCCTGCGCGACGAGGTCCTGGGCCGCGAGAAGGCCGAGCGTCGGGTGGAGCCCGTCAACGCGGTCGCCTCGCTGTACAGCTCGACCCCCCTGCGCGCCGACGCCGGGATCCTCATGATCGGTGAGCGCACCAACGCCAACGGTTCCAAGCGGTTCCGCGAGGCCATGCTCGCCGGCGACTGGGACACCTGCATGGACATCGCCAAGGAGCAGATGCGCGACGGTGCGCAGATGGTCGACCTCTGCGTGGACTACGTCGGCCGGGACGGCTCCGACGACATGAAGGAGTTGGCCGGCCGGCTCGCGACCTCCTCGACGCTGCCGATCATGCTCGACTCGACCGAGCCCGGTGTCATCGAGGCCGGTCTGGAGAAGCTGGGTGGCCGCTGCGCGGTCAACTCGGTCAACTACGAGGACGGCGACGGGCCGGAGTCCCGTTTCCAGCGGATCATGCAGCTGGTCTCCCGCCACGGCGCGGCTGTGGTCGGGCTGACCATCGACGAGGAGGGCCAGGCCCGGACCGCGGATCGCAAGGTCGAGATCGCCGAGCGGCTCATCTCCGACCTCACCGGTAACTGGGGGGTGGCGGAGGAGGACATCATCATCGACTGTCTGACCTTCCCCATCTCGACCGGCCAGGAGGAGGTCCGCCGCGACGGCATCGAGACAATCGAGGCCATCCGCCGGCTCACCGGGTCACACCCGAAGATCCACACCACGCTCGGCTTGTCGAACATCTCGTTCGGCCTCAACCCGGCCGCCCGCCAGGTGCTCAACTCGGTGTTCCTGCACGAGTGCATCCAGGCGGGTCTGGACACCGCGATCGCGCACAGTTCCAAGATCCTGCCCATGAGCAAGATCGACGAGCGGCAGCGGGAGGTCGCCCTCGACCTGGTCTACGACCGTCGCGGTGAGGGATATGACCCCCTCCAGGTGTTCATGGAGCTGTTCGAGGGCGTGTCCGCGGCCGGCGCCAAGGACGCGCGC
This sequence comes from Dietzia sp. KRD202, assembly GCF_017168155.1. Lineage (NCBI taxonomy): Bacteria > Bacillati > Actinomycetota > Actinomycetes > Mycobacteriales > Dietziaceae > Dietzia > Dietzia sp. KRD202. The sequence continues at coordinate 43,057 of NZ_JABFAN010000007.1, read as the reverse complement.
GCGGCCGAGCTCGCCGCGATGCCGCTCATGGAGCGGCTGTCGGCCAGGATCGTCGACGGCGAGCGCAAGGGACTCGAGGCGGACCTCGACGCCGCGATGGCGGAGATCCCCCCTCTGGAGATCATCAACACCCACCTGCTCGGCGGGATGAAGACCGTGGGTGAGCTCTTCGGGTCCGGCCAGATGCAGCTGCCGTTCGTCCTGCAGTCGGCGGAGACCATGAAGGCCGCGGTCGCCCACCTCGAGCCCCACATGGAGGCCAGCGACGAGGACGGCAAGGGCCGCATCGTCCTGGCCACGGTCAAGGGCGATGTGCACGACATCGGCAAGAACCTCGTGGACATCATTCTGTCCAACAACGGTTACGACGTGGTCAACATCGGCATCAAGCAGCCGATCTCGGAGATCATCTCCGCGGCCCGCGAGCACAAGGCCGACGTGATCGGCATGTCCGGCCTGCTGGTGAAGTCCACCGTCGTGATGAAGGACAACCTCGCCGAGCTCAATTCGGAGGGGATCGCCGGGGAGTTCCCGGTCCTGCTCGGCGGTGCCGCGCTGACCCGGTCCTACGTCGAGGTCGATCTCGCCGGGATGTACCAGGGTGAGGTGTTCTACGCGCGGGACGCGTTCGAGGGCCTGCGGCTCATGGACGAGGTGATGACGTCCAAACGGACCGGGGTCCCGATGTCCCAGTCGTCGGAGTCCGCAGCCAAGGCAGAAGAACGCCGCGAGCGCCGCGCTCGCAGTGAGCGGATCGCCGCCAAACGAGCGGCCGAGGCCGAGCCCGTCGTGGTCCCCGAGCGGTCGGACGTCGCGGCCGACCAGCCGATCGCGACCCCTCCGTTCTGGGGGACCCGGATCGCCAAGGGGATCCCGGTTGCGGACTACGCCGGTCACCTGGACGAGCGTGCCCTGTTCTTCGGCCAGTGGGGCCTGCGGGGCACCCGCAGCGGCGACGGGCCGGACTACGAGGAGCTCGTGGCCACCGAGGGCAGGCCCCGCCTGCGTTCGTGGATCGACCGGCTGACCACCGAGAACATCCTGTCCCACTCGGCCGTCGTGTACGGCTACTTCCCGGCCTACTCGGTGGGCGAGGAGATCTGGGTGCTCGCCGAACCGCGCCCGGACGCCGAGGTGCTCCACAAGATCGCGTTCCCGCGCCAGCAGCGACCGCGCTTCCTGGCCATCCCCGACTTCCTGGCCTCCAAGGAGCGCTGCGAGGCCGAGGGAGTGGTGGACGTCCTGCCGTTCCAGCTGGTCACCATGGGCACGCCCATCGCGGACTTCGCCAACGAGCTGTTCGCCGCGGACAACTACCGGGACTACCTCGAGGTGCACGGCCTGTCCGTGCAGCTCACCGAGGCCCTCGCCGAGTTCTGGCACCGGCGGGTCCGCGACGAACTCCGCCTGCCCGAGGGCACGGTCTCCGACGAGGACCCGGACAGCATCGAGGAGTACTTCAACCTCAAGTACCGGGGTGCCCGGTACAGCTTCGGCTACGGCGCCTGCCCCGACCTGGAGTCCCGCAAGGTGGTCGTCGATCTGCTCGAGCCCGAGCGCATCGGCGTCGAACTCTCCGAGGAACTGCAGTTGCATCCCGAGCAGTCGACCGACGCGTTCGTGCTGTACCACCCGGAGGCGAAGTACTTCAACGTCTGAGGGGGCACGCAGGACAGCCTGTCCTTGCTGGTAGAGGACATACCCGACGGCGGATGATGAAGTCATGCACACCATCGGGCACCGATCTGGCGGTGAATCCACCAGCCCCGCGTCGGCATCGACGCGGGGCCGGGCGGACGGGCCACTCCGCACCTTCGTCGGCTCTCGCCAGGGGGTACTCGCGATGGCCACCGTCCTGGCCATCGCGATCCACCTCGTGTCGCGCGCGGTCACCGGTCCCGGCGTCTCCACGACGGTCGAGTGGTCGATCCGGGCGCCCCTGGTCGCGGTGGTCGTGGTCGGCGGGGTCCCACTCATCCTCGAGGTACTGCGCTCGGCGGTGAGGAGCGCGGGTGGGGCGGACATGCTCGCCGCCATCTCGATCATCACGGCGGTCGCTCTCGACGAGTGGCTGGTCGCCGCGATCGTCGTCCTCATGCTGTCCGGCGGCGAGGCGCTCGAGGCCGCGGCGTCGCGGAGGGCATCGGCCACCCTCGACGCCCTCGCGCGGCGCAGTCCCACGATCGCGCATCGACTCCGCGGGGACTCTACGGCCGCGGGCGTGGACGACATCCGCGCCGAGGAGGTCCGCGTGGATGACCTCCTCCTCGTCCTGCCTCATGAACTGTGCCCCGTCGACGGCGAGGTCGTGGGTGGCGACGGCGCCATGGACGAGTCGTTCCTGACCGGCGAACCGTACGTCGTGCCGAAGTCACCCGGCTCCCAGGTGCTCTCCGGGGCCGTCAACGGCGAGGTGGCGTTGACCGTCCGGGCCGAACGCCGGGCGGCAGACTCCCGGTACGCGCAGATCGTCGGCGTCCTGCGGGAGGCGGAGGAACACCGGCCCCCGATGCGTCGCCTGGCCGACCGTCTCGGCGCCTGGTACACGCTGGTCGCACTTGCCCTCGGCGTCCTCGGCTGGGTCATCTCGGGCGACCCGACCCGCTTCCTCGCCGTGGTGGTCGTCGCGACCCCGTGTCCACTGCTCATCGGCGTACCGGTCGCCATCATCGGCGCCATCTCGCTGTCCGCCAAGCGTGGGATCATCATCCGGAACCCGGCAATGCTCGAGAACGTCAGCCGGATCGAGACGATGATGTTCGACAAGACGGGCACACTGACCTACGGTCGCCCCGTCCTGACCGAGATCATTCCTCGACCGGGCACCGATCCGGATGGCGTGCTGGCGACCGCAGCAGCGGTCGAGGTCTACTCCCGTCATCCTCTTGCCCGAGCTGTCGTCGACGCCGCCACCGAACGAGGTCTCGCCATACCACCACTCAGCTCGGTCGCCGAGAAACCCGGCGCCGGACTGGTCGGTGAGGTGGGCGGCCACAGCCTTCGCCTGACCAACCGTCGTGGACTCGCCGCGGTCGACCCCGACGCCGTCGACCTCCTCCCGGGGACGGAGGCCGGTCTGGAATCGATCGTCCTCCTGGACGACCGGTACGCCGCCACCCTCCGGTTCCGGGACGAACCGCGGGCGACCGCAGGCGACTTCATCGCACATCTGCCGCGCTCGCACGGCGTCAAGCACATGATGATCATCTCGGGTGACCGCGAGACCGAGGTCCGCCGGTTGGCGGACCGGGTGGGCATCAGTGAGGTGCACGGCGGGGTCGGCCCCGAGGGCAAACTCGCGATCGTCCGCGAACGCACTGCCGCGGGGCCGACGCTGTTCCTCGGGGACGGCATCAACGACGCCCCGGCGATGACGGCCGCGACCGCAGGAGTCGCGTTCGGTGCCACCTCCGACGTGACGTCCGAGGCCGCCGACGCCGTGGTGCTGGATTCCTCACTGGAGCGCCTCGACGACCTGCTCCATATCGGAGCGCGTATGCGTCGGATCGCCCTGCAGTCAGCGGTGGGCGGGATGGCCGCCTCCGTGATCGGGATGCTCCTCGCCGTCTTCGGGTTGCTGAGCCCTCTCGCGGGGGCGATCGCGCAGGAGGTCATCGATGTGCTGGCGATCCTCAACTCGGCGCGCGTCGTGATGGCGCCACGGAAGCTCAGCGACTTCGATGCGATCCCGTCGCCATCGGCGCCTCGGGTCACCCCCGGTTCACCTGACTCGGGTAGACAGTAGTCCGTGACCAGCAATTCCTCCGACCGTGTTCCGTCCGCCGTCTGTCTCGACATGGACGGCACCCTCGTCGACACCGAGCGACTGTGGGACATCGCCGTGTACGAGCTCGCCGAGCACCTGGGGCGCCCCCTCGACGAGACGACGCGCGAGAGGACGCTGGGCAACTCCCTCCACGGGTTCTTCGAGATCCTCGGCGAGTACACGGGTCGCCGGATCGTGGGCGAGGAGTTCGACCGCCTCGCCCACCGCTTGAACTCCCGGGTCACCGAGTTGATGCGAACTGATATGAGGTGGCGGCCGGGCGCCGAGGATCTCCTCGCCGATATCGCGTCGACGAGGACTCCGGTCGCGTTGGTCACCAACACCACCGCCGATGTCGCGGTGGTGCCCCTCGAGTTCATCGACCGCTCCCGCTTCGACGTGGTGGTCACCGGGTGCATGGTCACCGAGGCCAAGCCCGCCCCGGACCCGTATCTCCTCGCGTGTGCCCGGCTCGGGGTGGAGCCCGGCTCGGCGGTGGCGGTGGAGGATTCCGTCACCGGCGCGACCGCGGCGGTCGCCGCCGGATGCCGGGTGCTGTACATCCCGTCGACCGACGGCCAGCCCGGCGTCGTCGGGGCCCACACCCACGACACCCTGGAGGGCATCGACACCGCGGCGCTCCACGGGCTCACCTCCGGCACACCCGTGGGTGCGGCTATGGGACAATCGAGCGTGTGAAGACCTTCGACTCGCTGTTCACCGAGCTGTCCGAGCGCATTACCGCGCGCCCCGAGGGGTCCGGCACCGTCGCCGCGTTCGACAAGGGTGTGCATCATCTGGGCAAGAAGGTCGTCGAAGAAGCCGGAGAGGTGTGGATCGCCGCCGAGTACCAGTCCGACGAGGAACTGGCGGAGGAGATCTCGCAGCTCCTGTACTGGACCCAGGTCATGATGCTCAGGCGCGGACTCGGCCTCGAGGACGTCTACCGACATCTCTAGACCCCGCCCCGCGTCCACCCTCACGCTCACAGATCCCGGAGCCCCCGTCATGCTGCGCGTCGCACTGCCCAACAAGGGCGCCCTGTCCGAGTCCGCCTCCGAGATGCTCGCCGAGGCGGGGTACCGTCGTCGGCACGAGGGGAGCAAAGACCTCACGCTGATCGACCCGGACAACGACGTCGAGTTCTTCTTCCTCCGTCCCAAGGACATCGCCGTCTATGTGGGCTCCGGCCGCCTCGAGATGGGCATCACCGGCCGGGATCTGGCCGCGGATTCCATGGCCGAGGTCGATGAGCTCCTCGATCTGGGCTTCGGCCACTCCACCTTCCGCTACGCCGGTCCCGCCGGGGCGGGATGGTCCACCGACCGGCTCGCCGGCGCGCGGATCGCGACCTCGTACCCCAATATCGTGCGTCGGGACCTCCAGCAGCGGGGGGTCGAGGCAGAGGTCATCCGCCTCGACGGCGCCGTGGAGATCTCGATCCAACTGGGAGTGGCCGACTGCATCGCCGACGTCGTGGGGTCCGGACGGACGCTCAAGGTCCACGGCCTGGAGGCGTTCGGCGACATCCTGTGCGACTCCTCGGGCGTGCTGATCTCCCGGGCGGACGCCGAGGTGTCCGCGGCGATGGCACAGCTCAGGGCGCGCCTGCAGGGCGTGGTGTTCGCCCAGCAGTACATGATGCTCGACTACAACTGCCCCAAGGATCTGCTCGACGAGGTCTCGGCGATCACGCCGGGCATCGAGTCGCCCACGGTCTCGCCGATGGCGGACCCGGCGTGGATCGCCGTCCGGTCGATGGTGCCGCGCAAGCGGGTCAATTCGATCATGGACGAGCTCGCCGCGTCCGGCGCGAAGTCGGTCATCGCGACCGACATCCGCTCCTGCCGGATGGGCTGACAACCAGAAGATCCGCTACCCTCCCTTCGAATCCGCTACCCGAACAGGGGTAGCGGATCCGCAGTCGGAGTAGCGGATCCTCGGGCTGGGACCGCGCCCGATCAGACCCGCTCGACCAGCAACGCCTGCAGGGTGTGGCCGATCGCGCCGACCTCGTCGAAGAGCGTTCCGGTGGTCGCGCCCACCCCGTCGGGACCGATCGAGGCCCGCGCTGTCACCCCGATCCACTGCCCGACGGGCCGGCGGTGCAGGTGCGTGACCACGTCGGTGTTGAGGAATCGCCACTCGTGGGGCTCGAGGACCGCTCCGACACCGTTGGCGATGTCCGCCACGCACATCACGTGCTCGGCGGGGGTCGTCTCCTCACCTGCCACCAGCGGCAGGGTGGGCCGCGCCCACACGGTGCCGTCCTCGGCACCCCGGATCTCGAGCGAGTCGATGTAGCCGCTGGTCCAGCGGTTGAAGAAGTCACTGTTGTGATCAGCTCCCGGCAACTCGCGGGGCTGATCCAGCGTCTGCTCGACCTCCGCGGTGTCGCTGACGAGCATCCGCCACGCGCTCGCCCGGGCGACGATCCGTCCCCGCGCCTCGAGCTCGGACTCGACCAGCTGGATCCGCCGGCCCGGTCGGGTCACGCGCGCCCGCGTCCGCAACTCGCCCAGCGGGACCGGACCCAGCAGGTCGACCGCCACCCGCGCGATCCGCGTCTCCTCGGACGGGTCCAGCCGATCCATGGCCCGGGTGAGGATGGCAGAAGGCGGGGCCCCGTGCTGCAGGTCGGGGCCCCAGGCGCTCACGGTGTGCGGCGTTGCTCGGAAGACCTCCCAGCCGTCGTCGGTACCCAGCGGCTCGAAGTAGGCCTCCGTCATCACGTTCTCCTCGGTTCTCCCTGACCTGACAGCAGAGTGTCCGTCCCGGCTGGTACCACCCGCGTCCCGGGCCACCCCGGGTACTCCGGCGGGGTACCGCCGTACGCCGGACACAGGGCCTGATGATTGCACCAGTCGCACAGGCGGGACGTACGGGGGCGGAAGTCCCCGCTCTCCCCGGCCCGCTCGATCTCCGACCAGAGCGAGTCGAGGGACGCCTCGGTCTCACCGAGGGATGCATGATCCGGGGTGAGGGTGAGCCAGCTGCCGTTCTTGAGGTAGATGAGTTTGAGCTGCGCGGGGAGCACCCCGTGGACGCGGTGGTACATCAGGGCGTAGAAGCGCATCTGGAACATCGCCTGGTGCTGGTACCGCGGGTTCGGGGGTTTGCCGGTCTTGTAGTCGACGACCCTGACCTCGCCGGTCGGCGCCACGTCGACCCGGTCGAGGTAGCCGTGGAGCGGGGTCCCCGACTGAGTGGCCGTGAGCAGGTACTGCTCGCACGAGGCGGGGGAGAAGCGCTGCGGGTCCTCGACGCCGTAGAGGGCCGAGACCAGGCCCGCGACCTCGGCCTCGAACCCGGGGCGTTCGGCCACAGGTACCACGTCGGCGCCGTCCTCCGCCGCGTAGAAGTTCTCGACGGCGGCGGGGACGAGGTCCGCGGCGCGCTGCGGCGCCCGATCGGACTGCTCGAGGCCGTAGAGCTCCTCGAGCACCGAGTGGACGACGGTGCCCGTCACCTGGGCGCGTGTCTTGGGCTCCGGGATCCGGTCGATGGTGCGCAGGCGGTACAGCAGCGGGCACTGCCGGAAGTCCGCCGCGCGCGAGGCGGACAGGGCGAGGGGTTTGCGTTCCGGCAGGGGTACGTCGACCGCTGCCGGGATGCCGCCGATTTCCAGGGGATCCGTCACACCTGGCAGGGTAGACAACCGGTCGGACAACCGGCCCGTATGTCCCCCTGGAGGTCCCGTGCAGCGATCCGGTCCGTTCGTCGTGGGCGACCGCGTCCAACTCACCGACACCAAGGGGCGCAAGTACACGGTCGTCCTCGTCGAGGGCGCCGAGTTCTTCACCCACCACGGGGCCGTCCGCCATGACGACCTGATCGGTGCGCCGGAGGGGTCGATCGTCACCTCGACCAAGGACTCCCACTACCTCGCGCTCCGGCCGCTCCTCACCGACTACGTGCTGTCCATGCCGCGCGGCGCCCAGGTGATCTACCCCAAGGACGCCGCGCAGATCGTGCACGAGGGTGACGTGTTCCCCGGCGCCCGCGTCCTGGAGGCCGGTGCCGGTTCCGGCGCGCTGACCTGCTCGCTGCTCCGGGCCGTGGGCCCCGAGGGGCGGGTGTTCTCCTACGAGATCCGTGAGGACCACGCCGAGCACGCCGAGCGCAACGTCCGTACGTTCTACGGCGAGCACCCCGAGAACTGGGACCTGCGCGTCGCGGACCTGGCCGAGACCTCCGTGGAGGCGCTGGGGGGCCAGGTCGACCGCGTGGTGCTGGACATGCTCGCGCCCTGGGAGTGCCTGCCCACGGTGAGCGACGTGTTGGTGCCCGGCGGGGTGCTGGTCGCCTACGTGGCCACCACGACCCAGCTGTCGGACGTCGTGGAGGCCCTGCGGCGTCAGCAGTGCTGGACCGAGCCCCGGGCGTGGGAGTCGATCAACCGCGGCTGGCACGTGGTCGGCCTGGCCGTGCGTCCGGAGCACCGCATGCAGGGCCACACGGCGTTCCTCGTGACCGCCCGCCGGCTCGCCGAGGGCGTGACCACCCTCAAGCCCAAGCGGCGCAGCGGAAAGGGCTGACCGGCGGACTCGCAGGGACCTGCGCCCGCGTCCGCCGATAGGGTGGAGGGGACGACGACGAGGTGACTCGTCGACGACCAGGAGGGCAGGTGATCGCGTGACCGAGGGACGATCCCCGGCCGGCGACGGGCAGGACCGGGTCGCCATCGACCGGGCCGAGCTCGCACGGCTGCGCAAGGCCGTGGACGAGGGGGCCCGTTCGGACCGCGAGAAGACGATCAAGATCGACGCCCTCGGCGCCCGCAACGTCCGGCTCGCGGACCTGCTCAAGGACTCGCGCGACCAGCTCGAGGCGCTCAAGAGTGAGGTCGAACGACTCGGCACCCCGCCCAGCACCTACGGCGTGGTCCTGGCCCGACCCTCCGGCCCGGACACCGTGGAGGTCATGGCCGCGGGTAGGCGGATGCGCCTCGCGATCGCCCCGGGGGTGGACCCTGCCGAACTCACCGCCGGTACGACGGTGCGTCTCAACGAGGCCTTGACCGTGCTCGAGGTCTCCGGAGAGCTGCCCGTCACGGGCGTCACCGCCATGTTCCGTGACGTACTCGCCGACGGCGTCCGCGCCCGCGTCGTGATGGGCAACGACGAGGAGCACATCGTCGTGCTGGCCGCCGCGCTGCGGGGCGGTCGGACCGCCGAGCACCCCGCCCCGGTCCGTCCGGGCGACGCGGTGCTGGTCGACCCCAAGGCGGGCGTGGCGTATGAGGTCGTGCCCAAGGCCGAGGTCGACGAGCTCCTGCTCGAGGAGATCCCGATGGTGGAGTACTCCGACATCGGTGGACTCGGACCGCAGATCGAGCAGATCCGCGACGCCATCGAGCTGCCCTTCATCCACCACGACCTCTACCGCGAGTTCCACCTGGCCCCACCCAAGGGCGTCCTGCTCTACGGGCCCCCCGGCTGCGGCAAGACCCTCATCGCCAAGGCCGTCGCGCACTCATTGGCCCGCGCGTCGGCGGTCTCCCGGGGCGACGACGTCTCCGACGGTCGCTATCCCAACTCGTACTTCCTGTCCATCAAGGGCCCGGAACTGCTCAACAAGTACGTCGGCGAGACCGAGCGGCACATCCGCTCCATCTTCGAGCGGGCGCGTGAGAAGGCGACCGAGGGCAACCCGGTCATCGTGTTCTTCGACGAGATGGACTCGATCTTCCGCACCCGCGGTTCCGGTGTCTCCTCGGACATGGAGACCACGATCGTGCCCCAGCTACTCGCGGAGATCGACGGCGTGGAGGACCTGCGCAACGTCATCGTGATCGGCGCCTCCAACCGCGAGGACATGATCGACCCGGCCATCCTGCGCCCCGGCCGGCTCGACCTGAAGATCCGCATCGACCGGCCCGACCGCGACGCCGCGACCGATATCCTGGCGAAATACATCACCCCCGACCTGCGCTTCGACCCGGAGGAGGTCGGGGACGCGGACGAGCAGACGCACGTGGCGGACCTCATCGACCGGATCGTCGACAGGCTCTACACGCGCGACGCGTCCACCACGTACGTGCACCTGGTGTACGCCTCGGGCCGCCGATCCTCCCTGTACCTGGCCGACCTCACCTCCGGGGCGATGCTGCGCAACATCGTGGACCGGGCCAAGAAGCTGGCGATCAAGGACATCGTCCACGGCACCGGGCAGGGCCTGACCACAGACGACTTCCTCGACGCTGTCGACGCCGAGTTCGCCGAGAGCGCGGACCTGCCCAACACCTCCAACCCGCAGGAATGGGCGCGGCTGACCGGTGTCCGCGGTGAGCGCGTCGTCGACGTCTCCATCCCCAACAAGGGCGTGGACCAGTGACCCCTCCCGTTCGGAACGCGTCGGGTGAGGTCGGGCGAGGCCGGATCATCGGCACCGAGATCGAGTTCGGCATCGTCGCGGTCGGGCAGCCCCTGCTCAGCTCGGTGGTCACCTCCACCCAGGTGATCAAGGCCTACACCGACCCCGGGGAGTCCGCCGGCGGCGCCGACGAGACCCGCTGGGACTACGAGTCGGAATCGCCCCTGCGCGACGCCCGCGGTTTCGACCTGGGAGCCGTGCGCGCCTACGACCCCGGCGAGTTCGGGGTGACCAACCGGGTGCTGACCAACGGCGCGCGCTTCTACGTCGACCACGCGCACCCCGAGTACTCCGCGCCGGAGGTCGACTCCCCGCGCGACGCGGTGATCTGGGACAAGGCCGGCGAGCTCGTCATGCACCGCGCCGGGGTCGAGTCCTCGGCGACCGAGGGCAACGCCGAACTCAAGCTGTACAAGAACAACGTCGACGGTAAGGGCGCCTCGTACGGCGCGCACGAAAACTACCTCGTCCGCCGCGACGTCGACTTCGACGCCCTGACCCTGAGCCTGGCACCGCACCTGCTGTCCCGGCAGGTGTTCTGCGGCGCCGGACGCGTGGGGATCGGGCAGTCCGGCGAGACGGCCGGCTTCCAGCTCTCCCAGCGCGCCGACTACATCGAGGTGCTCACCGGGCTCGAGACGACCCTGCGTCGCGGGATCATCAACACCCGCGACGAGCCGCACGCGTCCGACGAGACGTGGCGCCGACTGCACGTGATCATCGGCGACGCGAACATGTCCGAACTGGCGACGTACCTCAAGATCGGCACCACGTGCCTGGTCCTGGACGCCATCGAGGAGGGCGTCGACTTCTCCGATCTCCTGCCCGTCGACCCCGTGGAGGCGGTGCACGTCATCAGTCACGACACGTCGCTGACCGCCACGGTGCCGCTGCCCGACGGCCGCGCACTGACCGGGATCGGTCTCCAACGCGAGATCCTGGACCGGGTCGCCGACCTCGTCGGCGACGGACCCGGCCGACCGGACTGGGCCACCGAGGTCCTCGCCGAATGGCGGGAGATCCTCGAGGCCCTCGAGCAGAATCCCATGTCGTGCGCCGACCGCCTGGACTGGCCCGCCAAGCTGCGTCTGCTAGAGGGATTCCGCGCCCGCGACGCGCTGGACTGGGACCACGCGCGGCTCGCGCTCATCGACTTCCAGTACCACGACATCGATCCGGAACGCGGCCTCTACACCCGTCTAGTGGCGAAGGGCGCGATGCGCCGACTGACCACCCCAGACGAGGTCGAGGCCGCCGTCACGACCCCGCCCGCCCGGACGCGGGCCTGGGCCAGGGGACGCTTCCTCGCGGAACTCGGAGACAGCATCCACTCCGCCGGATGGGACCTCGTCGTCGTCGTCGACTCACGCGGCCACCAGCGCCACGTCGACCTCACCGACCCGTACACCGGGACCCGGGAGTACTGCGAGGCGCACCCGGACTTCCTCACCACCGACGGACCGTCACCGTGGTGACCGCACCGACACGCACCTCCGACCACCGAACCTCCCACCGTTAAGGAGAAGTCCATGTCCCGGATCCAGAAGAACGCCGGCGGCCCCGCCGACGGTGACGACGAGGCCGGCCAGGTCGCCAAGGCCGCCGACACCACCTCCGCCGACTCGCTGCTCGACGAGATCGACGACATCCTCGAGACCAACGCCGAGGAGTTCGTGAAGTCCTACGTCCAGAAGGGCGGGCAGTAGACCGCCATGATCCGTCGCATCGTCGGGATCGAGACGGAGTTCGGGATCACCAGCGTCGGCGGTGACGGCGCGCGGTCCCTCGGCGCCGACGAGATCGCCCGCTACTTCTTCCGGCCCGTCGTGCAGCGGTGGCGCAGCTCCAACGTCTTCCTGGAGAACGGCTCCCGCCTCTACCTCGACGTGGGCTCCCACCCCGAGTACGCGACCGCCGAATGCGACGGCCTGCGCCAGCTCGTCGCGCACGACAGGGCGGGGGAGCGGATCGTCGACGACCTCGCCCTGCAGGCCGAGCAGGCACTCGCCGCCGAGGGGATCGACGTCAACGTCTATCTGTTCAAGAACAACACCGACTCGGTGGGCAACTCCTACGGGTGCCACGAGAACTACCTGCTCGACCGGGCCACCCAGGTCCGCAGCATCGCCACCACACTGTTGCCGTTCCTCGTGAGCCGGCAGCTCCTCTGCGGCGCCGGCAAGATCCTGCCCGGCACCCCGGCGGGCGTGGGACTCGGCGAGACGGAGGAACCGACGTTCTGCTTCTCCCAGCGCGCCGAACACATGTGGGACGGCGTCTCGTCCGCCACCACCCGGTCGCGACCGCTCATCAACACCCGAGACGAGCCGCACGCCGACTCGACCCGGTTCCGGCGCATGCACGTGATCGTGGGCGACTCCAACATGATCGAGACCACCACGCTGCTCAAGATCGCCAGCACCCGGCTCGTGCTGGAGATGCTCGAGGCGGGCGTCGAGCTGCGCCCGATGGCGGTGGCGCACCCGGTTCGGGCCATCCGGGAGATCAGCCGCGACCTCACCGGCACGCGGCCCGTCGCGATGACCGACGGCACCACCATGACGGCGCTGGAGATCCAGCGGGAGTTCCTCGCCGGGGTCCACCGCTACCTCGACAGCGGCGGCTGGGAGCGCGACGATCGCCCCGACATCGAGCGGTGCGTGGCCCTGTGGGAGCGGGTGCTCGACGCCGTCGAGTCCGGGGACCACGAGTCGATCGCCGCCGACATCGACTGGGCCGCCAAACTGCGGCTCATCCGGCAGGTCCAGGACAAGACCGGCGTCGACCTCGACCACCCGAGGCTGTCCCAGATCGACCTGACCTACCACGACGTGCGGCCCGGACGCGGGCTCCACTCGGTCCTCGAACGCCGCGGGCTCGTCTCCCGCGTCGTGGACGACGCCGAGGTGGAGCGGGCCCGCACCGTCGCCCCCGAGACCACCCGCGCCGCGCTGCGTGGCAGGTTCATCACGGCCGCCCGGGACGCCGAGCGCGACTTCACCGTGGACTGGGTCCACCTCAAGGTCTCCGACGGCACCCTGCCCACCGTCGCGCTGACGGACCCGTTCGCCCACGAGGACCCGCGTGTCGACGAACTCGTCGCCGCGCTCGGACGATAGCGTCTCCAGGCGTGCCCACCTCGAAGTCCCAACGTCTGGTCAACCTCGTGATCTGTCTGAGGTCGACCAACGCGTTCCTGTCGGCGGGGGAGATCCGCAGGATGGTCCAGGGGTACGACGACGCCGAGAACGACGCCGCCTACCTGCGGATGTTCGAACGGGACAAGCGGGAGCTACGCGACGCCGGGGTCCCGCTCGAACAGGGCGCCTCGCTGGCCCCCGGATCGCCGGCCGGGTACCGCATCCCCGCCCACGGGTACGAGCTGCCCGACATCACCCTCACGCCCCAGCAGGCCGGCGTGCTCGCCGTCGCGGCCGAGGTGTGGCGCGAGGGGGAGCGGGCCGCGCGCGCCGACGGGGCGCTGGCCAAACTCACCGCCGCGGGGATCGAGCCCGCGCACGACGCCGGCGCGACCGTGTCCGTAACCGACCCCGCCGAGCTCGCGACCGCCGCCCTGGTCGCCGAGGCGATCGCCGAGGGATCCACGGTCACCTTCTCGCACACCCCCGCGGGCGCCGCCGAACCCACCTCCCGGCGGGTCGAGCCCTGGTGGACCGGATCCCGCCACGGCCACTGGTACCTCGTCGGTCACGATCTCGACCGAGGCGAACCCCGGACGTTCCGGCTCGTCCGCATCTCCGACGTCCGGCTCGGGCGCGCCGCCCGGACCGTCCCCGTCCCGCCGACCGAGCAGGTCCTCGCGTTGCTGGACGGCGCCGTCTCCCGGCTCAACCCCCTGGTGGAGGCCACGGTCTGGGCCGCCGACGGCAGAGCCGCCGAGCTGCGCGCCATGGCCCGGTCCCAGAGCCCCGCCCGGCGATTCGGCAGGGACGGGGTCGACCTCGAGGTCGCCGCGCCGCTCGGTGAACTGTCCGCGCTCGTGGCCGCCCAGGGTGCCGACGCCGTGGCCCTGCGCCCGGCCGAGCTCCGCGTCCGGGTCGTGACGATCCTCACCGCCGCCGAGGAGGCCGCCCGATGAGCGCCCGCGCCGTCCCGCTGGCCACGTTGCTCAGCGTGGTCCCGTACTTCCACACCCGGGGCGCCGTCCCCGTGGCCGACGCGGCCCGCGACCTCGGGTTGACCGAGAAGCAACTCCGGGCCGCCCTGTGGCAACTGTGGTCCTGCGGTCTGCCCGGGTACGGCCCCGGTGACCTGATCGACCTCGCCTTCTCCTCCGAGGACCTCGACGACGCCGATCTCGTGGAGGTGACCTTCACCGCCGGGATCGACCGCCCGGTCCGCCTGACCGCCGCGGAGGCGGTCACGCTCGAGACCGGGCTGGCGGTGTTCCTCGACCAGCCGGAGGTGATCGACCAGGGCGCGCTGCGCGACCTGCTGTCGACGCTCCGGACCGCCACCGGCGCCGACGTGCACGCCGGGGGGCTCGACGCCCGACGCGAGACGGCCGACTCGGACGCGGACGTCGTGCGCACGGCCGTCCACGACGGTCGGGCGCTGCGCTTCGTCTACCACTCGGCCAGCTCCGACACCTCCACCACCCGGGTCGTGGACCCCGCACGCCTGTCCGTCGCCGACGGCCATTCCTACGTCCACGGGGTGGACCGTGAGTCGGGTCAGTGGCGGACGTTCCGCACCGACCGGATGAGCGGGGTCGAGGAGGTGGGGCCGCGCCGCGCGCTGGGACCCCGACCCCAGGACGACGGCGAGGGCGACGTCCGACTGGAGTCCGCCCGTGTCCCCGCCGCCGCGGCCTGGTTCCTCGACGAGTTCCGGTTCCACAGCGTGGTCCGCCGCCCGGACGGCGACCTGGAGGTGGAGATCGCCTACCACGACCGGGCCTGGCTCCTGCGCTTCCTGCTCGGTCATGCGGACGTCGTGCGGGCCGCCGATCCCGAACTGTCCGCCGAGGTGGCGGGCCGCGCCGTCGAGGGGCTGGAGGCGTACTCGGCGGAGCCGGGGAAGACCTCCGTGACGGAATCGTGAATTCTCGGTAAATAACCAGGTAGCAGCCGGTTTCGGGGAGCGCTCGAGTGACGCCGCCCGGTGTGGGTGCGCTAGCATGGGCACGTTGTCAGACAAACGGAGGTTGACATGGGTGCGTTGAGCATCTGGCACTGGCTCATCGTCCTCGCGGTGGTGCTCCTGCTGTTCGGTTCGAAGAAGCTCCCGGACGCCGCCCGCGGCCTCGGACGGTCGATGCGCATCTTCAAGTCCGAGATCAAGGAGATGCAGAACGACGACAAGCCGGTCGAGGACCCCGCGCCGCAGGCTCTCACCCAGGCGCAGCCGAACGCCGCCCAGTACGCGCAGCCGCAGGCACAGCAGTCCGCCCAGCCCCAGCCGCAGCAGTACCAGCCGCAGCAGTACCAGCCGCAGGCACCCCAGCAGTACCAGCCGCAGGGGCAGCCGAATGCCCAGGGGCAGGGTTACCCGCAGGCACCCCAGCAGCCGTACCAGCCACAGGGGCAGCAGCAGTACACCGACCCCACCGCCCCATACCACGGCGGTCAGGGTCAGCAGGGGCAGTAGGCCGACCCCTCCATGACGCAGACCGACACCGCGGACACCGGCGCCACCCGCAAGGGTGGCGCCGGTCGCCTGCTGACCAGACGCCGCCGCAGGCCCCGCAACCCGGACGGCACCATGCCGTTGATCGAGCACATCTACGAGCTCCGCAACCGCGTGCTCATCGCGATGGCGGCGATCATCGTGACGTTGGGCTTCGGATTCTGGTGGTACGGCAGCGGCTTCTTCGGCATCCCGTCGTTGGGCGGGATCCTCACCGGCCCCTACTGCGACATCCCCCCGGGGGCGCGCCTACAGCTCGGTGACGACGGCGACGAGTGTCGCCTGCTCGCCACCGGACCGTTCGAGCAGTTCATGCTCCGGCTCAAGGTGTCCGCCACCGCCGGCATCGTGTTGGCCAGCCCGGTCTGGCTGTACCAGCTGTGGGCGTTCATCACGCCCGGCCTGCACAAGAACGAGAAGCGCTACGGGGTCGTCTTCACCATCCTGGCCGCGGTGCTGTTCATCGGCGGCGCGGTGCTCGCCTACGTCGTGATCGTCCACGCGTTGGAGTTCCTGCTCTCGATCGGCGACAACGTCCAGACCACCGCGTTGTCCGGCACGCAGTACTTCACGTTCCTCATCCAGCTCATCCTCATCTTCGGCGTGAGCTTCGAGATCCCGCTCCTGATCGCGATGCTCAACGTCGCCGGGGTCGTGAGCTACGAGGTTCTCGCCAAGTCGCGCCGCGGGATCATCATGGGCATCTTCGTCTTCGCGGCCGTGGCCTCGCCCGGCCAGGACCCGTTCTCGATGCTCGCCCTCGCACTGGCGGTGACCATCCTCGTCGAGGGCGCGATCCAGTTCGCCCGCCTGCATGACAAGCGCAAGAACAAGTCCCGCGCCGACTGGCTCGAGGTCGACGACGAATCCGCCTCGCCCCTCGGCCCCGCCGACGACCTCGGCGGATCCGGCCCACTCGAGCGGCCCGCCCCTCTGACCACCCCGGCCCCGGACACCGGCACCCGAACGCCCGGCGACACCCGACCGCTCCAGGCCCCGGCCGGTGGCGGTTCACTCTATGACGACATCACCTGACCGTCCCCGGACCGATCACCTGCTCGAGGACTTCCTCACCGGGGAGGGGTTCTCGCCTGACCCCTTCCAACTGGAGGCGTTCTCCGCCCTCGACGCGGGACGCAACCTGCTCGTCTCGGCGCCCACCGGGTCCGGCAAGACCCTCGTCGGCGAATACGCGGCTCACCGGGCGCTCGCCGGGGGAGGGCGCTGCTTCTACACCACCCCGATCAAGGCGCTGAGCAACCAGAAGTTCCGGCAGTTCCGCACGCGCTTCGGCCCCGAGAACGTGGGGCTGCTCACCGGCGACCACTCGATCGACGCGGACGCGCCCATCGTGGTGATGACCACCGAGGTCCTGCGGAACATGATCTACAGCGGCTCGTCGGCGCTCCACGACCTGGACTGCGTGGTGATGGACGAGATCCACTACCTCGGGGACCGCTCGAGGGGCGTCGTGTGGGAGGAGATCATCCTCACGCTCGATCCGGCCGTCCGCCTGGTCGGGCTGTCCGCCACCCTGAGCAACACCGACGAGCTGGGCGACTGGATCACCGAGATCCGTGGCGACACCGCGGTGGTGCTGTCCGAGCACCGTCCCGTGCCGCTGGCCCACATGCTCTACACCGATGGGGACCTGATCCCCATCCGGGCCGCTGCCGACCAGCGCAGACGGTCCCGGAGCGGCTACCACGAGGAGCGGGTCACGGCCCGGCCCCGAGCGCAGTGGGCCAGACGCCAGGACGTCATCGAGAAGCTCGACGACGAGCGACTCCTGCCGGCCATCTACTTCGTGTTCTCCCGGGCGGGGTGCGACGGCGCGGTCGCTCAGATGCGTCGCGCCCGCCTCCGGCTCACCACCGGGGAGGAGGCCCGGCGTATTGCCTCACACGTGGACGCCGCCTGCGCCGAGGTCCCACAACACGACCTCGACGCCCTCGATTTCACCTCGTTCCGCGCCGGGCTGGTCAACGGGCTCGCCGCCCATCACGCCGGGATGCTCCCGCTCTTCCGCACCATCGTGGAGGAGCTGTTCTCCGCAGGGCTGATCAAGGTCGTGTTCGCGACCGAGACCCTGGCGCTGGGCATCCACATGCCGGCTCGCGCGGTGGTGCTGGAGAAGACGACCAAGTTCAACGGCGACACCCACGCGATGCTCACCTCCGCGGAGTACTCACAGATCACGGGCCGGGCCGGCAGACGGGGCATCGACACCAAGGGCACGGCAGTCGTGCTCGACCAGCCGGACCTCGACCTGGACGCCCTGTCCGCGCTCGTCGACACCCCGCGGTTCCCATTGCACAGTGCCTTCGCTCCCGACTATTCGATGGCGGTCAACCTCGTCGAGCAGCTCGGCGTCGAGGAGGCCACCATCCTGATCGGCCGGTCGTTCGCCCAGTTCCAGACCGACCGCACCCTGGTGTCCCGGTCCCGCGCCATCGAGCGCCGGTCCGATGAGCGCGACCGCATGCGGGCGTCGCTCGAGGAGGCCGGGGGAGACGAGGACCTCGACGAGTACATGGGGTTGCGCGCCGAGCTCAGCCGTCTCGAACGCAAGGCCGAGAAGTCGAACCGGGACGACCGGCTGGCGTCCGTGCGCGCGGCCATGCTCAAGCAGACCGCCGGCTCCGTGATCACCGTGGGCCGCAAACGATTCGGCATGGTGGCGACCGTGCTGCAGGTCCGGACCGACATCCAGTCCGACCCCGCGCTGCTCTGTCTCACCGACACCGGGTGGACCGGCTGGTTACGCCAGAACGACTTCGCCTCGCCCCCGATCCCCGTGGGTCGGGTCGACCTGCCCAAGGGCCGCCGCAAGCTCGACGGGCGCGCCAAGCGGGCTCTGGTCCAGCGGATGGAGCACCTGCGGGGCAAGGCGAAGGGTCGGATGAAGAACGCCGGCGGTAAGCCGGTCCGCAAGGACCCGCGGATCGCCGCGGCGCGCCGGGCACTCCGGCAGCACCCGCTGCACGAGGACCCCCGGATGGACAAGCTCGCCCGCCTCCACGAGCGCTGGGCCCACGCCGACGCCGACGTGGCCGCGCTCACCGCCGAGGTCGACGCCGACGCCGATTCGCTGGCCCGCCGCTTCCGCCGCATCGTCGACCTGCTCCGGCACCTCGGTTATCTCGAGAAGGTGGACGGCGTACTCCGTGCCACCGACGCCGGGCGGCTCCTGGCCGGGGTACACACCGAGCAGGACCTGTTCGTCGCTGAATGTCTGCGGCGGGGAGTGTGGCGCGGGCTCGATGCCGCCGGCCTCGCGGCGGTCGTCACCACGGTCGTGGCCCACCCGCGGACGGACTCCGCGGTCCGCGAACCCTCCGACGACACCCTGCGCGCCGCCCTCGCCGAGACGGAGCGGGTGGCCGGTGACGTCGCCGAGATCGAACGCGCGCACCGCCTGCCCACCACCCCGGACCTGGACGCCGGCCTCGCGCCCGTGATGCACCACTGGGTCTCCGGCGGGGCGCTGGCCTCGATCCTCGCCGCCTCGTGGCAGGAGGGCGTCGAACTCACCGCCGGCGACTTCGTCCGCTCCGCCCGCCTCGTGGTGGACGTCCTCGCCCAGGTCGGTCAGGTCGCCGAACCGGAGCTCGCCCGCACCGCCCGGTCCGCCGTGGGGTCACTGCGCCGCGGTGTGGTGCTCGACCACATGGCCTGAGCCGACGCGGACGAGCGGCGACGGGAACGGGGCGACGGGCGCCTGCCCGGCTCAGACCGCGTCGAGCCCCTCGGTCGCCTCGACGAGCCGGCCGATCGCGCGGGCCTGCCCGGTCGATTCGCCCAGCGCCTCGAGGCGGTCGGAATCCACGGCGCCACGGCGTCCGTCGACGTCGCCCTCGAACCGTACGTCGAACGCCCGGCCGCCCAGGCGGACGACCCCGCGCGCGGCGGAGAG
Source organism: Dietzia sp. KRD202 (assembly GCF_017168155.1). Taxonomy (NCBI): domain Bacteria; kingdom Bacillati; phylum Actinomycetota; class Actinomycetes; order Mycobacteriales; family Dietziaceae; genus Dietzia; species Dietzia sp. KRD202. The sequence continues at coordinate 23,351 of NZ_JABFAN010000007.1, read as the reverse complement.
GTAGTCGGCCCCCTCGGTGATCGCCGTGCGCTGGCGGGCGGTGAGCGCCGACCCCGGATCGCCGGCGGCGGCGACGATGCCGTCGAGGTCGCCGTATTCGCGCAGCAGGGCCGCGGCGGTCTTCGCACCGACCCCCGCCACGCCGGGCAACCCGTCCGACGCGTCGCCGACCAGCACCGCGTAGTCCGCGTACACGCGGGCGTCGTCACCAGCGGGCAGATCGAAGCGCTCCGCCACGACCTCCGGGGTGTACGCCAGACGCTTCTTCATCCCCGCTCCCACGTACACCACGGTGGTGCTCGCCGATGCCAGCTGGAACAGGTCGCGGTCGCCCGTCACGACCAGCACCTCGCGATCCCGGGCGGCCAGCGCGGCCAGCACGTCGTCGGCCTCCGCGTCCTCCGCCCACGCCTGGGCGATGCCCGCCGCCCCGAGGATTCCGCGGATCGACTCGACCTGCGGGCCCAGTGACGCGGGGGCGTCCTCCTCGCCGTCGTCACCCACGCGGTGCGCCTTGTACGAGGGCAACAACTCCACCCGCCAGTCCGGACGCCACGCGCGGTCGAGGCCGGCCACCAGGCCGGTCGGGGAGTACTCGTCCACGAGCACGGCCACCATGTCGCAGAAGCCGCGCACGGCGTTGGCGGGGGAGCCGTCCGGGCCGGTGATCTTCTCGGGCACGGAGTGGAACGCGCGGAACCACAAGCCGGCGCTGTCGAGAACCATGAGCGGGCCCTGGGACACCGCGCCTCCTTGATGTCGTCGGGTCGGGAGCGAGTACCTGCCGTCAGGCTAGTCGGCTCCGGCCCACTGCGGCCCCGGCCTACTGTGGAGGACATGAACAGCCCCACTACGCAGATCCACTCGCACCGTCTGGCAGCCGTCCGCGATCGCGCGCGGGACCTCGGGATCGACCACGTGGTGGTGTATTCCGGCGAGGACATGTCCTACCTCACCGGTGAGCGCATGGACTCGCACGAGCGGCTCACCGCGCTGGTCGTGCCCGTGGACGGGGCAGAGCCACTGCTGGTGCTGCCGTCGCTCGAACTCACCGACGTCACCCGGCGAGCCGCCGACCGCGTGGGCGCGAGGATCCACCCGTGGGCGGACGGGACCGACGCCATCGCGCTCGTCACCGGGTCGGTCGCCGGGCGGGTGGCGGTGTCCACCGCCCTGCCGGCGTTGCACCTGGTGCCGCTCCAGGACGGGGTCGACGGCGAGGTGGTCCTCGCCTCGGAGGTGATCGACCACGTGCGGGCCGTGAAGACCGCGCACGAGGTGGGCGAGCTCGCCGAGGCCGCCCGTCGCATCGATGCAGTGCATGCCCGGATGGGGGAGTTCCTGCAGGTGGGCCGGACCGAGGCGGAGGTGGGCGAGCTCATCACCGCCGCCATCGAGGCCGAGGGGCTCACGCGCGCCGAGTTCGTGATCGTCGGCTCGGGCCCGAACGGCGCCGACCCGCACCACGGGGTGTCCGACCGGGTGGTCGAGACCGGCGACATCGTGGTGGTGGACATCGGCGGGCCGCTGCCCAGCGGCTATCACTCCGACTGCACCCGGACCTACTCGATGGGCCAGCCCTCCGCCGAGGTCGCCAAGACGTACGCGGTGCTGGAGGAGGCGCAGCGCCTGGCACGCGAGTCCGTCCGACCGGGGATCGCGATCGGCGAGGTCGATGCCGCCGCACGCGAGCACCTCGCCGCGGCCGGGCTCGGGGAGTTGTTCATCCACCGCACCGGGCACGGGATCGGCCTGGGACTGCACGAGCCGCCGTTCGTCGCACCCGGAGCCGATACCGTGCTGGAGGAAGGGATGACCTTCTCGGTCGAGCCCGGCGTCTACACGACCGGGTCGTGGGGCGCGCGGCTCGAGGACATCGTGGCCGTCACCGCCGATGGCCGCCGCGACCTCAACGACGGCGAGCGCGGCCTGCGCGTCCTCTAGAGTCGGCGGACGCCAGCCCCCCTGCACGCGTCCGCCACAGCCGCCCCCGGGCATGTCGTCCGGCCTGCGCCTCGGCTCACGCGAGACGCCATGGCGGCGGGCGGCTATGACCGAGCAGGCGAACCCGGGAGATTCCTCTGATTCCGTCCGGCAGGCCGCGGCCCGGCGCGCACCCAGCGCGCACCCGCCGAGCGCCCGGCCGCGGTGTCAGTCGCCGGTGAACATCTGCTTGGAGCCCAGGACGCGATCCACCTCTATCGCCAACACCACCCGCTCGGGGTTCGGACTCGGCTCGCGGTACCGCAGCGCGTAGCGGCGCTCGCCCTCGCGGACCGAGTCGGGATCCTCGAGGAGGCGGATGGTGCCCTCGAAGGTGAGCCACCGTCCGCGGTCGACGTGCGAGACCGCCGCGCGGCCGCCACGCCGGGCGTTGGCCGCCTTCTGCGATCCCCGCCGGGTGATGACGCGCGCCAGCCCGCCCTCCACGTCGATCGTGAAGCCCACGGCGACCACGTGGGGCGAACCGTCGCGCCGGAGTGTGGTCAGGCTGCCGAGGTGGTATTCGGACAGGAACCGGTGTGCCTCGTCAGAGAGTTCTGCCATCGAGTGGGCCATGACGCCGAGCCTGCCACAGTGAACCGACTGCAGTGAGCCGGCCGCAGTGAGCGGACCGCAGTAAGCCGACGCAGAGCGCGACGCGGTACGTGGGACACTGGGCCCATGCCCACATCCGCAACCCCGTCGTCCCGGTCCGAATCCGGCGGTGAGGTCGTGGTGGTCTTCGGTGGCCGCAGCGAGATCGGTCTGGCCGTCGCCCACCGCCTCGCACCCGGCCGCACCGTCGTGCTCGCGAGCCGCCCCGGTGGAGACGTCTCCGCGCTCGAGGCCCCACTCCGGACCGCGGGCGCCGTCGCGGTGGAGCTCGTGGACTTCGACGCCGACGACCTCGACTCGCACGCCGCGATCGTGGCGGACATCGAGACCCGGGTCGGGGAGATCGACATCGCCGTCCTGACGTTCGGCATCCTGGGCGACCAGGAGGTGGCCGAGCGCGATTCCCGGGCCGCGGCCCGCATCCTGCACACCGACTTCGTGGCGCAGGCCGCGCTTCTCACGGTCCTCGCCGAACGGATGAAGCCCCGTCGCCGCGGGGTTCTCGTGGCGTTCTCCTCGGTCGCCGGGCAGCGGGTCAGGCGCGCCAACTACGTGTACGGCTCGGCCAAGGCGGGACTCGACGGGTTCGCCTCCGGCATGGCCGACGCCCTGCACGGCACGGGCGTCACGCTGGTGATCCCGCGTCCGGGCTTCGTGATCGGCCGGATGACCGAGGGCATGGACCCCGCCCCGTTCTCGTCCACGCCGGACCAGGTGGCGGACGCGGTGGTCGACCGGGTGGAGTCGCGCACGGCGGGTGTGGTGTGGATCCCGTGGCAGCTGCGCGTGATGTTCGCCGTCGCACGGCTCGTCCCGCAGCCGATCTGGAGGCGGATGCCGCGGTGAGCGCTCCACCCCGGTCGGGCGCCGACCCGGCCGCCGTACACCTTGTCGGCACCGGTCCCGGCCCCGTCGATCTGCTCACCGTCCGCGCCTCCCGACTCATCGCCATGAGCGGCACCGTCCTGGCGGAGCCGGGTCCGATCGGCCCTGGGGCGCTGGGACTGTGCCCGTCGACGGCCCTGGTCATCGACGCCTCCGCGCTGTCGCCGACAGACGCCGCCGCGAGGATGCGTGAGGCCGTCGACCGCGGCGACCGGGTCGTCCGGCTCTATCCGGGCGATCCCACGGACCACCCCGAGCTGCCGGCCCACACCGGCGCCCTCGACGCCGAGGGGATCAGCTGGGAACTCGTGCCCGGCATTCGTTCCGGCGCCCCTGTCGAGGCCCACCGGGACGCGCGGCCCGCGCCCGCCCCGGAGGCCCCGCGGTCTCAGCCCGTCGCCCCGCCCGCGACCGCGATGCCGGGAGGCTCGCCCGGCCTGATCCTGGTGCTGGGGGGCACGGGCGAGGCCCGTCGACTCGCCGACCTCATGGTCACCGCCGGGCTGGACGTCGTCACCTCGCTGGCGGGCAAGGTCACGCGGCCGAGACTCCCCCGTGGGGAGGTGCGGATCGGTGGCTTCGGAGGTGCGGAGGGATTAACGCACTGGATGCGCGAGAACGGCGTCAGCGCCGTCATCGACGCGACCGACCCGTTCGCCGACCAGATCTCGGTGTCCGCGGTCCACGCCGCGCGCGAGACGGCCACGCCGCTGCTCCGCCTGCACCGCCCGCCGTGGACCGAGCAGGCGGGCGACGAGTGGATCCGCGTCCCGGACATGCAGACCGCGGCCCACGTGGTGCGGGAGCGTTTCCGCCGGCCGATGCTCACGGTCGGCAAGCAGGGCGCGTCCGCGTTCGCCGGGGACACCCGGGGGTCGTATCTCATCCGGTGCTCCGAGCCGCCCCCCGGGGCGCTGCCGCACCGCTACCTGCTGGTATTGGACCGGGGCCCCTTCGGGGTGGAGTCCGAGCGGACGCTAATGTCCCGCCACCGGATCGACGTGCTGGTCACCCGCAACAGCGGCGGAGCCACCTCCGAGGCCAAGCTCGCCGCCGCCCGCGACCTGCGCATACCGGTGGTGATGGTGGACCGGCCCGAGACCCCGCAGGCCCCTCGGGTCCCTGAGACCGTGCACTCCGTCGAGGACGCCGCCCGCTGGCTGGTCGAGCGGTTCGGCGCGCGCTGAGCCTGCCCAACTGCTGAGCCGACCTCACCACAGAACCGACCTCACGGGAAAGCCGTCACCCAGGGCGATTCGGCGTCGAAGATCATCCCCATCGGTGCCAGCACCCGCACCACCTGCTCCGCCATCGGTTCGGTGAGTTCGTGCAGGCCGATGACCCGGTCGGCCGAGACGGTGGTCGGACGCTCCACCGCGCCGAGAAATTCGGCGAGTCGGGCGGGAACGACGCCGTCGGGCACCACGGCGAGCAGGCTCACCAGCCCGTCGGCGGTGTCGATCCAGCCCACCCTCGGCACGTCTACATCGGTAGCAGGAGGGGACGTCGGGTCGACGGGAGCGGGGATGGTCCGGGGGTGGGATCCCAGGGCGTCGACGACGAGCTGGTGCAGGTCGCCGGACCCGGGCACCCGCGTCGGTCCCGCCGAACCGGTGAGCTTCACGGCCGCGTCGACCAGCACGGTGGCGGCGTCGGCCACCGCGACCCGGAGCGGGACGGGGTGACCGGCGACGTGGACCCGCGCGCCGCCGTCGGACCCGTCCACCGCCACCGCCAGGTCGGGGGAGTGCGCCAGGACGTCGCCCGACCCGTCGTCGATCCCGAACAGCACCTGCCCGTGCAGGGCGTCAGCCGCGTCGCGGGCGAGCAGCGCGGCCCCGAGCCCCGTCGGCAGGTCGCCGACGTCGTGATGCCCGCCGAGCCGGCCGGCCAGAGGAGAGGCGATGATGTCGCGTCCCCTGGGGTGGGCGACTGCCTCGGGCAGGCCCGCGGCCTCGAGGTCCCGCACCGCGAGCTCGACCGGATCGCGGTCCGCGCCCACGATCCGGGCTGCGCCCCCGGCCGTGAGCTGGATGCCGCCGCGATGTCCGGCCGCGAGCGCCGCCAGGGCGGTCCAGTGCTCGGGGCGCAGCCGGCCGCCAGGGAAGCGCAGGGTGTCCCCGGTTCGGGACGACCCGGCCGCGTGGTGGGAGTCGTTCATGAGCACCCAGCGTAGGCGCGGGGGGTGGGCGGCCGGGCCGCCGGTCGGTGCTCGGGGATAATCGCCCGCATGACCGCTTTCCTGGCTACCGGGGGCCGCGTGCTCACGCCCGCCTCACGAGACGCAACCGCCCTGGCACACGAGAACGGGCTCATCGTGTGGGCCGGCTCGGATGCCCCGGGCCCCGCCCTGTTCCCGGGTGCCGAGCAGGTCGACCTGGAGGGGGACTGGGTGGCCCCGGCGTTCGTCGAGTGCCTCCCCGAGGGCCTGGACCCGGCGGTCGCGGCCGCCGGCGGCGTGGTGCCCGCCGGTCTGCCGGGCGCACACGGGCTCGACGAGGTCGAGGAGCGGGTGCGTGCGGGGGAGCGGGTGGTGCTCGACGACACCGTCGACCCGGCGCGCCTCGCGACCGAACTCACCCGCCTCGCCACCGAACTCGGCGGGCCGGCGGTCGCCCGGTGCATCCCGGTCCTCGTCGGCGGGACCGGGGCCGGGAACGCGGACGGCGACACGCTCGCCGCCCTGGCCGCCGTGGGAACGGTGACCCTGTTGCGCCCGCTCGTCGATGACCTGACGGGCACCGATCTCGTGCGCATCGCCGCCTCCGGCGTGGCGCTGGCCGCATCCACCCGGGCCGGCGACGAGGTCCGGCCGTGGGACGCCCTTCGGGCCCTGACCTCCGTCGAGGGCGGCCGAGGCCTGTCCCCGCGAGCGGCGTTCACCGCGACCACCCGGGGCGCACACCGGGCGGCCGGCGCGCACGACGGCACGGCGGGCACCCTCACCCCGGGCACGGCGGCCACCTTCGCGAGGTGGCGGACCGGGGAGCTGGCCGTGGTCGCCGCGGACGACGCCGTCCAGCGGTGGTCCACGGACCCGCGCTCCGGAGTTCCTCCGATGCCGGATCTCACCGGACCCGACCCCGTTCTGCGCGCGCTCGTCGTGGACGGCCTGCCCGCCGGCCCCGCGACCTGATGCCCCTGCTCACCAGGCTGGCCTTCGCCGCTGCCTCCGGGGCGCTGCTGGCGGCCTCGTTCCCCCCGGTGGGTCTGTGGTGGACGGCGCTTCTCGCGATTGCCCTCCTCGTCGTCGTCCTGTCCCCGTCCGCCGCCTCCACGGTCCGGCCGCGCACCGGCGCGCTCCTCGGGTTCACCTCCGGCCTGGTCTTCTTCCTCCTCCTGGTGCCATGGGTGGGCCTGTACGTGGGCGCCTACGCCTCGTGGGGCCTGTCGCTGGTCGAGGCGCTGTACCTCGCCGCGTTCGGCGCCGGCGCCGCGATCATCCTGCGGGCCGGCCTGGACCCCGGCAACCGGCGCGGCCCGCGTGCGGTCGGCGCCGTGCTCGGGGTGGCCGGCTGGTGGTCGCTGTGGGAGTGGGTCCGCTCGTCCTGGCCCTGGGGCGGCTTCCCGTGGGGACGGCTGGCGTTCGGCCAGGCCGACGGGCCGCTGCTACCGCTGGCGTCCCTGGGCGGCACCCCGCTGGTCGGGTTCGCGGTGGCGTCGATGGGGGCGGCGATCGGCGTCGCCGTCCTGCTCCTCGCCCGCCGTGACCGACCCGTCCGCGCCGCCACCGGCCTGCTCACGGTGCCCCTGGTGACCGCGGGCCTGGTCGCCGTCGCGTCCCTCGCCCCGACCGGCGACGAGCCCACCGACACCGTCGAGGTCGCCGTGATCCAGGGCAACGTCCCGCGCCTCGGCCTGGACTTCAACGCCCAACGCCGCGCGGTGCTCGAGAACCACCTGCGCGTCACCGCCGAGTACGCCGACGATGTCGAGGCCGGCACCGAGGCCCCGCCGGACTTCGTGCTGTGGCCGGAGAACGCCTCCGACATCTCGCCGCTGGCCGACCGCCTCGCCGCCGCCCAGATCACCGCCCTGTCCCGACGCCTGGACGCACCGATCCTCGTGGGCACCGTCCTGCCCACCGGCGAGGGCCGCGAAGCCCACAACTCCTACCTCGTGTGGGACGGCCGTTCCTCCGACCCCGCCGAGGGCCCGGTGGTCGACCGCCACGACAAGAAGTACATCCAACCGTTCGGCGAGTGGCTCCCGCTCCGCGAACCGCTCGAGGCGCTGTTCCCGATCGCCCGGACCGCCGGGCACTTCATCCCCGGCGACGGCGACCACGTCGTCACCGCGGGCGGGGTGGACCTGGGCGTGGCCATCTGCTTCGAGGTCGCCTTCGACGCCGCCGCCCGCGAGCCCGTCTCCCGCGGCGCGCAGATCCTCACGGTCCCCACCAACAACGCCACCTTCGGCCGCTCACCCATGACGTACCAGCAACTCGCGATGTCCCGGGTGCGGGCCGTGGAGCACGACGTGCCCGTGCTGATCGCCGCGACCAGCGGGGTCAGCGCCGTCATCGGCCCCGACGGCGACGTCCGCGCCGAGAGCGGCATCTTCGAGCCCGCGGTGCTGGCGGCGCAGGTCGAGGTGGGCGGGGCCGGTACGATGGCAACCCGACTGGGTGGCATCCCGCAGGCGGTGAGCTGCCTCATCGGGCTCGTCGCACTGGCATGGGCGCTGGTCCGCACCCGGCAACGAGCCGCGACCCGAACCGAGGAGAAGTAAGTGACCGATCCGACGACGCCGGGCCGACACGCGCCGTCCGCGCGCACCCTGGTGATCATCCCTACCTACGACGAGCGGGACAACCTGCCCGGCGTGGTGGAGCGGTTGCTGGCCGCGGCCCCCGAGGTCTCGGTCCTCATCGCCGACGACAACAGCCCCGACGGCACCGGCGAGGTGGCCGACCGGCTCGCCACCGAGGACCCGCGCGGGCGCATCACCGTGATGCACCGCGAGGGCAAGCAGGGGCTCGGGGCCGCGTACATCGCCGGGTTCCGCTGGGGTCTCGAGCGCGGGTACACCGTGCTCGTGGAAATGGACGCCGACGGCAGCCACCCGCCCGAGCGGCTCCCCGCGATGCTCGCCGCCGTCGACGGCGGCGCCGACCTGGCGATCGGCTCCCGCTACGTCCCCGGCGGCGCGGTGGTCAACTGGCCGTGGCAGCGCCACGTCATCTCCCGCGGCGGCAACGTCTACTCCCGGGTCATGCTGGGCGTGGGCATCAAGGACATCACCGCCGGCTACCGCGCCTACCGGGCCGACGCCCTGGCCGAGCTGGACCTCGACGCCATCGAGTCCAAGGGCTACTGCTTCCAGATCGACATGACGTGGCGCCTGCTGAACAACGGGCGCCGGGTCACGGAGGTGCCCATCACCTTCACCGAGCGCACCGTCGGTCAGTCCAAGATGAGCGAGTCGATCTTCCGCGAGGCCGCGGTCAACGTGGCCCGCTGGGGCTGGGAGAAGCGTCGACACCAGCTCAAGAGCCTCGTCGGCCGCTGACCCGGTGCGCGCCGGCTCCGGCCGCACACCGACCCCGGACACAGGAGAACGCCCCGGCCCTGCGGGGCCGGGGCGTTCCGGTGCCACCGGGTGATATCCGGTGACCGCTCGGTACTACTTACCGCGCACCGGCGCGGCGCCGCTTCTTGAGCAGGTCCATCCGCTCCTTGAGCAGCTCCTCGAGCTCCTCCAGGGAGCGACGCTCGAGCAGCATGTCCCAGTGGGTACGCGGCGGCTTGCCCTTCTTGACCTCGACCGCGGGGCCGTCGATGAGCTGGCCCTCCTGGCCGTTCTTGCACATCCAGGCGCCGGGGATCTCGGCGTCATCGGCGAACGGGACCTCGTAGACCTCGCCGTTGGGGGTCTGGTACCGCGCCATGCGGCGCGGCGCGAGGTCGGTGTCCCGGTCGGTTTCGTAGCTCACCGCACCGAGGCGGCTGCCCCTGAGGACTCGATCTGCCATGCGAACTCCTTCTGCCGTGTTCGTCTGCGTCAATTCATGCGGATCGACACGACGCTGCGTGGTTCCTGCTTGTGTCAACGCCAGGGGAACCCCCAAATGTTCCCACGTCCCGACGCCACGGGCCACACGGGGGCGCCGCTGGGTAACCTCACACCCGTGGAACCCGACGCCCGACCCGAGCCGACCGCGCCCCGCAGGGGCGAGGCCTCGTGTGCGTGGTGCGGCCGTCCCGTGAACGAGGGCGGGACCGGGCGCCGGCGCCGCTACTGTCGGCGGTCCTGCCGGCAGCGGGCCTACGAGCAGCGCCGGTCGCTCCGGATGCAGGACCTGCCCGAGGGCACGGTCGTACTCACGGAGGCCGAATCGACCGACCTGATGGACCGCATGTTCCAGCTGCGCTGCGCCTGCGAGGATCTGCGGACCGCCATCGCCGAGGGCGAGGACCCCGCCGAGCTGGCCCGCATGTCCGAAGAGCTCGTGGCGGCGGCGAGACGGGCCGAGCGCCTGCGGTGAGCGAGGACGGAGAGGCCGGTCGGCCGACAGCGGGGACCACGCCCGTCGCCGCGCTCCGGACGTGGTGGGAACGGTGGCGCCCCTCGGTCACCGGCCTCATCGTGGCCGCGCTGGCGGCGTGGGTCTCGCTCATGCCGTCCCTGCTGCCGCGGGCCTGGTACTACCAGGGGGTGGTCACCGGCGTGTCGATGCTGGTGGGCTACGGGGTCGGCGTTGCACTGAGGACCCTCTGGCGGCGGGTCGTGGCGCCCCGCATCACCCTCCACCCCGACCTCCTCGCGTTCGGTGACCGTCTCCTGGCCTTCGCCCGTCTGTCCGCCCCGTACATCCTGGTGGTCTACCTCATCACGGCCACGGCCACGGCGATCCGCTGGCAGGACCAGGTCTCCGATCTGGTGCGCTCACCCCGCCCGCCCTGGGCGGACTACATGAAGATCCCGTGGGTCGCCCTGGCGATCTTCCTGGGGCTCCTCATCGCAGCCCGCGGCGTCCGGGCGGGGTACCGGTGGCTGGCCCGCGCGGTGGGCCGCAGGTTCGGCGTGGGGGAGTACACCGCCCGGCTCACGGGCGTCGTGATGGTGGCCGTGCTCGCGCTCGGCGTGGTGCAGGGCGTGGTGCCGCGCCTGTTCTTCGACGCGGCCAACCGGATCTACAGCGGGCAGAACAACGAGGACCTCCCCGGCGCGCGACCGCCGTCGGCGCCGGAGCGATCCGGGTCCCCGGGGTCGGTCGTGGACTTCGGGGACCTGGGCCTGCAGGGCCGACGGTTCGTGAGCGGCGGCCTCGACGGAGAACGCCTGGGGGATCTGTTGGGCGAGAACGCACCCGAGCCGATCCGGGCGTACGCCGGTCTGGAGTCCGCGCCGACCGACGACGAGCGTTCCGCCCTGGTGGTGGAGGAGCTGGAGCGGACCCGGGCCTGGGAACGTGAGTCGGTGGTGATCGCCCCGACCACCGGCACCGGGTGGATCAACCCCCACGCGGCTCAGGCCATCGAACTGCTCTCCGGTGGCGACGTGGCGATCGTGGGCACCCAGTACTCGTACCTGCCCAGCTGGATCTCGTTCCTCGCCGACCGCGAGAAGGCGGAGGCGGCGGGCCGGTCACTGATCGAGGCGGTGGTGACCTGGCGCGACTCCCTCCCACCGGGTCGGCCGCAGCCGAAGCTGTACGTCTACGGCGAGAGTTTGGGCACCCAGGCCGGCGAGGCGGCGTTCTCGGGGATCCGCGATATCCGGGCGACGGTGGACGGGGTGCTCTGGGTCGGCCCGCCCAATTCCAACCACATCTGGCACGCGCTCGTACAGCGGCGCGACCCCGGTACCCCGGTCACCGAGCCGGTGTACGCGGACGGCCTGCTGGTGAGGTTCTCGGAGGATCCCGCGGAGTTCCGCGACGACGACACCCCGTGGATCCCGCCGCACGTCCTGTACGTCCAGCACGCGACCGACCCGGTGGTGTGGTGGACCCCGGATCTGCTGTTCGACCGCCCCGCGTGGCTGGCCGAACCGCCCGGCAAGGGCCGACATCCGGGCATGTTCTACATGCCCGTGTTGACCCTGTTCCAGGTGACCGCGGACCTCGGAAACGCGATCGGCGGGTCGCAGGGCTACGGCCACCTGTACGACCATCAGATCCTCGACGGCTGGGCGGCCGCGACGGGACGCGAGGGATGGGACGACGACGAGTTCCAGCGGTTCGCCCGACTGCACGCCACCGCGATGGAGGAGCAGGACCGCGGCTGACGCCCTTTCCCGCCACGGGTCCGCGGTCTAACGTTGCCGCTGAGCGGACAGGGTGAGGAGACCCGGGATGAGCGCCCACGCGGCAGACACGCACGACACCATCCGCGTCCTCGGCGCGCGGGAGAACAACCTCCGGTCGATCGACGTGGATCTGCCCAAGCGGCGGCTGACGGTGTTCACCGGAGTCTCCGGATCCGGCAAGAGCTCGCTGGTGTTCTCGACCATCGCGGCGGAGTCGCAGCGGATGATCAACGAGACCTACAGCGCGTTCCTCCAGGGCTTCATGCCCACCCTGGCGCGGCCGGACGTGGACGTGCTGGAGGGGTTGACCACGGCGATCGTCGTGGACCAGGAGCGGATGGGCTCCGACCCCCGCTCCACGGTCGGCACCGCCACAGACACCGGGGCGATGCTGCGGATCCTGTTCAGCCGTCTCGCGCAGCCGAGGATCGGCGGCCCCAAGGCGTACTCCTTCAACGTCGCGTCCGCCTCCGGGGTCGGCACACTGAAGAAGGCCGACGGAACCCGGCAGAAGGCCGAGTTCTCCATCACCGGCGGGATGTGCGTCCGCTGCGAGGGTCGCGGATCGGTGTCCGATTTCGACGTCGACGCGCTGGTGGACCGCTCCAAGTCCCTGTCCGAGGGCGCGATCACCGTCCCCGGATACTCGATGGACGGCTGGTACGGCCGCATCTACTCCGGCTCCGGGTTCTTCGACATGGACAAACCGGTGGGGGAGTTCACCGATCGGGAGATGCACGACCTGCTGCGTAAGGAGCCGGTCAAGGTCAAGGCCGACGGCATCAACGTCACCTTCGAGGGCCTGATCCCCAAGATCCAGAAGTCGATGCTGTCCAAGGACGTCGAGGCGATGCAACCGCACATCCGCTCGTTCGTCGAGCGGGCCGTGGTGTTCACCACGTGCCCCGAATGTGACGGCACCCGGCTCAACGAGGGGGCCCGGTCGTCCCGCATCGGGGACAGGAACATCGCCGACGTCTCGGCCATGCAGATCACCGACCTGGCGGAGTGGCTGCGCGGCCTCGAGGAGCCGTCGGTCGCGCCGCTGCTGGACTCGTTGCAGCACACGCTCGATTCGTTCGTCGAGATCGGACTGGGGTATCTGTCCCTCGACCGCCCCGCGGGCACGCTGTCGGGCGGCGAGGCACAGCGGGTGAAGATGATCCGCCACCTCGGTTCCGCGCTGACCGACGTCACCTACGTCTTCGACGAACCGTCGATCGGCCTGCACCCCCACGACATCCAACGCATGAACGGGCTACTCCTGCGGCTGCGCGACAAGGGCAACACGGTCCTGGTGGTGGAGCACAAGCCGGAGACCATCGCGATCGCCGACCACGTCGTCGACCTCGGGCCCGGCGCCGGCTCCGAGGGCGGTCAGATCTGCTTCGAGGGATCGGTCGGCGGGCTCCGCGCGAGCGACACGGTCACCGGCCGGCATCTCGACGACCGCGCCGCGCTGAAGAACAGCGTGCGGGCGGCCACCGGGCGGATCGAGGTGCGTGGTGCGACAGCCCACAACGTGCGAGGCGTGGATGTGGACATCCCACTCGGGGTCCTGTGCGTGGTGACCGGCGTGGCCGGATCGGGCAAGAGTTCGCTCATCCACGGCTCGGTGTCGCCTCGCGACGGGGTGGTGGCGATCGACCAGGCCGCCATCCGCGGGTCGCGGCGCAGTAATCCGGCCACATACACGGGGCTCCTCGAGCCCATCAGAAAGGCGTTCGCCAAGGCCAACGGCGTCAAGCCGGCGCTGTTCAGCCCGAACTCCGAGGGCGCGTGTCCCACCTGCAAGGGCGCGGGCGTGATCTACAGCGACCTGGCGATGATGGCCGGCGTCGCCACGACGTGCGACGACTGCGAGGGCAGGCGCTTCCAGGCCGAGGTGCTCGAGTACCGGTTCGGCGGCCGGAACATCGGCGAGGTGCTGGGGATGTCCGTCGCACAGGCCGAGGAGTTCTTCGCCGGGGGAGAGGCGCGGATCCCCGCCGCGCACAAGATCCTCGCCCGGCTCCGCGATGTCGGCCTGGGCTACATCCGGCTCGGTCAGCCCCTGACCACGCTGTCCGGTGGCGAGCGCCAACGCCTCAAGCTGGCCGCCCAGATGGCCGACAAGGCCGAGGTCTACGTGCTGGACGAGCCGACCACGGGCCTGCACCTGGCCGACGTCGCGACCCTCCTGGCGATGCTCGATCGGCTGGTCGATGCCGGGAAGTCGGTGATCGTGATCGAGCACCACCAAGCCGTGATGGCTCACGCGGACTGGATCATCGACCTCGGCCCCGGCGCCGGCCACGACGGTGGCCGGATCGTGTTCGAGGGCACGCCGGCCGAACTCGTCGCCGGTGCCTCCACTCTCACCGGCGAGCACCTGGCGAGGTATGTGGCTGCGGCGACCCAGCCGGAAACGGTAGCGGGTAGAAAGACCCCATGATCGACTCCGGCGGGTTCCCCGATGCCAGCTCTCCCGACGCCAGCGTCTTCGTCCGCGCTTCCGGACTCGTCGTCGATGAGGTGACCCCCACATCGCTGAGAGGGCACGCGGTGCTGGGGGAGGAGCACGTCACGGCGTGGGGGACGGTCCACGGTGGCGTCTACGCGAGCATCGTGGAGTCCGCCGGTGGCGCGGGGGCGGGGTTCGCGGTCGCCGAACGGGACCAGATCGCGGTCGGCGTGCACAACGGCACCGATTTCCTCCGACCGTCCACCGGCGGGCGGGTCGAGGTCACCGCGCACGCCCTGTTCCAGGGCCGCAGCCAGCAGCTGTGGGATGTGGTGATCAGTCAGGCCGAGGGTGGAGCCGTGCTCGCGCGGGGCCAGCTCCGGCTGCAGAACGTGCCCAGGCCGGACACCGTCGCCACGCCCGGACGCTGAGTACTCAGCCGAGCTGCGCTGCCCTGCGTGTGCCCTCGTCACCGAGACGCATGCCACCGGGATGGTCGGCATCATGCCCGGTCAGGCGGTCCGTCCGAATCTTTTGTGCAGCGCCTGTGTGCTGACACCGAGCACCATGCCGATCTCCGCCCAGCTCATGCCCTGCAGCCTGGCGTGCCGCACCGCAACCTATATTGACGACCATGGCAGCCAACCACTACCCGGGAATCGCGTACGGATCGGCGGTGCGGGCCCGGCAGGACGCCGTGGGGGTCACCCTCCCCGTCGACACCGGTGACTTCGCCCTCGAGGGCACCGATGTCGCACTGATCCGGAGCGCCGACCACTTCTCCCTCTCGACCGTCACCGAGTCGGGCTGGCCGTACACGCAGCACCGCGGCGGCCCGGCGGGATTCGTGCACGTGGTCGACGACACGACCCTCGCCTGGGCCGAGTTCCCGGGCAACCACCAGTACGTCTCCACGGGCAACGTGGATCACGACGGACGCGTCTGCCTGCTCTTCGTCGACTACCCGACCCGACGGCGGTTGAAGGTCTTCGGTCACGCGCGCACGGTCGAGCCGGACGCCGAGCCCGAACTGGTCGACCGGCTCCGGGCCATGGGGGAGAAGCGGTACTCCGGCCGCGTGGAGCGCGCGATCGTGGTGGATGTCGTGGCCGCTGACGCCAATTGCAGTAAGCACATCACCCCGCGGTGGAATCGCCGGTACATCGACGAGTTGACCGCGGTGTACAAACGCCGGATCGAGGAACTCCAGGCCGGTTCGGCGTAGCCTGCTGCCATGGTCGGTGACCCGCCCAACTACGACATCAAACGCGAGCGTAGGGACCTCTACGACGGCAAGGCCGGCCGATTCGACCTGGTCGAGGTCCCAGCGATGACCTTCCTCATGGTCGACGGGCGGGGAGATCCCAATACCGCGCCCGAGTACAGGGCCGCCGTCGAGGCGCTGTACGCCACGTCCTACGCCGTGCGCGCGGCGGCCCGGACCGTGCTGGGACGGGTCCACACGGTGGGCCCGCTCGAGGGCCTCTGGTACGCCGACGACCCGCGGGTGTTCACGGCCCGCGACAAGGCCGCCTGGAGTTGGACGATGATGATCTGGCAGCCGGACTGGGTCACCCCGGACATCCTGTCCGCCGCCATGGAGAAGGTGACGACGACGACGGTGCCGGACGCCCGCGAGCGGGTGCGGTTCGACGGGTACGCCGAGGGGTCGGCGGTGCAGACGCTGCACGTGGGCCCCTACGACGACGAGGGCCCGATCATCGCGCGGATGCACGAGGAGATCATCCCGTCACGAGGGGCGACCCCGTCGGGACGCCACCACGAGATCTACCTCTCGGACCCCCGCAGGTCCGATCCCGCCAGACTCAGGACGATCCTCCGTCAGCCGATCACCATCGGCTGACGCTACTGATCGCCGCGATCGGCTCCTTCGAGCGAGGTCACGAGTCGCTGGGCCAGGGTCCGCAGCTGGACGAGGTCCTCCTGCGGCATGTCCACCCTGTCCAGCAGGGAACACTGGATCGTCTCGGCTTCGGCGCGCAGCCGCCCGCCGGCCTCGGTGAGGTGCACGTGGACACTCCTCCCGTCGCCGACGGAGCGGGACCGCTCGACGAGTCCGGCATGCTCCAACCGTGCGAGCAGAGGGGAGAGGGTGCCCGAGTCGAGGAGAAGTCGGTCGCCCAACTGGCGGACCGTCAGCCCGTCCTCCTCCCACAACACGAGCAGGGCGAGGTACTGCGGATAGGTGAGACCGACCGACGCCAGGGCGTGGCGGTAGGCCGACGTCGAGGCGCGGGAGGCCGCGTAGAGGGCGAAGCAGACTTGCTCTTCCAGTCGGAGATCGGGATCCATCACACGAGTATCGCCCATTTTTAGGTTGCGCTCAATTAAGTTGTGCGCAACACTACCCCCATGGACAAACTCGACCGGCCCCTGAAGAACTCGCGATCCCGCACACCGGTGCGCCGCCGCAGTGCGGGGGAGGTGGTCCGACATCTCGGACGATGGGCCCTCGGCGCCGCCCTTCTCGGGGCGGGGACCGGGCACCTGACCACCATGCGCGACGAGTTCCAGGCACAGGTCCCGACGTGGGTCCCACTCGACCCGGACTTCGTGGTCGTCGCCTCCGGCGTGGTGGAACTCGGACTCGGCGCGGCGCTGATCCTCGCACCGGCGCGATACCGGCCGGCGGTGGGCGGCGTGACGGCGGCGTTCTTCGTCGCGATCTTCCCCGGCAACATCTCTCAGTACGTGACGGGCACGGACGCGTTCGGGCTCGACAGCGACCGCGCACGCCTCGTGCGGTTGTTCTTCCAGCCCGTCCTCGTCGCATGGGCCCTGTGGTCCACGGGCGCATGGCGCGCCTGGCGGAACCGGAACAATCGCTGATCGCGCTGCGTAGACTCCGGCCCCATGCGCTTTGACGAGTTCCGTAGTCACGATGCCCTCGGTCTCGCCGCCCTCGTCCGGCAGGGCGAGGTCACCCCGGGCGACCTGCTCGACGCGTCGATCCAGCGCGCCGACGGTGTCAACCCGCGACTCAACGCGATCGTGCGCCGCCTGGACGGGCCGGCTCGCGCCCGGGCGACCGAGGAGCTGTCGGGCCCGTTCGCCGGGGTGCCGTTCCTTCTCAAGGATCTCGGTCAGGACTACCGCGGAACACCCACCAGTGGCGGGTCGCGTCCACTGGCCGACGTACCGGCGACCGAGCACGCGACCGTGGTCCGGCGGTGGTTGGACGCGGGCCTGGTGGTCTTCGGCAAGACCAACACCCCGGAGTTCGGGGCCAAGGGAATCACGGAGCCCGAGCTGTTCGGCCCCGCCAGGAACCCGTGGGACACCAGCCGCAGTCCCGGGGGCTCGTCGGGCGGGTCCGCCGCCGCGGTCGCGGCCGGCATCGTCCCGGTCGCCGGGGCGAGCGACGGCGGCGGTTCGATCCGCATCCCGGCCGCGTGCTGCGGGCTCGTCGGCCTCAAACCCGGCCGCGGACTGGTCCCGATGGGGCCCGCGCGCGGCGAGGCGATGCACGGCGCGGCCACCAATGGCGTCATCTCGCGGTCGGTTCGCGACTCGGCTGCGATGCTGGACGTCCTGATGGGAGGGGAGCCGGGCGGGCCGTACGTCCCGGCCACCCCGTCGGAGTCGTTCCGGTCCCAGGTGGGGGCGGACCCCGGACGTCTGCGGATCGGCGTGTGCACCGCGTCCTCGATCAATTCCTCACCCCACCCTCAGGCTCTCGCCGCTGTGGAGACCGCTGCCAGAGCGCTCGAGGATCTCGGCCACCACGTCGACATCCTCGAGTCACAACCCGTGGACGACCTGGCTCTGGCCCGCGATTTCCTCACCAGCTGGTTCGCCTACCTCGCGTGGTCGGTCGAGGACACCAAGCGCCGGACGGGGTGCGCCGACCGGGACTTCGAGACGGACACGCGGATCGTGGCGGCACTCGGCCGGGCGCAGAGCAGCGTGGACTATCTCGATGCCGTGATGCGGCGGGATCAGTACGTCGGCGAACTCACCAGCTTCTTCGAGGGCTACGACTTGCTCATGACGCCGACGCTTGCAGATCTCCCGCCCCACATCGGCACGCTGGACACCCCGCCGCTCGCGCGTCGCGCGGCGACCGCTTTGCTCGCGACGCGCACAGCTCCGCTGTTGCGACACTCGGGATTCGTGGAGTCGCTCATCGACGCCAACCTGAGCTGGGTGCCGTACACCCAGCTGGCCAACCTGACCGGTCGGCCGGCGCTGTCGCTTCCGCTGCACTGGACACCCGAGGGCGTCCCCATGGGGGTGCACTTCACCGCAGGACTCGGGGGCGAGTCGATGCTGCTGCGTCTGGCCGGCCAGCTGGAGCAGGCACTGCCGTGGACTGACAGACAGCCGGCGGCTCTGGGCCGATGACCCCGCAGGCGCACAGCGTCGGGGGCACCCACCCCCGAAACGTCACTGTGTCGAATCGGGGCCGACTGGGCGGGACCCCACGGAGGCGGCAGTGGATAGATGCCGCGAGACCCCGGGGTGACTTCGGACGGCAAACCGACGATGTCCACGACCCGGGGCCTCGCAACGAACGGCGGCGACGGATCGCCGCCGGGGAACTCAGGCCATTGCAGAACTCAGGCCATGTCCGCCGGAAGGACACTGAGGAGCCACTGGTAGAGATCCACCAGAGGGTTGTGGATGAGCATGAAAGCGTTCTCGACTGATCCGCGCATGATGTCGCACCTTTCTCTACCGAGCGACACGGTGTCGCCTCAGTGACCATTCGTAGCAGTGCGCACGGCGGATGGTGACGAACTCCGGAAGGTTCTCACCGGACCACCCGCTCCCGAAGTGCCGATAATCTACATTATGTAAAGTCAAAATCTGCGTATTGCATCAGATGAATCGCCCCTCGCATTTCCAGCTCCTCCTTCGCGTCCGGCACCGATCCCTGCCCCGACCTGCGAAGTCACCCACTCTCGGGCGCTGCCACCACTGCTTTCCGGAAAATCTGCGTATTGCATCAGATGAATCGCCCCTCGCATTTCCAGCTCCTCCTTCGCGTCCGGCACCGATCCCTGCCCCGACCTGCGAAGTCACCCACTCTCGGGCGCTGCCACCACTGCTTTCCGGCCCGGGCACTGGGCCTCAATGAGGCCGAAAGACGATCTTTGGCACGTCGTTGACCTGCAGGGGTTCCCGTGAAGGCTCATCGGTTGTATCATTGATTCATCAGATGAGACGTCGTGGTTTGGGGTTTAGCGATGCGACTGGATGGCTCCGGACGGGTCCATATGGCGCCGTCGCTGCCGGTGCTTCGGCCCGCCGAGCAGGTGCTCCGGCTGATGCTGGAGGGCTGGCGCAACCAGCAGCTATCCCGAAATCTGCAGTTCAACACGATCGAACAGCGACTGCGCCTGGTGCAGCGGTTCGTCGACCACGTCAATGCGGAGCCGTGGCACTGGACCCCGGCGATGGTCGAGGAATTCTCCGCCGATCTCCGTACGGTCAAACACGTCGCCCACTCCACTCTTCGCGGCTACCACTGCGCACTGCGGGCGTTCACCAGCTACATCGCCAATCCGGATTACGGCTGGGATCGGGTGTGCGAGCAGCACTTCGGCACCCATCCGGCGCAGGTGTTCTTCGACTGGAACACCGCACCACACGTGCAGGCCTACGACGGGCGGGCCACAAAGCGGCCCTACACTCGCGAGGAACTCGATGCACTGTTTGAGCACGCCGACAACGAAGTCGCACGCGCTGGCGCCTCCGGGCGGAAAGGCTGGCAGCCCGCCTACCGGGACGCGGTCATGATGAAGATCGCCTACGGCTACGGTCTGCGATTCAACGAGTTGCGCCACCTGCAAACCGTCGACTTCGCCCGCAATCCCCACGCCCGCGAATTCGGGGCCTTCGGCCTCTGCAAGGTCCGCTACGGAAAATCCCGACGCGCCTCTCCCTTTCGGCCCCGCAGCGTGTTGACCGTATGGCGCTGGACTCCAAGCATCCTCGAAGACTGGCTGGCCAATGGCCGCGGCGCCCCCGACGGCCTCGAGCTGTTCTGTAGTGAACGTGGCGGACTCGTCGTGGAATCGACCTTGCTGCGTCGGCTACGCCGGTACTGCGACGAACTCGGATTCTCCGATGGTCTCGATATCCATTCCTTCCGTCGCTCGTACGCCACTCACCTGCTGGAAGCGGGATGGGATCCCCGGTTCGTCCAGGACCAGATGGGCCACGAGTACGCCTCGACCACCGGGATCTACCAGTTCACCTCCGATGAGTTCCGGCGCTCCACCCTCCGCGCCGCGCTCGACCGCACGATGAATCAAGCACTGTCACCCGACGATCGGAGCGGACCATCATGAAGCGCACCGTCGACTACCGCTGGCGTCTGGCCGAGCTCATGGCCGCACGCGGCATGCACAACACCACCGAACTGATCCCGCACCTGGCCGAACGCGACATCACCCTGTCCCGGCCGCAGGTCTACCGACTGGTTACCCAGCGCCCCGAACGCATCTCCCTGCAGGTCGTAGCCGCCCTGTGCGACATCTTCGACTGCGGACCCGACGACCTGCTCACCGTCACCGCTGCTGATGCACGCGCCCGCAAAACCGGCACCACCCCGGCAGCGAATGTCGTCGACCTCGACCGGTCCGTCCGCCCACGCCGCGCCAACATCCTCGACGAATAGCCCCGCCCGCGAGGAGGACGACCAATGAACCCGACCCCTGACGGCCTGTCGCCTCGTTCCACCCGCCGCGGCCGACCACGCGCCACCAGTACCCGAGATGACCCCTGTGCCCGGTGTGGCCGCAACATCCCCCGCCTGGCAGCGCGTTGGCCAGAGGGGCGACTGTGCTTCACCTGCTACAACACCGCGATCCACACCCACGGCACCTGCCCGAACTGCCGACAGGACCGGCTCCTGCCCGGCCCTCCAGGCGCCGACGGCGAACCGGTCTGCGGCACCTGCGCCGGCATCGACGTCGACTTCCACTGCCAGCGCTGCGGCGCCGAAGCAGGCCATCACCGCGGCAACCTCTGTGTCCGCTGCGTCCTGCGCGAGGACCTTCACGCCCTGCTCGGCAGTGCCCCCAGCGATCCCACACTGGCCGGTCTCGTCGACGCCCTGTGCGCCGCCGACCGACCCGAATCGATCATCACCTGGAAACGCTCACCCAAAGTGAAAACCCTGCTCACCGGACTCGGCGACGGCTCAATCCCCTGCACCCACGACGGATTCGACGCCGTCGGCGGCAAACCGGCCGAACACGTTCGTGCACTGCTACAGCACCACGACCTCCTACCCACACGGGATCCCTACTTGCCGCGGTTCGAACAGTGGATCGCCACGAAGCTCGACGGCCTGCCCGACGAGGTCCGCCAGCCCGTCCATCACTTCGCGACCTGGCATCACCTGCGCCGCATCCGAGCCAAAGCCGCCGACGGGACGCCCACCCGGGCACCGATCCATTCGGCGAAGCAAGAGATCACCGAGACCATCAAGTTCCTGAGCTGGCTGCACACCACCTATGGGCGCACTGCCGCAACCTGCACCCAGCCCGACATCGACGAGTGGCTCGCCACCGGACCCAGTACCCGACAACTGATCCGGACCTTCTTCGTCGTCGCCGCACGCACCCGCCTCAACACCACCGTCACCGTTGGGCACCGTGCCGCCCGCAGCAGCCCGTCGTTGACTCAAGACCAGCGGATCGCGTGGATCCACGAACTCCTCACCGGCAACAGCGAGACACTGCCCTACCGCGTCGCCGGCACACTCCTGCTCCTCTACGCCCGTCCGATCACCAGAATCGTCACCCTGCAAGTCTCCGACGTCACCGACCAGGCAGACGGGATGACCATCGCACTCGGCCTACGCCCCACCGACGTGCCCGAACCCTTCGCCGGCCTCCTGCGCACCCACCTGGCCACTCGCCCGAACCTGCGCACCGGCGCCGGCGGTGACAACCCCTGGCTACTGCCCGGCACGCTCGCCGGACGACACCTCCACCCCACCACCGTCGCAAACCGACTCCGCGGCCTGGGCATCAACCTGCGCGGAGCACGCAACCGAGCCCTGGCCGAGCTCGTCGTCGAATGCCCGCCCTCACTCGTGGCCGACGCCCTCGGCTACAGCCACCAAGTCGCCTTCCGCCACGCCAGCAAAACAGCCGAACCCTGGGCCCGCTACGTCGGCCGATCCCTCCCCCGCCCAACGGATACCCCGTAGCGTCGCGCAATCGTCCGCCGTGGAGACACTCGGGTCCACAGCATCCGAAAACAGGCAACGTTACGCGTTTCCGCTGTTTCCCGAATGGGGTCCGGACGAACGCTGGAGTCGCCGTCGACGAGCAAAATCCGGCCGACGAGCTGGGTGGTACCAAACCACATGGAGCACTAGCTGAGGCTGACGGGAAGACTCCTGATCCCGGCGCTTGACCTTGAAGTGCACTCCAAGGTCTACCGTGAGGTCATGACAAGCCAGGCAATGACGAGCTACATGCGGATCGGAGAGCTCGCCAACGTCGTCGGCCTCAGCCCGGACACGATCCGCTACTACGAGAGAGTTGACTTACTACCGCCCCCAGCCCGCACCCCGTCGGGCTATCGGATCTACAGCACGCAAGCGGTGGATCGTCTGCGCTTCATCCAGGGGGCACAGCGGCTAGGCCTCAAGCTCGACGACATCCGTGACCTCCTCTCCGTCAGAGACACAGGAGCCTGTCCGTGTGAACCGGCAGGAGACCTACTCACCCGCCGGTTGACCGAACTCGATGCAGAAATTAAACGTCTGAAAACTCTGCGAACCGAGATGACGACCATGCTCACAGCCTTGCCTGCCGAGAATTGCCCACCCCCGACCCCAGGAACTTGGCTTGAAACAAAGAAGGAGGTGAACTGAGATGCACGACTGCTGCGAAGACCCGATGTGCCCGCCAGAACTCTGCGGCTGCGGCTGCTAACCAGCAAGGAGGGGGCTCCGGCCCCCTCCTTGCTCCTCGCCCTGGGTCGCGGGTCGGCTGAGCAATCTGCGGACTGGTTCCGATTGAGGATCCCCTAACGCGATACCGCCAACCCGGCACGCAAACCGTACCGGCCGCACGTTGTGATCCGGCCTCCCCCTGCGGGAGAACCCGCTCGGAACAACGGCCAGGGACGGCCCCTGCCTGCCGACTCGAATACGCATGAATCTAATACGCAGACCTTCCACCTA
>NZ_JABFAN010000065.1:0-403 GCF_017168155.1 Dietzia sp. KRD202 | reverse complement strand
CTGCCGGAAGAGCCGGTCGTCGACGGCCTCGCGCTCGAGCCCGACCAGCAGCGCGATGGCGGCGCTCGCCGACCGCCGCGCATGGGCGGCCAGGTCGACGCGCTCCCCCGCGAGCAGCCGCCGCTCGACCGCTGCGGCCCCGGGCCCGAGGCTCTGCTGCACGAGCGGCTCGACGAACGAGGGCGAGAAGATCGGCGCGAGCCGGCGCCGCAGCGCCCGGTGGTCCTCGCCGTGCATGTTCACCAGCACGCGGGCACCGAGCACCGGCGTCCACAGGTCGCTCGAGGCCCCCTTGCCCTGCTTCGAGAAGCCATCGCCATCGAGCAGCACCTGCCGCGCGAGCGCGGCGTCCTTCACGACGACGCCCAGCCCCGGCACCCGCCGCACCGGCCCCGGCACTGCC
>NZ_JABFAN010000064.1:0-397 GCF_017168155.1 Dietzia sp. KRD202 | reverse complement strand
GTGTAACGACCGGCGCCTCAAACGACATCAAGCGTGCTACTGAGCTGGCCCATAACATGGTTGCCAAGTGGGGCTTGTCGGACGAAATGGGCCCGATCATGTACGACGAGGATGAGTCGCATCAGTTCCTCGGCGGCCCGGGTCAGGGTGGTGGCAAGATGAAGTCTGGTGACACCACCACGCGCCTTGATAAGGAAGTCCGCAAAATCATCGACGGTTGCTACGAGCAGGCACGCCAAATCCTGACCGATAATCGCGATAAGCTGGACGCCATGGCCGAGGCCTTGATGAAGTACGAGACCATTGATGCCACGCAGTTGAAGGACATCATGGAAGGTCGTGAGCCGCGCCCGCCGGAAGGTTGGGATGACGGTGACTCATCCGGTGGCGGTACGCC
>NZ_JABFAN010000063.1:0-587 GCF_017168155.1 Dietzia sp. KRD202 | reverse complement strand
TGCTTGTTCCAACAATTGCTGTTTCAGTTCAGAGCGCTTGGCGGTCATGGAGTCTCAGTCGCGGGTGATGAGGAAGCGGACGTAGGCTCAGTGGTAAACCCTTCAGGGCCTAAATCTTCAGTGCCATGTTGTGCGGCCAGTGAGGCTATCGCATCTTGCGGAGCGTCTTCAACATCGTCGTGCTGATGCATTTTCTGAATCAGCACGCCCGCCAGTTTGTCGAGTGTCGATGCTTCACTGAGCACCATCACTGACACCTGAACGCCCAAGCGGTTCTCGATAGCGGTCATTAGCTCAACGCCCATCAGGGAGTCGAAGCCCATATCGTAGACCGAGCGGTGAATATCGAGCTTCTCTTCATCAATCAGCAGAATGCTGGCCAGCTCGGCGCGCAGTAGATCGGTGACGGTGCTGTGCAGCTCCTCGGGTGAGAGGTCGGCGAGCAGGGCGCTGATGTCGTCATCTGCATCCGCGCTGCCGTCGTCGTCGCTGGCGCGGGCAATTTCGTTAAAACGCGGCGCTTCGGCAGTGGGTAGGAAGCGAGCAAGCGCACCCCACTCTAGTTCCAGCACACCTAGGCTTGGCCC
>NZ_JABFAN010000062.1:0-438 GCF_017168155.1 Dietzia sp. KRD202 | reverse complement strand
AAATTAAACTGACCTTGTCAAGCCCGCCGTCTATTTTTTAGCAATTAATTTATCGAAATTTAGACATCGGTTAAACGATTGAAAAAAAATTATATTTTGTATAAAAAATATGCTTTTCAAATGGGGTAAAAGTGCGTATGATAGCACGCCTTGTCGCCGGATAGGCGGCGAACGGCATGTCCGGCTTTGATTGGATTAGCGTGTAACGGGGAAGTGAAAAATGCGGATTGGATCTTATCAGTTGAAAAACCGTGTTCTTCTCGCGCCGATGGCAGGCATTACCGACCAACCATTCCGGCGGATTTGCGCCCGTTACGGCGCAGGTCTGACTTATTCCGAAATGATGTCGGCCAATCCTCAGGTCTGGCATACCGAAAAGTCGAAACTGCGTCTGTCTCATCATCAGGATGCAGGGATAAATGCCGTACAGATAGCGGG
>NZ_JABFAN010000061.1:0-6758 GCF_017168155.1 Dietzia sp. KRD202 | reverse complement strand
CCACCACACCCCGCGCCACCGCCACCCGGGACGCCCTCTACCTCGCCGGGCTGCGCCGCTTCGCCTTGGACGGCTGGCGGACGGCACGGGTCCGCGACATCGTCGCCGATGCCGGCCAGGGCAACGACTCCGCGATCAACTACCACTTCGGCGGCCGCGCGGGACTGCTCCGGGAGGTCCTGGACCGCGGCGTCCTGCGGATGGAGGCCGAGCGACGCGCGGACCTGCGAACGTGGGTGTCGTCGCCTCCCGACCTCGCCGAGATCGTGCGGGCGGTGGTGTCCCCGTTGGCGGACCTGTTGGACGACGACGAGGGCCGCTGGACGCTCCGGGTGATCGGCCAGCTGGGAGCGCTCGCGGAGGTGGGCCGGACGGTCAGCACCGGTCCGGTCGCGGACACCGCACTGCAGGATCAGCTGGAGATGCTGGTCGCGGCCGCGACGGCGGCGTGCGGCCCGGACCTGGCCCGCCACCGGGTCCGGCAGTTCATCGTCATGCTCACCGCCGAACTCGCGGCGCGGGCCTGCGATCCGCCGGAGGTCGGTCCCCCGCACGGCACCTATGTGGCGGACCTGATCGACGGGTTCGCGCGAGGGCTCGCGCGGCCTGCGTCCCGCCCCTGAAGGACACCTCCGAGCCCCCCACCAGGCGTTATATCGTCTTGATCTCAGACCTTGCGCCACCGGGCGGGATCAGTAGCGTGGGGGTATGAGCACTTCCGAGATGATCACGTCCCATCCGAATCCGACCGACGGCCTCGACGTGGACCTGCTCGCCGAGGCCATCGACGCGGCCGCGTCCTGCGCCACCACCTGCACGTCGTGCGCCGACGCGTGCCTCGCCGAGGAGTCCGTCGCCGACCTGCGCGACTGCATCCACACCGACCTCGACTGCGCGGATGTCTGCGCCGCCACCGCCGCCCTGCTGAGCCGCCGAACCGGCAGCAACCTCGAGGTCGTCAAGGCGCAG
Source organism: Dietzia sp. KRD202 (assembly GCF_017168155.1). NCBI lineage: Bacteria > Bacillati > Actinomycetota > Actinomycetes > Mycobacteriales > Dietziaceae > Dietzia > Dietzia sp. KRD202. The sequence goes on along the minus strand of NZ_JABFAN010000061.1, from coordinate 5,789 downwards.
CTGACGGCGTGCCGGACGGCCTGCGCCGCCTGCGCCGACGACTGCGAGCAGCACGCCGAGATGCACGAGCACTGCAAGCACTGCGCCCAGGCGTGCCGCCGCTGCGAGAAGGCCTGCGCCGACCTGCTCGCCGCGATCGGCTGAGCCCCCGGTGGCAGCCGGGCGAGCCGTCTGGACCGGCGGTCACTTCCGGCCTCCCAGTTCGTAGGCCGATTCATCCAAGTGCGTGAAGTAACGCTTACCAAACTTCCGGCGATGTTACTCCTGGGAGAAGGGGTGGTGAGTGTCTCCCGCAGTCGCACTGAGCCGATCCGCGGCGGTGCCTTGCCGAGGGAGACACGATGGTCGGTTTCAGGCGGTCCAGACACAGAGATCGCCGCCCTGTCGGAGACGACGCCGCCACACGACAGGCCCCTTCCCCGGCTCACGGCACCACTGAACGCGCTCCGCGCCCGGGCTCCCCTCCGGGGCTCGGCTGGGCCGTCCTGGGTGTGGCGCTCCTCCTCGGCCTGTTCTTCCTGGTGCCGCTGGGCCTGGAGCGATCGGCTGCGGTCGTCCCGACCACATCCGCCGACCCCGTCCCGCAGACTCCCGGTCCACAGACCTGGGTCCTGTCGTCGACCGTCGCCGTTCCGGGCCCGAACACCGGTGACTCCGAGGCCGATCGCGACCCGAAGGGCGCCCGCGCCACCGGAGACGACAGGGGCGGCGACGACGACGGCGACGGCGACGATTCGGCGTCCGTGATCATCCGGGTCCCCGCCGCCGGCCCGACCCCTGAACCCGGGGCCGTTTCGGCGACCACCACGGCGCATTCCGCCGCGCCGCCGGGCGGGTCCTCGCTGATGTCCGCGACCGCGCCCGCGACCGTGCCGACGTGTCCGCAGCCCACCCCGACCGGGCTCGCGCCGAGGCTCGCGGAGAAGCTGGGTGCAGATCTCGGTTCGACCTCCGGCACCGGCGGCGGCACCGGCGGGGCGTGCGCGGGCTGACCTGCAGCGTCGCCCCCGGCTGCAGAGTCTCCCCGGCTGCGGAGAACTAGAGCCCGTACTCGATCAGCGGCTTGCCCTGGGCGTCGACGAGCACGGTGAGCCCGCCCCCGCTCCCACCGGCCGAGCGCCACAGGTAGCAGACGCCGGTGCGGGTGTCGCGCAGGATCTCCGCGGTCCCGCCGAACCCCATCGACTCGGAATGGATCTTCTCGAAACGCTTGTCCTTTTTCGCCATGCGCCCATCGTGGCACCGGCGGGGTGTGCCGGACAAAGGTACGACGACGACGAGGTCACCCCGCCCCGGGATCCGATTCAGGAGTCGATGTGGCGGAACAGTCCGCGGGTGGCCTCGGCGACGGCCCGGTCCGGAGCACGGAGTTCGAACGGGATGGCGAGGTGGGGCTCGTTGTCGCGGGTGCGCACCCGGGCCTCAGTGGTCTGCGGGCGTCTGCGACCGCCGATCAGGTGAACGGCAACAACCATTCCCGCGAACACCATGACGGTGAACAGGGCGGGCAGCATCCAGGTGGTGCGGGACATCAGTGCGGCTCCGGCGGCGAGTTCGGCGGATGCGACGGCGGTGTTCAACGACGACCCGATCGTCAGCAGTCCCGTCCCCAAGGCGAGGGTCGCGGCGGTGAGGCCGAGGCCGACGAGGGCGACCGTCGTGATCGTGCTGCGGCGACGTGCGGGGACCGTGCTCATGATGGATCTCCTGTCTGGGCGTCTATACAGGATTCGGAGGCCCCCGCATTCCGGATGGGTGGCGGACCGGAATGTTCCCGAGATTCACACTGCCGCCCCTCGGAATCACACCGCGGCCCCTCAGGGTGACCCGGATCCGACCCTGAGATCGGCCCTGACCGGTGTCAACGGGGCGGTGTCGGGGGTTATGTTGGAGGGCGTCCCATCCCGCCAGCGACCCCTCGAATCGAGCCAGCATGAACGAGCAGCACGCGCGGCGACCGGACGGGCCGTGGTCCGAGGACTGGCTCGACCGGTCCGAGACGCCGGGGCAGGCCAACCCCACCGAGCAGTTCCCCACCGAGCGATTCCCCACCGAGCAGTTCCCCACGGCGCAGTTCCCGCCCGCCGAGCAGCCTGAGCCCCAGCGCTACGAACCCCAGCGCTTCGCCCACCCGCACCAGCCGGCCCAGCCGTACGCGCGACCGCCCGAGCCGCTGGCCCACGAGGGTGGGTTCCCGTACGGCATGCCGCCCGCCGCGCCCTACGGTCCGACCGCCCCGTATGGCCCCGGCCAGCAGTTCGGGTACGCCGATCAGTACATCCCGCAGCACCTGCACGTGGCGCCGCACCAGTTCCCTCAGGGCCCCTACCCGCCCCAGTTCGGTTATCCGCCGATGCAGCAGACGGTGTACGTGCACGGCGGGCAGGTCAGGCGCGTCAACCACGCCCTGCACCTGATCCTCACGCTGCTGACCTTCGGGTTGTGGCTGCCGGTCTGGATCATCCTGGCGATCGCGGGTTCCTGACCGGCTCCCGCCTCAGCCGTCGGCCTGCCACCGCCCGGTGATGAGCGCGGTCAGCTCTTCGACCCACTCGTCGTCCAGCGCGGCGTCAGGGCTCACCAGCAGCCGGAAGATCGCCGCACCCGCGACGACCTCCGCCAGCACGGGCAGGTGGTCGTCGCTCCGGCGGGCCCGACCGAAGCGCGATTCGAAGGCTGGCAGGTTTCCGGCGAGCCGGGCGATCATCCGGGCGTGCAGGTCGGGATCGGCCACGGTGTCGGCGATGAGGCCGGGCAGGGCCACGCGCACCTCGGGCCGGTCGAACAGCACGCGGACGGTCTCCACCAGCGCGCGGATGTCGGCCTGCGGATCCCCGACAGCGGCATCAGCCCCGCCGTCTACGCCATCGGGTAACTCGAACGCCGGGATCACCTCCGCCTCGAGCACCGCCTCGTGGACGAGCTGCGCCTTGCTCGACCAGCGGCGATACAGCGCGGCGGTGGTCGTGCCGGCGCGCGCCGCGATGGCGGACAGCGTCAGCGCCGGGTAGCCGGTCTCGAGGACGAGCTCGCGGGTGGCGGTGATGATCGCGGCGTCGATCCGGCCGTCGCGCGGCCGCCCGGGCGCGGACTTCGCTGATCCGCCGCGCGCGGTGTCGCCGTCTGCTGTCATGGTCTCACCCTAGTTCCGATACGCCGCACATCGTATTCCCGCCGCCGACGCGAGACCGCGAGACGCCGCCACCCAGCACCCCACGGAGAGCCCCGTGCACCTGAGTCCGCTCGACGAGTTCCCCATCCACCAGACGCCCGCGCCGCTGACGTGGCCGGCCACCTCGGACCGCAACTTCTACGACCGCTCCTACTTCAACGTGTTGGATCGCGAGGGCCGCTTCATGGTGCTCACCGGGATCGGCTACTACCCGCGCCTGGGCGTGAAGGACGCGTACTTCGTGGTCCGCCGCGGCGACACGCAGACCGCGGTGCGGATGAGCGACGCCATCGACGATGACCGCCTCAACCCCCACGTCGGCGGGTACCGGCTGGAGGTGATCGAGCCGCTGCGGGAGATCCGGCTGACCCTCGAGCGCACGGAGGGCATCGCCGCGGACCTGACGTGGCGGGGCCTGTTCCCCGCCGCGCTGGAGGACCCGCACTCCATGCTCACCGACCGGCGGGTGACGCTCCAGGCTAGCCGGTTCGCGCAGGTCGGCTCGTGGGAGGGGTGGATAGAGGTCGACGACGACAAGATGGAGGTCACCCACTCCTCGTCGGTCGCCGCCCGGGACCGCTCGTGGGGTATCCGCCCGGTGGGCGAGGCCGAACCGGCCGGCAGGCCCGACACGGCCTTCCGGGGCATGTGGTGGTTGTATCTCCCGCTGGCGTTCGACGACTTCCAGCTGTTCCTCATCCTGCAGGAGGACCCCGACGGCCACCGCAGCCTCTACGACTGCACCCGCCGCTGGGCCGACGGCCGGGTCGAGCAGCTCGACGGCGTGCGCGTGGCGGTCGAGTACACGCCCGGCACCCGAATCCCGACGGGCGTGCGGGTGGAGTTCATGAACCGCGCGGGTGAGCGGATCCGGCTCGAGGTGGAGTCCCGGCTGTACGCCCCGATCGCGTTCGGCTCCGGCTATGGCGGCGACTCCACGTGGGCCCACGGCAGCTGGAAGGGCGAGAACTTCACCGACCGCGTGACCTTCGACCTGACGGACCCGCAGGTCATGGCCGGGGCGGCGTTCAGCCTCATCGACCACGTGGGCCACGCCGTGTGCACCGAGGCCGACGGCACCACCCGCGAGGGCGCGGGCCTGTTCGAGCACGGGGTGATCGGCCCGCATCACCCATCGGGGTTCTCGGACTGGACCGACGGCGCAGACGCGGCGGCGCGCGCATGAAGGTCATGACCGCCCTGTTCAGCCCGACCGACGCGGTCCGGCGCGCCGAGGAGCTCAGGGAGGCGGGCGCGTCCGGGGTGTTCACCTTCGAGGGCCCGCACGACGTGTTCACCCCGCTCGTGTTGGCCTCGCAGGTCGGCGGCCTGGATCTGATGTCCAACGTGGCGATCGCCTTCCCCCGCAACCCCATCCAGCTCGCGCACCAGGCGCACGACCTGCAGACGCTCAGCGAGGGCCGGTTCGTCCTGGGCCTGGGCACGCAGATCCGGGCGCAGATCGAGAAGCGCTACGGCACCGAATTCGACCGGCCCGTCGAGCGGATGAAGGACCTCGTGGGCGCCCTGCGGGCGATCTTCCATACATGGGCCACGGGCGAGCGACTGGACTTCCGCGGCGAGTTCTACCGCCACACCCTCATGACCCCCACGTTCGTGCCGCCGCCCACCCCGTACGGCCCGCCGCCCATCTACCTCGGTGCGCTCGGCCCGCGACTGACGCGCGCGGCGGCCGAGGTCGCCGACGGGCTGCTCGTGATGCCGTTCGGCACCACCCGGTTCCTCCAAGAACACACGATGCCGAGGGTTCGGGCGGGCCTCACGGCCGCCGGGCGGAGCGAGGAGGAGTTCGAGGTGGTGCCCGAGGTGATCGTGTCGGTGACGGACGGACAGAACGACGACGACGACCACATGTCCACCCGCCGCCTGTTGGCGTTCTACGGCTCGACGCCTGCCTACAAACCGGTGTTGGACGCCCACGGCTGGGGCGATCTGCAGCCCGAGCTGAACGCCATGAGCAAGCAGGGGCGGTGGCAGGAGATGACCTCGCTCATCAGCGACGAGATCCTGCACACGATCGCCGCGTGCGGTTCCCCGGCCGAGGTCGCCGCCCACGTCCGCGACCGCGTGAACGGCGTCGGCGACCGCGTGTGCCTGTACCAGACCGGGCCGATCGCCACCGATGCGCTCGCGCAGATCGTCGACGAGTTGGCGGGCCGGCCATGAACACCGTCGAGTTCGAGCAGGTCACCGACGACAGCTACGGCGGTAAAGCCGCAGGTCTGGCCGAGCTCATCCGACTGGGCCTGGACGTACCGCCGGGGTTCGTCATCGCCGACGCGGGGGCCGACCTCGTCGTCGTCGACACTCAGTCCGACACCACCGTCCCAGCCCACACCACCGTCCCAGCCGACACCACCGTCCCAGCCGACACCACCGCCCGGTGGTACCGCCGCATGGCCGAGGCGGGCGCGATCCCGGTCGCGGTGCGGTCCTCGGCGGCCGGGGAGGACGGCGCGCAACAGTCCTTCGCCGGGCAGTACGACACCGTGCTGGGCGTGGACTCGGCTGAGGCGCTGGCCGAGGCGGTGCGGACGTGCGTGGCATCGGCGGCATCGGGGCGCGCGACGGCCTACCGCGGCGCGGGGCCCGACTC
>NZ_JABFAN010000060.1:0-629 GCF_017168155.1 Dietzia sp. KRD202 | reverse complement strand
GCCTAGCTGACGCATCGTCGTAAGCAGCACATCAATATTTTTCTCGCGGGAATTGCGGCCCACAAAGATCAGCAGCTTTTTGTCGCTGGGTATACCCATGGTTTGGCGAAACGCAGAGTCACACTGCTGGGGATTGAATTGCGCCAAATCGACGCCCAATGGCTGAACGCGAACGTTATTGACGCCCCAGTCATTCAGTCGATTCGCCATGGCGTTACAGGGTGCCAGCACGCTATCAAACTGGCTATAAAGCGTCGTGACATAGTGGGTTAAGCGTTTCTCAACGTAGCGCCCAAAGCGATCACCCATCAGGCGCGGAAGATCAGAGTGATAAAAGCCCACCACAGGCACGCCGAGGCGTTGCCCCGCATCGAGCGCCGCCCAGGCCGTTACATAGGGGTCGCCAGCCTCTATCAGATCGGGCTTCAGATCAATCAGTGCATCACGCCACGGAGAACCGCGTAGCGGAAAGCGGTAACCTTGCCCCAAAGGAAGGTGTAACGCCGGTAGCGTGTGGTGGTCGCCAAGACTATCCCGCTCCGCCCCCGGCACCAGCAGGCTGGTGCGCAGCTGTGGAATACGCGAGAAAACACGGTGTTTGGCCTGCAAATAGGTACGCACACCGCCGC
>NZ_JABFAN010000059.1:0-416 GCF_017168155.1 Dietzia sp. KRD202 | reverse complement strand
CGTCTGTGACGATCAGGCGGGTCACCGTACGCGGCCCGGTCTTGCCGGTTTCCGGGTCGGTCGCCAAAACCTTGTCGCTAACCTTGACGTCCTCGATGTGCTTCGTAGTGCCATCGGCCATGAGGACGTCCGTACCTGCCGGGAAGCACTTGCAGAAGCGGCTGAGTCCCTTGACGCTCGCGACACCCCTGCCGCCGCTGATCAGGGCGCCGACAAAGCCCTCAATCAGCTTGCCGCGATCATACGCCTCGGCATCCTCCGCACATTCACCGAAGTTCTCGATGCAGTAATTAGCCGCTATATGCTTGGCTTCTTCCAGGTCGTCACTACGCAGCAGGAAGCGAAGCGCCTTGGCGCATGCAAGTCGACCAAAGCAAGCCTGACTCGGCCCGCTGTCCTGCATGAAAGGTGTGTTC
>NZ_JABFAN010000058.1:0-800 GCF_017168155.1 Dietzia sp. KRD202 | reverse complement strand
GGCGGTCGGGGCAGGGGCGGGCTGTGTCACGGCTCGATGAGACCACACGACCACGACATCCCCCCTGCCCGCCCGGACGAGCCGCTCGCCGGAGGGCATGTCGACCCCGCACCGCGCAGACCGGCCGCGCGACCGGCGCGGGGGACGGTACGCCTCAGCGCAGGGTGTCCTCGAGCATGTTCGGGCGGCAGGCGGTCCGCGAGACGACCGTCATGATCGCCAACACCACCGTGAGGAACGCCAGGCCCGCCACGAGCCCGGGGCCGTCGAACAGCATGCCGAACACGAGCGGCCCGAGGGACGCGGCCGTGTACCCCACGCCCTGGGAGAACCCGGAGAGCGCGGCGGAGCCGGCCTGGGTGCGCGTGCGGAGGTTGATCAGCGTGAGGCAGAGCGGGAACGTGCTGGGTCCCACGCCGAGCAGGCAGATCCACACCCACGCCGCGCCGGGAGCCCAGAGCAGGCCGGCGAACCCGGCCAGGTAGGACACGACGGAGACGACGACGACGGCGTACGGGTCCTCGAAGCGGCCCGCCGCCCACGGCACCACCAACGCCGCGACGAGGCCGATCGCCGAGTACACCGCCAACGCCAACCCGCCCTCCGCGCGCGTCATCCCGATCGATTCGGCCACGGCCGGGAGCCAGGTGAAGAACGCGTACGTGCACAAGGAGTTGGTTCCGAAGAACAGGGCCAGCGCCACGCCGACAGGCGAACGCCACGGGCGGATGCGCCGGGTGGGGGTCGCGGCGGAGCCGTCGGGGGCGCTGGCCCTGTTCTTCGGAACCAACTCCTTGTGC
>NZ_JABFAN010000057.1:0-432 GCF_017168155.1 Dietzia sp. KRD202 | reverse complement strand
GGACACGGAAGCCCGGATCTCCCGGATGCGTGCCCCACCGCCGCCTACCGTGGGTCCCGCCTTGCCTACACGTACCGGAGGTCGCCGGCCATGGACAGAGAGATCGAAGTGGATCGGGCCGCCTGCGAGCGGACTCCGGACGCCATCCGCACGGCGTTGCAGCGGCGCCCGGACTGGCTGCAGTACTTCGAGCAGGACTGGCTCAGCGCGGCGGCGGATTTCGATCGTGCGGAGCTGGACCGGGTCGTCGACAAATGGTTCCCCTTCGCGTGCGCGTGCGCGACGCCCGGCTACCTGGATCAGGTGGAGCAGATGGCCAAGCGCCTGGCGGGAGGGGACACGGAAGGCATGGTCTTCCGGGACGCCGAGGGCAACGCGTACGACGCCGAGAACCGTCCCATCGACGTCGGTAGGTGCCCATGACCGCTTACG
>NZ_JABFAN010000056.1:0-428 GCF_017168155.1 Dietzia sp. KRD202 | reverse complement strand
GTTCCTGGTGGGCAATAGCGACATGATCGCAGGTTGGGACGATGAGCTTCGCAGCACCTTTATGGAGGCCGTCTCCGAAGCTAATCACAATGCCCGTGAGCACAACGAGGAACAGGTTGAGGCACGTATCGCCTACCTGGAAGAGCAAGGTATGGAAGTGATTCGCCCTTCTGAAGAGGAGCTCACCGCTTTCCGCGACATTGGCCAGCCCGCCTATCTTGAGTGGCTCGAAGAACGTGATATCGAGCAACGCTGGATCGATATGGCCCTGGAAGATGCAGGCATGAGCGAACTGCTCGACTAACGGCTGTTAACAACAGGGGCTGGTACCTTACCGGCCCCCTAATTTCCAGTACTTAATATCCCAGTACTGAATGTTCTAGTGCTTAACGTTTCTGTGCTTCCTGGAAGGCTGCCATGTTTAATAC
>NZ_JABFAN010000006.1:269831-394203 GCF_017168155.1 Dietzia sp. KRD202 | reverse complement strand
GGAGATCGCGGCGGTGAAGAAGACGATCACCGCGTACGGCATCACCGCCGGCCAAGCGTCGTCGATGAACCCGGCCGAGATCGCCGGGATGTTCCCCGACGGGCGCAAACGCGTCTCGGAGGACTACGCCAAGCCCGATTTTGATCGGGTGCTGGCGTCGATGAAGTTCAACCGGCACTTCACCATCCAGCAGGCCTGGGGCAAATATCTCGCCGCTCCGGCCGGAAGCGGGAAGAAGTACGGGTACTCGCAGTACTGCGCCCTGTTCGCCGAGCACGCCCGCATCAAGGACGTCGTGGCCACGCTGCATCACGAACCCGGCAGAACGATGCTGGTCGACTGGGCCGGCGACACCCTCGAGGTCCTCGACGCCGTCACCGGAGAGGTCACCAAGCTGTACTTGTTCGTGGCCGTCCTGCCGTACTCCGGTGCGGTGTTCTGCCGCGGCTTCACGGATATGAAATCGCCGTCCTGGATTGACGCTCACGTCGCCGCATTCGCGTTCTTCGGTGGGACACCGCAGATGGTGGTGCCCGACAACCCGACCACCGCCACTCATCGGCAGAAGCAGGGCGAGGCGGCCAGGGCTGTCAACGTCCGCTACCAGCAGCTGGCCGACCACTACGGCACCGCGATCGTGCCGGCCCGGGTCCGAAAACCCCGCGACAAAGCAGCCGTAGAGTCAGCAGTGGAAGTGGTCAACAAACGCGTCATCGGCTACCTCGCCGAGGAGGTGTGGACCACCGTCGAGGCCCTGAACGCGGCGATCGACGAACGGGTCGCGGAGATCAACACCCAGATTCGCCGAGCTGACGGTACGACCCGGTGGGAGAGGTTCGAGTCCGACGAAGCGCCGCTGCTGGCGGCCCTGCCCGACGACGGGTTCGCCACGGTGGAATGGAAGCAGCTCAAGGTCGGACGGAACTATCACGTCTCCTGCGATTCGCAGTACTACTCGGTGCCGTACACCTTCGCCGGTCAGCTGCTGCGGGTGCGCCTGACCGCGCAGTCGGTGACGCTCTTCGACGGTGACCAGGTCGTCTGCGAGCACTCCCGGCGCCACGGCCGCAAGGGCCAGTACTCGACGGTGCTGGCTCACGCCCCGAAAGAGCACCAGGGTATCGACGGCCTGTGGTCGCGGCAGTGGTTCACCGACCGTGCCCGCGGGTTCGGCCCCGCCACCGAGAAGGTGATCGCCCAGATCCTGGATCGTCACGTGATCGAGGCGCAGGGCTATCTGGACTGCCAGAACATTCTCGAAACTCTCGGCAAGAGAAGTCGCCAGCGGCTCGAGGCGGCCTGCCAAGTGCTGCTCAACCAGAACAGCGTCGGCAGTTACAGCGTGCTCAAACGCGTCATGGCCACCATCGACTCCGACGGCAAAGCGCCCCGACCCGTGGTCCCGGCGGCGGCCACTCGAAAGCCCCCGCCACCGGCCGGGGCCCGAGACGACGGCGCGGTGCAGGTGCGCTCGGCCGATCACTATGCGCGCGGCCGCAGCGGGGAGGGCGTGTGATGTTCACCGAGATCGATCACCAGAAGTTCCGCAATCTGCGCATCACGCACGTGGCGACCCGGTTCGAGGAGCTCATCAGCGATGAGGCCAATGACGAGCTCACCCCGGAGCAGATCTTTCTCACCGCCGTCGACGACGCCTTGGACCAGCGCCAGGCCCACCGGATCGACAAGCTGATCCGAGCGGCGAAGTTCCCGATCCCGCAGGCCTCGATCGCGGAGATCAACTACCAGGAAGGACGCGGGATCACCCCGGTGCGGATGAAACGCTACGCCGGGCACCACTGGCGCCAAGACCCCACCAACCTGCTGGTCCTCTCACCGACCGGCGGCGGGAAAACCTACCTGGCCTGCGCGATCGGCATCGCCGCCTGCCAGAACGGGCACACCGTCACCTACGCCCGCATGGACGAACTCGCCCGGCGGCTGGTCATCGCCCGCGGCGACGGCATCCGCCACCAGAAGATGCTCAACGACCTCTCGGACGTGGAGCTGCTGATCATCGACGATTTCCTGACCGTGGGTATCGATCCTGAGGCCGCGAACGACTTGTTCGCCGTGTTGGCCAACCGGGAGCACCGGCTGCCGACGATGATCGCTTCCCAATCCCGGCCGGCGTACTGGCTCGAGGCGCTGCCTGACCGGGTCGCCGCGGACTCCATCGTCAACCGCCTGGCCAACAACGCCCGCGAGATCAACCTCGGCGAAGTCGACATGCGCCGACAGCGCGACGACCAAGCCCGAGCCACTACCGGCTACTGGGAGTAACCCCCGACGGTGCCGGCCCGCTTCACACACGGGCCGGTTCCGGGTCGCCGGAATGGCGGTACCAACTCGCCGGACCCGCGGTACCGACAAGCCCTATCTGCCACACAGGAATCGGCGTGGGCTGGGCGAGTGTGGCGGTCATGTCCAATTCACTGTCGCCCCGCACGCGGGCCTCGATCATTAACTATGACCCGACCCAACCGCACGCCTTGTCCGTGACCGAGTTCTGCCGGTCCTTGAAGATCTCGCGCAGCGTGTTCTACAAGGTGCGCACCCGCTCGGCTCAGGAGTCGACGGCGGCGTTGCATCCTCGCTCTCGAGCGCCACGGTCTCCGGCTCGGCGGTATGGCGCAGACGTGGTCAACGAGATCGTCGGGATCCGCAAGCGGCTCAAGAAGGATGGATGGGATTACGGCCCACGCTCGATCCACTACGAGGCCGCGATGCAAGACGCTTTCCCCGGGGACTTCATTCCGTCGGTGGCGACCATCGGCCGGTTGCTGTCCGCAGTCGGGCAAGTCGACCCGGCCCCGAAGAAGCGACCGAAGTCGTCCTACATCCCGTTCGTCCGCGCCACAGCGATGGCGCTGTGGCAGCTGGACGCGTTCGAGTATCGCCTCGCTGACGGCACAACTGCGACCGTCTATCAGGTGCTCGGCGACGCGACCCGCTACGACGTCGGATCGTGGGCCCATAGCCGGCACGAGAACAGCATCGACGCTAAACGTGTACTCGAGGACGCGATTGAGCGGCACGGCGCTCCTCAGGAGTTGCTGTCGGACAACTCGTCTGCGTTTAACCAGCTACGCGGTGGCAGGATCGGCAACGTGGAGGTGTTCCTCGCCTCGAGAGGCACTATGCCCATCACGGGCCTGCCGGGAAGGCCCACCACGCAGGGCAAGAATGAACGCTCACACCAGACGATGACCCGGTTTCTCAATGCGAACCGTCCAGGCACGCTGGAGCAGTTGCGCGAGCGGATCACCAGGTTCCGCGAGCACTACAACCACCGCCGCCCGCACCAGGCTCTGGACCAGGCCACGCCGCGGACTGCGTGGGATTTACTCGACCACACCCCTGCGGTCGAACCGATTCGCATGGAGGTGCTCCAAGCAAAGGCCTCCCAGTATCGGCAGGCTCGACGCTTGAGCCAACGTCAGATCGGGCGTGCAACGGTAACGGTCTCCAAGTCAGGGCAAGTGCTGCCTGGACCGCCCAGCGTCGACGCGATGGAGCAGGCCGCGGACCAAACGGTCGTTGAGGTCACGGCAGCGAACCGGCAGGTCTATTACCACGGGTACGCCGTACGCCTTCCGACCACGTTCGGCGGACGCGAGTTCTACCGGAGCATCACCGACGACGAGTTTCTCCTGTCCGACATCACCACCGGCGAGGTCGTCATGTCTTTCCCGCTGCCAATGGTGGCGCTGCGGGTCCGCGGCCGGCACGTCGCCTCCTACGCCATCCGAGGCATTCACGTGGCCAACCCGACCGCACAGTGGGCGCGGAAGATTGCCGAACATGAAGCAGAGTTCGCTCGGCGTCAGGAGACTGTCCCCGAGGTCTTTGGGGACGGTCGATGACGCCGTCCACCAACTCCTACGGGGCAACGCGCGACGCTTGGTAGATGTGCACGAAGTCGTGAGATCGGCTGTCACCGAAGAGACGAGATCCGGTGTCCACGATGTTGCGAGATAACACACCGAGTCGCCGGAATCCAAGTACCGGATCGCCGCACTAGGCGTACCCACTAGCCCTATCTGCCAATGCCCCTCGGACCTCATCTGGCCGATGAACTCGCAGATCACCGGCTGCGGGGGTCGAGTTCCCCCGCGAAGAAAATCGAGGCCCGGCGCATGATCTCCAGGTCCTCGGTCAGCCGCCGGTTCTCGGCCTTGAGGCGCTTGATCTCGGCGCTCTCCTCGGTGCTGACGCCGGGCCGGGCGCCGGCGTCGACGTCGGCCTGCACAGCCCACCGACGGACCGTCTCCTTGCCCAGCCCCAGACGGCGGCCCACCTGGTCACAGCAGGCCGTCAGCGACGAGTACTCACCGCGGTGCTCGGCCACCATCCGCAGCGCCCGCTCCTTGACCGCGGGATCGATTTTCTTCGGCATACAACCATCCTCCTCGACTCGAAAAGGAGGCGGCGGGAAACCTGGGGCGGTTCACAGTGAGCGCACCGGCCCGGTCAGCGCCAGGGCGCAGGCGGCTTCGACGCGCTCTGCTGAGAACCGCCGCGAAAGGCGCAGCACCGCCAGGGCAGCGTCCAGGCCCTGTTCGTCGACGGGCACGGACTCGAAGATCCGGCCCGCCACGATCACCGCCGCCGGCCCCACCCGCTCGGCCCACGCCCGTACCCGGGGCGCATCCCACTGCTGGTACTGGCGGCCAGCCGGCAGGTCGGCATCGTTGGTGCGGTACTGCCCGGAGGCTCCAGCTGGGAGCAGCAGGTGGCTGGAGATCCGCTCGGTGCCGAGGTAGATCTCCAGCGTGCGGGCGGTGATCCGCACATCGACCTTGGTGCCGATGTGCGCCAGCGGGGCCGAGTAGAAGTTCCGCTCGAACACCACGTGCCCGTTGCGGCCCACCCGGCGGCCGTAGAGCCACCGGCTGATCTCGAACGCCACCGCCGGCAACGGTGTCAGCAGCGGCCGCTCCTCGGCGGTGAAGACCTCGAGCCTCGAGCCGGGGCGTTTCTGGAACGGTTCGCGGTTGTAGGCGTCCATCCGCTCACCGATCGCCTCTGCCAGTTCGGGCACCGTGTGGAACTTGCGGTCCCGTAGGCCGGCGATCACCCAGGTCGCTACGTGCGCCACGGTGTTCTCGGCGCCAGATTTGTCCTTGGGGCGCCGTATTCTGCCTGGTAGGACCGCTGCTGAGTAGTGGGCGGCCATTTCCCGGTAGGCGTCGTTGAGGACGATCTCGCCGTCGCGGGGATGGGAGACCACGCCGGTTTTGAGGTTGTCGCACACGATCCGCGGCACCGACCCGCCGAAGGCGTCGAACATCGCCACGTGCGCCCGAAGCCACGCGTCCTGCTGCATGTCGGTCGATGGCCAGACGAACGCGTACCGGCTGAATGGCAGGCACGCCACGAATAGGTACACCTTCCGCGTCGCTCCGGTGACCGGATCGGTGAGCTCCATCGTGGGGCCGGACCAGTCGACCTCGACCGTCTGGCCGGCCTTGTGCCCGACGCGGGAGGCGGCGCCGGTGACCATCACGTGTCGCTGGTAGGTCTTGCACCACCGGTCATAGCCCATCGCCGGCGCTTTCGCGTGGGCGCAGCGGTCGGTGTACTCGCCGTGCAGCAGCTTGAGTGTGACCCCGACCCGGGCCATCTCGCGGTGGACCTGTTCCCAGTCGGGCTGGGCGAACACGCTCTCGTGTTCCCCGCGGCCCGGGAACAGGCGGGCGTACACCTGCTCATCGGTGAGCTCGGCGACGTCGTCCCAGCTCGTCTCGGTCGCATCGGCGGCCTCCAGCACCGCCGCGATGCTCTTGCGGGACATGCCCTGCGAGGCGGCGATCGCCCTGCCTGACAAGCCTTCGGCGCGAAGCTGCAACACGAGCTTCGCCCTGATTTTCCGTACAGTCACGGATTGCTCCTTCCGCCGCGTGCCCTATACACGCGGCGGAAGGAGCCTAGAAGCGGGTGGCCCCCACGGACGCTACTGCTGGCCCCCAAGCGCAATATTCGCAATCTCGGCCACTGGCCCCCAGAGGCAATACCGATGGACCCCAGTGAGACGAATATTCAGTTGTGCCGTCAGCGAGGCGATACTCGAACGCGTCCAGCTGCCACAGCGCCATCGCTGTGGCGCGGACGAACGGGATGTAGGACGACTTCGGTCGCTTCTTCGGGGCCGGGTCGACTTGCCCGACTGCGGACAGCAACCGGCCGATGGTCGCCACCGACGGAATGAAGTCCCCGGGGAAGGCGTCTTGCATCGCGGCCTCGTAGTGGATCGAGCGTGGGCCGTAATCCCATCCATCCTTCTTGAGCCGCTTGCGGATCCCGACGATCTCGTTGACCACGTCTGGGCCGTACCGCCGAGCCGGTGACCGTGGCGCTCGAGAGCGAGGATGCAACGCCGCCGTCGACTCCTGAGCCGAGCGGGTGCGCACCTTGTAAAACATGCTGCGCGAGATCTTCAAGGACCGGCAGAACTTGGTCACGGACAAGGCGTGCGGTTGGGTCGGGTCGTAGTTGATGATCGAGGCCCGCGTGCGGGGCGACAGTGAATTGGACATGACCGCCACACTCGCCCAGCCCACGCCGATTCCTGTGCACGATGTGGTGAGACAGCGTGTCCACGATGTCATGAGATCGTGTGTCCTCGAAGTGATGAGACAGGACACGCCGGAATCGAAGTACCGGATCGCCGGACTAGGTGTGATGCCCAGCCAGGTTGTTCAACCTGGTGATGGGTGCGGCTTTCCCGATCGCGGAGTGGGGCCGGTGGTGATTGTATTCGTGAATCCATGCCGGCAGAGCTGCGAGGCGGGCGTTCTCGGAGTTGTAGAACTTCTTGAACGCCCAGCCCTCGGCCAGAGTGCGGTGGAAGCGTTCGATCTTGCCGTTGGTCTGGGGCCGGTAGGGGCGGGTCTTCTTCGGCGTGATTCCCAGGTCGGCGCAGGTGTCGCGCCACAAGTGTGATTTATAGCAGCTGCCGTTGTCGGACAGAACTCGCTGCACGGTGACCCCGCGGTCGGCGAACCAGGCCACGGCGTTGGAGAGAACCTCGGTGGCAGTCTCTTTGGTCTCGTCATTGCGGGCCTCGACATAGGCCACGCGCGAGTGATCGTCGATCACGGTGTGCAGGTAGCAGGTCCCGAGCTTGGGGTTGCGCCACTTGTTGCGAGGCATGCCGGGCGTGGCGCTGCGATTGCGGCCGCCCTGCTGGCGTCCTACGTAGCGCCATCCTCCACCGTCGGGGACCCGTCCCAGCTTCTTGACGTCGACGTGGATGAGGTCTCCGGGCTTTTCGTGCTCGTAGCGGCGGATCGGCTCGCCAGTCGCACGATCGATATGGGTGAGCCGGTTGATGCGGCATCGGACCAGGACCGCGTGCACGGTGGAAGAGTGCATGCCGAGCCGGTCGGCGATCTCAACCGGCCCGAGCCGCTGCTTCCAGCGCAAGTGCACGATCTTGCGCACAACCGGGGCCGGCGTCCGATTCGGGTGACGGTGTGGGGCGGACGATCGGTCGCCCATGCCGTCCGGGCCTTCATTGCGGTAACGGTCGGCCCACTTCTTCGCCGTGCGCCAGGAGACGTCGTAGCGTTCAGCGGCTCGAGCCGGTGGCCAGCCCTGTTCCACGATCAGGCGCGCCAGTCGTAGTCGGGCGCGAGGGGTCAGCGCTGCGTTGGTGTGAGTAGCGTGGGACACGAAGGCCTCCTGGGTCGCGGAGCGGTTCTTAGACAGCTCCACTCCACACCGGGGAGGCCTTCGCCCATCTACAAATCAAATGGTCTCGTCACAGCTTCTCGACCAACGTGCCTGGACATCACAACTAGGCGTACCCACTGGTCCTATCTGCCACACTCCGCGAGGCCGGGATGCAGGGGTCGATCGGCAGCGTCGGCGACGCTCTCGACAACGCACTCATGGAGTCCACGATCGGGCTGTACAAGACCGAACTGATCAACCTGGAGACCACCCGTAGGTGGACCGGACGCACCGAGGTCGAACGCGAGACCGCGGACTGGGTGAAGTGGTTCAACGACGAGCGACTGCACTCGGCGATCGACTACCGACCCCCCGTCGAATACGAGGAGATGTACCGTTCCAATCAGGCGACCGAACCACAGGCCGCTTGATTCAGCAAGACCCTCCGACGGAGCCAGTGCGGTTCATTAGTCGCGTAGCAGTTGGATTGGAAAGAGTTCTGGTTGCGGCGTAAGGCTTGGTTCAGGCTGCGGTTCGATTAATAATCGCTCGAGGTCGTCTGTGACCCGCTCCACATCAAGCGGTTGAGCGGCATGGCCCGTCGTCTCATGATAGATCTTCCTGAAGCCAGGAGGGCCAGCTGCCAACGTTTTCACACCGAGAGCCGCGGCCTTGGCCATAGTGGAGTTTGTACAGTTGACTGAGTATAGAACTGAGACGATATCGAGAGAGGCAACGTCAATGTTGACCTGACTATTGCTTCGGACTTCGTCGTCGATCACAAGGGATATGGAACTTCTTGACAATCGGCGGGCCAAGTCAGCAACCTCGGCTTTGTAGTTCGGCTGGACTGGGCCCAGAAGCGCGAGGCCAACCCGATGAGTTCCGCGTCGGTTTAGACGCTCAACGGCGTCTATCAAAATGGCGATATTCTTGTACTTAGAGATCACCCCAACAACACCGATCCAGGTAACCGATTCGTCCATCGCCAACCGCCTGCGATTCTTTTCAGCTGCCTTTCGAATCGTTAGGAAATCGTCTTCAATTATCACCGGGTCGGAGACCGCGTGCTTGCTCGGGCTCGAACCCGAGGCCGCGGCTAGGAATTTCACCCTTATGCGGCGCGCTAGTCTGGATTGAAGAAGGGAAAGCGCAAGCCACTTGGCTACAGAATGGCGGCTCGGCCAGCCGAGTTCAGACCGTTCCCACCGTGGGTCGTGAATAATCAGTAGGACGAGCGGTACTCTCCCCCATAGTCGGGGGAATCGCAGTAGTTCCCGTGCGAAGCCATCGCCATCAGGGACGATGATTTGGGTGGCGTCTAGCTGCGCGGCCAGTCGGTACACTTCTCGAGGGCCGATATGCGGAGTACTCAGCACGGTCAGTTCCTCGTCACTAAGGCGGCTCCGCAAGTTATCTTTAAACTCGACGGAATCTATTACGGTGCCGTTAGTCACAAAAGCAAAAGGTTCGTTCTGATGATGCAGGTGATCGATCAGGAGTCTCACAAACACTAGCCGATGGCCCGAGGCGCGGCTTTCAACGACAACTTTCATGTCACCTCACTCAATCCTGGCGCCGTTGCGCTTGGTCTTTTTCTTGGTTCGTCGCAGCCAAACGGGCGTGCCCCCGGGGGCGGGTTTTAAGAAGTGCTGGGGGCAATGCGGAGCTCGCCTCTGAACGCTAGGACCCGTGCGGCCACCAAGCCGAAACGGAAGGCAAGTGGCCCTATAACCCGGCGCACTAACCGCGACCGAGCGCATAATAGGACCAGCCGAGGTTGCACCACCGATCTGAGGGCATACAATTGCGGCCGTCGAGCAAGACTCTGCCGCGGGCGACGGCGCCCACCGTCTCGGGGTCGAGTTGCACGAATTCACGCCACTCCGTAGCGACAAGGACGGCGTCGGCTCCCGCGCAGGCCTCCAACGCGGATTCTGCGTAATTAAGAGTCGGAAAGCTGCGGCGGGCATTAGCCAAGGCCTTAGGGTCGTAAACAATCGTGTTAGCGCCTTTAAGTGAGAGCATTCCCGCCACGTTAAGTGCGGGAGAATCGCGAACATCGTCCGAATTGGGCTTGAACGATGCGCCCAATACGGCGATGGTCTTGCCAAGTACCGTACCTCCGCAGGCGCGGGAGGTAAGTTCAACCATCTTCTCGCGGCGACGCATATTGATGGAATCGACTTCGCGCAGAAAGGTTAACGCTTGATCGGCTCCCAGCTCGCCCGCGCGAGCCATGAAGGCACGGATATCTTTCGGGAGGCAGCCGCCCCCGAACCCGAGCCCCGCGCCCAAGAATTTCCTGCCGATTCTATCGTCGAGGCCGATGGCGTCAGCAAGCACTGTGACGTCCGCCCCGGCGGCCTCACAAACCTCTGACACCGCATTAATAAAGCTGATCTTTGTCGCCAGGAAGGCGTTCGCGCTCACCTTAACCAGCTCGGCCGTTTCTAGATCGGTAACCACCACGGGGCAGGCTCGTTCGCGCTCAAGTATGGGCGCGTAGGCTCTCCGGAGAACCTGTTCACCCTCTGAATTCGCATTCGCGACACCAATAACAATGCGGTCAGGATCGAGCGTGTCGTTAATTGCGAACCCTTCTCGCAGGAATTCGGGATTCCAGACCACCTCGGCCTGAAGACCTCGAGCGACACCAGTGTTAGCTAGCTCCTGTAACTTCGCAGCCGTACCTACAGGGACGGTCGACTTGCCTACTATGATCGCGTTCCGGGGCAGTAGGGGAGCGAGATCGCGTACAACCTGCTCGACGAAAGTCGTGTCGGCGGCAAAGTCTGGCTCGCGTTGTGGGGTCCCGACCCCAATGAAGTGCAGGTCTGCAAAGTTCGCGGCTTCGGAGTAGTCGGTCGTGAAGCGCAGCCTTCCGGACGCTACATGCGTCCGTAATAGACTCGGCAACCCGGGCTCGTAAAATGGTGCGTCGCCCGCCGCCAGCCGTTCGATTTTCGTCGCGTCAACGTCGACTCCGATCACCGTGTGGCCAAGCTCTGCCATGCACACGGCATGTGTGGCGCCAAGATACCCAGTACCGAACACGCTGATTTTCATAATGCTCCAGTTGACTCCGGCGCGGCCAAGAGCCGAGCCGCGGTGACTCTTATCTACTAATGCGTTCGTGAGTACAGAACAGAAATACTAGCTCCACCCTCCTCCTCCGACCGGACCAATCTTCGCTGCGAAGGAGACGCTGTGAGCAAGATTGTGATCATCAATTGGGTGAAATCATCGGATATCGGCGACTGGAGATATGCATTCGTGCTGCTGCATTAGTTACTTAACGAATTTGGCGGTTATATTTCCCGAGGCGAGGATAGCCCGGTGCTTATCCACAGTACCTTGGGAGGGGAAACGTTGGCGTATAAAGCGGGCTGGAACGCCACCCCAAATTTCGTATGGAGGAACGTCGTGTGTGACGACAGCGCCTGCGGCAATTATAGACCCATCGCCGATTGTAAGGCCCCTTAATATGGTTGCACCATGCCCAATCCAGCAGTCACTGCCGATCTGGGTCTCGGGTTGCTCGGGACGCCCCGAGAATATAATCGGAGTTCCAACCTCGTCGAAATTATGGTCGGAACCAACTACAGATACACGAGCGGCGATCAGCGTCCACTTTCCAACGGTGGTGCGGGGACCAATACTGGACTCTGGGCCCACGAATACATAGTCTCCTGCTCTGAAGTCGCGTGCGATGGCGGCAGAACGGTGTACGTATGCGGTCGCCGGCACGCCAGAAAGACGCTTTGAGGCAAGGTTGAGTTTGTTGCGAGCTAGACGGAGCGCTGCATACGCACCTCCGCGAGAAAGGTTACTCATACACGAATTCCCTCCCACTGGTGGTGGCGATGCGCAGTGGACAATATGAAGTTGACTGCCCGCTCGGAGGCGTTTCCAATCTTGTAGTCCATTGGCACGCTGTCGACAGCTGCAGATCGCGACGATGTTACTGAATTCATCGATATACGTATCGCCATCAAGAGGTCCTCTGAGTTCAGCCCGCTCATAATGATGCGACCCGTGTCTAGCGCCTCGGGGCGCTCGATCGAGTCGCGTAATGTCACGGCCGGGAATCCCAAGATCGAGGCTTCTTCGGCGATTGTTCCAGAGTCTGAGAGGCAACACGCGGCTGATAGCTGGAGCCTATTATAGTCGTGAAAACCTAACGGTTCGGAGAACACAATACCATCGGGCTCGGACCAGTTGGGGAGTTCCTCAAGCCGTTTGCGAGTTCTTGGGTGAGTAGAAACGAAGATAAGTTTGCGGAACTCATTGCGAACCGCGAGTAAGCACTCAAGCAGCAGTCGCAATCTGTCGGGAGAGTCTACATTCTCTTCGCGGTGAGCGGAAACTAGGAAATACTCACGCTCTGTGAGCCCCTTGTCTATAAGAATATCCGACGTGACGATCTTTTCGCGGTATGCGTTCAGAACCTCGAACATCGGAGACCCCGTTTTAATGATTCGGCGCGGATGAAGACCCTCGGCTAGAAGATTGCGTCTAGCATGCTCGGTGTATACCAAATTGAAATCCGCGACATGGTCTACCAATTTTCGATTGATCTCTTCCGGCACATTCGAGTCGAATGAACGGTTTCCTGCTTCCATATGGTAAGTCGGTATCTTAAGCCGCCTTGCCATTAGCGCAGCTATGCACGAGTTGGTGTCGCCAAGAACAAGGACGGCGTCGGGCCGCTCGGTAAGCATGACTCTTTCCGCGCCGACTAGCGTACCGCCTAATACGGCTCCGACGCTTGTGGTGTCGATGCCTAATATATGGTCAGGCTGACGCAGCCCGAGGTCCTTGAAAAATATTTGATTGAGGGTGTAGTCGTAGTTTTGGCCGGTGTGAACCAGGACGTGCTCGATGCCTTCGGTGGTGTCGAGACGGTGGATGACACGTGAGAGCCGTATGATCTCGGGGCGCGTGCCCACTACGGTCATAACCTTCATCGGGAGAGGTCCCCGCTTTCGATACGTACAGCCTCGGGGAAGGTGTCGGGCGCCTGTGGGCGGAAGAGTTCGTGACTCCAAAATTGGGTGAACAACTGACCTTTTCCCGTATTAGATATATTGTGAACCCAGCCGACGGGCATGTCGATAGCTACAGGACGGCTACCATTGACATCGAAATCGATGACCTGGTCGGTAAACATCTTTCGAAGACTAATTCGGGCTTCACCCTGAATTACCACGAAACGTTCAACCTTCGTGAGATGGTAGTGCTCGCCACGGGTGACGCCCGGTTCGGTAGTGCTGAATGATGCCTGGCCCTCGCCGCCGCGGCATCGTACTGTTTCGACGAACGACCCTCTCGCGTCTGAGTGAGGAACCAAGGCGATTGGATAATTTTGGGGGAATAGCGCCGCCCGGTATGAATTGAATAGGTCAATCCGAAACTTCGTTGTGAGGCTCGGGATTTCACCGGTCAACGCATACGAACTGTGAAACTCCTCGAGCAAGTCCCACACTCGAGAGACGGCTACTTCCTGCCCGATGGGTCGAGTGCGCACTTCGTGGACGCTCAACGCATCTATTAAGGACTGCGCCGCGTCTTGAGCGTGAAGCAGCTCGACAGTATTATCGTCGATCTTTGGACGATTCCCCAATGCAATTGCTTCGACAAATGTAGCGACGAACGAGTTGTAATTCGGCTTGCCGTGTTCGCCAAATAGATTAGGGAGACAAACGTCGACGAAGTGGCCGCCCGCTGCCACGGTCGCGTTTTCAATCTGTCGAAGCCCGCCGAACTTACCTCGACCGTACGCATTGTCGCGGGTAACTTGGATGGTTCCAGACATGACGACTCGCAGCGGCTTGTTTGCGAGAGTGATGGCTCGGGCCAGATCCGCGCCCAATCTAAGATTGCCGCGCTCCACCGCATCTTCAGTGGCCGCTCGATTGACGCCGGCAAGGTGTATCACGGCGTCAGCGTTCGCTACGAGCTCATCAAGGATATCCCAGTTCTCGCGACTTGCGGTTAGGACTTGGTGGTCAGTGAGCGCGGCGATGCGGAGGCGAGTATGCCAGCCGAGAAAACCCGACGCCCCGGTGATGAGTACCTTCACTGGTTGAGCTCCGTTACCACGTTCTGCATTTCCGGAAGGTCGGCAATTAGCTCCGCAGCTTGGTCAATGGAAAGCTGGTCGGTGTTGTTCGAATCGAAGTCTTTCGCTTCGCGCGCTTCTGAATCGCCTTGGTCAACGTAAACGGAGTATTGAAGCGATCGCGCGTCAAGGGGCACACGAAAATAGTCACCCTGATCGGTTGCTTTTGCCATCTCTTCTCTAGACAGTAGAGTTTCATACAGCTTTTCGCCGTGCCGGACGCCGATATTCACAATCGCTGGATCTTCGAAGCCCAGGACTTTAGCGGTAGCCCGGGCTAAGGTCTCGACCGTGCACGCAGGTGCTTTCTTGACGAACAAATCGCCCGGCTCAGCATTGAAAAAGGCGTGCTCAACAAGATCGACGGACTCCTGCAAGCTCATTAAAAACCTGGTCATTGTACCGTCTGTTACAGTCATCGGTCGTCCTTCCCGAAGCTGACGGACGAAGAGCGGAATCACGGAACCCCGAGAGTACATCACGTTGCCGTACCTAGTGACTGACACGGTTGTGTGGGACTCGGGGTGGTTTCGCGCGAACGCCTGTGCTGTTTTCTCCATTAGCGCCTTTGACATTCCCATGGCGTTTACTGGGTAGACGGCCTTGTCTGTCGATAAGCAAACGACTGACGCCACGCCAAGCTTGTGCGCTGCGCGGATAACGTTTGCGCTGCCGTCGACGTTAGTTTTCACTGCCTGATCAGGAAAGAACTCACACGATGGGACCTGTTTCAAGGCTGCCGCGTGGAATGCATAATCTACGCCCGCGAAAGCGTTTTCTACACTCTGAATGTCGCGTACATCGCCGAGGAAGAATTTTAGCCGAGGTTCGTCGAGGCGCGACCGCATCTCGTCCTGCTTAGCTTCGTCACGGCTCAGGATGTGGACCGCCGAAACGTCCTTACGGAGAAGATGCTGAGCCATAGTTGATCCGAAGGACCCCGTCCCTCCTGTGATTGCGACAGTAGCTCCGGAGAGAGCAGTCATAATGTCCTTCCAATTATCGAGGATCGATTTGGTGGCCCGCGAGCGAGACAAGCGTTCCAGATTCTCACGGAGCACCCAGACAGTGGATACGCAACTCTGATCGTTGCGAGTCCTAGCCCGTGCGTGGCCGTCGAGCAGCGGAGCCCATTAGGCTGACCACCTCAACCATAACTGCAAACCGACCACGGCCGGGGCGGGCGTGCCCAGAAGGGTGTGCGGCGTACCCCTTCTGGCGGCCCGCCCGGCGGCCGGACAGCCGAAGACGTCGCTAGATGTCCTGCTCGTTGTGCTCACTCCAGCGGCTGGTCCAGTGTTGCAGATATAAAACTCAAAGAGCAGCAGGGCGACGGGAACTCTGCGTGTATTTGCTGCCGGCTGCAGCGTAGCGGTGCATTGCCGCCTACCGTCCGAGCGTACTCCTAGTATGAATAGTTGAACTGCTACGCGGCGCGCAGGGAAAACTTCCCGCGTCGGCACCAGCCAAAAATCTACCTGCTAGCATCTCGGGTCGAGCCGCTTGCGGAAATCCACACGAGGTGTGGGTTACTCGCAGGCATAGGCCCCACAGTTCGACTGCCGCGTGGGCATTATTCAACTTATCCCCAGAGCGGCCCATACCGTACGAGCCCACAGGTGGGACCCCTCCGAATTCGGGTGCAAACCGTCCGTCAGCAACTCAGCACCACCGTTTGATCGGAATGCGGACCGCACGTCTACGAGTTCAATGTAGGGATGCGAGTCGGCCAGAGCATCCATGCCTACGGCCGCCGCTTGTGACTGGTTGGGGTCGTCAGTGCGAGGATTCTGGTCAATTACTGCGATCTCGGGTGGCTGTGGCCAGAGCTGGCGTAGCTCCGTTACTAGCGCGCCCACTTCTGCTTCGACGTCGGGCGAATTGTGACCTTGGTTGACGATGACCAGGTCCGGACGGTCGGCTGCAACCTTACTTAGCCGAAGGAGGTTGTAGGGTGGGGTCGCGCCCGGCGAGCTGAAGTTGATGATGGTGATTGGTCTTCCTGAGCCTGCGAGGATTATTTCTCGGCCGAATCTCTCGGTATCTGGTTCCCAAGTGGTCATGGCCACCATGCGCCCTTTGCTATCGGCTAGATGCTGTGCCGTTAGTGATACCCATTCGTCGGCATCGTTGCTGGTAGAATCACCGATAACCAGCAGCCGAACTGATTGTGACGGGTCGGCGAGTTTTCCAGAGGTCAATTCAAGCGGCGGGCTCGTTCCGACACTGACCCGGTTATCATCCCACCTTAGAATAGCCGTGAGGATGATTGCTGTGAGTATGACTACGCTGGTGATTGCGCGAGTACGAATGACCCGAGATGCGCGACTCTGAAATTTTGCCACGTCTAACTGCCCTATCTAGTCCGCTCGTCTGCTTGGCCCCGTAAATACGACTACTTGGGCGCGCCCCGAAAGCGAGGATACGCATCGCCTCGGAAGTTCGGACAGAGCACATTGCCGTCCTCGCCCCCTGCGCGGGGGTGGGGGCCAAAGCGGCGCCGTCAACCCTGAACTTGGTTTGACGCTTGCATGAGAACTCGAGGCGCGGAACCGATCGTACCGTCGCATGGAGGTGGAGAGCGCAGACAAAGCGCGTTTATCGGGGTTAGCTGACGTCTCACATCGTGTTGGTCGCGTCGAGGCCCGTTGTTGATCACGCTTCTTTTTGAAAAATAGGTAGACATCAAAGAAACGATTGGGAGATCGACAAACCGCCAGCAGAATGATGCGCGTTGGCTTTAGCTGACGAGGTTGTCGCGCAACAGTCGACTTATTAGCCGCTTTGGTCTGGTCTCGATGGTCGTGTGCACGGGGCTGGTGCACGGTTAGGTGACAGGGTTAGTCACGCGGTCTGAAGAGCCTCGTCGGTCATGATGGTCTCGAATTCGATCGGGAGTCAATCTGCCGAGGTAGTCTTGCCGTCTGCGGCGGCGTTCAATCCAGTGCGCGATGGCGGCCCAGAGCTCCTCTCTGGTGGCCCATGATCGGCGGTCGAGGACGTTGTTCTTGACCAGCGAGAAGAAGCTCTCCATGGCCGCGTTGTCCCTGCACGCGTCGCCCCTGTCCATCGAGCCGGTCAGCCCGTGACGAGTGATCGCAATCTGGCTCTTCCGGACCCGGAGTGCGTAGCGGGGCTCGCGGCTGACGCGGTGAAGCACGAATGAGGGGGTCCTGGGGCGTGTGAAGATGCAGGTTCTCACCCCGCGCATCGAACACCCCAGGACCCACTTTGAACGCTACCGCCAGCCTGCTTGCCGACACCATCTGCCGCACCGTCGAACTCGGGGTGACCATCACCGACGCCGCGGTCGCCGGGGAGTTCACGTACCTGTTCTGCTCCCCGGTCACGCTTGACCTGAAGTGCGGCGAGTGCGGGGTCGCGGGGCGCCTGCGGGACCACGTCGAGCGCAAGGTCACTGATCTCCCCATCGTCGGGCATCCCACCAGACTGCATGTGCGCGTACCGCGATTCATCTGCGGCAATACCGACTGCGGCACGAGGATCTTCCAGCAACGCATGCCGTTTCTGGCCGAGCCGCGGGCTAAGACCACCCGCCGGTGCACCCGCTGGATCCTGCAACGCCTGGCGATCGACCGCACCAGCGTGTCCGCGGTGGCCAAGGCCCTCGGCCTGGGCTGGGACCTGGTCAATGACCTGGCGATTTCGAAGATCCGAACCTTGGTCTACGACCAGCCCGGCCACCTCGAGGGCGTACGCGTGCTCGGGGTGGACGAGCACAGGTGGAAGCATGTCCGCGGCGATGGCAGCAGCTCGTTCGTGACCGTGCTGGTCGACCTCACCCCGGTGGTCGATGGCACCGGCCCGGCCCGCCTGCTGGACATGGTCCAGGGCCGCTCGGCGAAAGCCATGACCGACTGGCTCGACGCTCGTGACCGGGCGTTCCGCGACCGCATCAAGGTCGTCACCATGGACGGGTTCGCCGGCTACCACTCCGCCGCCGCCAAGGCCGTGCCTGCGGCTCGTACGGTGATGGACCCCTTCCACGTCGTGCACCTGGCCGCAGACAAGCTCACCGTGTGCCGCCAGCGCATCCAACAGGCCACCACCGGACACCGGGGCCGGGCCGGCGATCCGCTGTACGGGATTCGCCGGCCCCTCCTGACCAGGCAAGAGCTGTTGACCGACAAGCAGAAGATCCGGCTCTGGAAGGCGTTCATCGCCAACGACGCCCACGCGGCTGTAGAGGTCACTTACGGCGTCTACCAAGGCCTGATCGACGCCTACGATCAACTGCGGCGGCGGGACGGCAAGATCGCGATGTACAAGCTCCTCAAGTCGATCCGGGCCGGTGTACCCACCGAACTGCCGGAGCTCGCGCAACTCGGCCGATCCTTGTGGGAGAGACACCGCGAGATCCTCGCCTACTTCGATGTGGGCGCCTCCAACGGCCCCGTCGAAGCCATCAACGGACGGCTCGAGCACCTGCGCGGGATCGCCCTCGGCTTCCGCAACCTCGGCCATTACATCCTGCGATCACTCATCCACTCCGGCCAAGTCCAGGCACGGATCAACGCACTCTAAAACCGGAAGGGCCCGCAATCTGCGTCCTTTTCGAGCGGAATTGCGATCCTTTATCGCTGGGCAGAACGCAGCCGGTCACCCCGCCTCGTCTGGCCTGAGTTGCACATGGTGATAGCTATTTGTCGGATGCCGGGGCTATCGCTGCAGGTAGAGGGGCTTGGGTGTGTCGGAAACCGAGCACTAAGTCCGTGACCTATACTGCTTTTCGAGTTCAATCGAGGCCCGAGGAGGACTGGCGGATAGTGCTTGTCCAGGGAGGCGCCTACCGATTGCTGCAGTGCGATAGACGATCCATCTGGTGGAGTTCCCCGACATCGCCCGCCGTTCAAGCACTAAACATGTGAAACTCGGGTCTGGCGACGGCGCTGGCAAACGCGTTGACCGCCAGGCGGAATTTCAATCTCGAGTCGATCGAATACCCGATTATCCGGCCCGAGTGGACGTCCTTGATCGCGCACAGGTAAAGCTTGCCCTCGGCTGTCCAGTGCTCAGTGATGTCGGTCAGCCAGAGCTCGTTCGGACCGGTCGCGGTGAAGTCCCGCTCGACCAGATCGTCGTGCGCTGGCGGGCCGGCCTTGCGGTGTTGGCCCCGGCCTTTCTTGCCGATGGCGCTGGTCCAGTCGCCGGCGGAACAGATCCGCCAGGCCGTCCGCCGGCACATCTTCTCGCCCGCGGCTTCGGCCTCGACGGCGAGGTAGCGGTAGCCGAATCCCCGGTCTTCGCGGTGGGCGTCGAACAGGGCGTTGGCCCGGTGCGCCTCGGCGAGCTCGGCGTCGGTGACCGGGTTCTTGAGCCACCGGCGGTAAGGCTAGCGAGGATCTTGAGTACCCGGCACGCCACCGCGACGGGGATTGCGTCAGCGGCGAGCTCGTTCACGAGCGGGTACCACCT
Organism: Dietzia sp. KRD202; assembly: GCF_017168155.1. Taxonomy (NCBI): domain Bacteria; kingdom Bacillati; phylum Actinomycetota; class Actinomycetes; order Mycobacteriales; family Dietziaceae; genus Dietzia; species Dietzia sp. KRD202. The sequence goes on along the minus strand of NZ_JABFAN010000006.1, from coordinate 374,966 downwards.
TTTCCCGGCAAGTTCGCCTGGGACAGGTACGCGGCAGCTCGGCGCAGGATCTCGTTCTCCCTCCTCCAACAGTTGAACGCTGCGTTTGGCCTCGCGCAGCTCCTGGGATTCCGCCGACGTGGTGCCGCCCTTGACTCCGGCCTCGGCGTCGGCCTTGCGAATCTACTTCTGCAACGTCATGGGGTGGATCCCGAGGTCGGCGGCGATCTGCTCGAGCGTCACACCCTCTTCACGGGCCAGGGCGACGCGCACTGAGTCGTCGCGGACGATGTCGCCTACTCGTGCACCAGCCCCTCGGCGGAAAACCTGGGGCGGTTCGCCCACGGAGTTGCCATCGGGCCCGAACCCAGTCGTGAGCCGCGGATGTAGGCTTGAAACATCCGCCACAAACGTGCGCCGGTCAGCGCCCCACACCCGGCGGAGTGTAAGCGAACTTGCAATCCAATAAAGTTCTAAGTGAATTGAGGCGCAGTTTGATGAAGCAATGCCATATAGTGACCGCCTATAATCGGCCAACCGAACTGAACCGCCTCCTTCGCGCGCTTGACCACGAGGGAAACAGCGTCTTTCTACATGTGGACAAAAAGGCTGGAGACGCGCTGATCAGACAGCTCTATTTGCCAGCACATGCCGAGCTACGTCTTGCCCCCCGTTACGAAAGCAACTGGGGAAGCAATACGTTTATTGAGGCGATCCTCAACACCCTGCACGTCGCCTTGGACCACGAATGGGACATAGTTCATCTATTGTCTGGAACAGATTTGCCGATAAAAAGCCACGAGCATATCACCAGCTTCCTGCGCCAGAACTCAAAGAAGATCTTCGTGCAGTACGCACCCGAAAACTACTGGTGGGGCGAGTATAAATCACAAGTATTCCATCCGTTTGTAAATAACCCGCGATTCCATTCGGATCGAAAACTCCGCGCCATAAATCAACTAATCGCCCGACTGCAACTTGCGCTTGGAGTCCGAAGGGACCGCGCGGTACGCGCTTACCACGGCTCAACTTGGTGGTCGCTTCCTCGTGACGTTGCCGAACTGCTGAGTTCGGAACGAGCGCAAATCGTACACCGATACAGAAAGACTCTTGTATGCGATGAAGTGTTTCTGCAAACTTTTCTGATGGACAGAGGACTTCAAGGTAGGCTGTACAAATTTGAAGACGGCATTGCTGGGAATCTCCGCTACATAGACTGGGAGAGGAGAAGCCGAAACTCCCCATACACTTGGACAATGAGCGACTTGGAGGAACTAAAGAAATCGCCGGACGACATACTGTTTGCACGGAAATTCGAAGATGATATAGACCCTCGGATCGGGCCCGCTATTATTGACTTCATCAGCCGCTGAGCGCAGCCACTCCCAGAGCCATTCCGCGCGGGCAAAATCTAACGGGTTGGCGTAATGGTCGGCGCGGCGCCACATGACGTGACCACGGTCCCGTTCGCAGACTTTTGGCCGCATGTGCGCAAAGCAGGAGTTCGTGGAGAAATGCGACGGATAGCTGCCCCGAAATGGGCCGGACAGTCGGACTCTGATCTGACCTGGGCTGACTTCCGCAAGTTGCGCCGTCTCGTGTCGCTCCAGGATGATCATCGCTGGTCACAGTGCCAGCAGTGCGCCGAGCGCGTCACTAGCCCCGTTAACCCACGGACATCTGCCGATTGCCGGGTAAGAATGGAAGTCGGTTCGATGCAAGGCGTAGGAACATGCAATTCACACGCCTGAGGACCCCCTCGACTCCGCATCAGCGCGCACTCAGAGAGCCCCCGCCACGCATTCCGGATCCGGAAGGGCCCTTTGCGTCAAGACAAGCCCGCCATCACCTGCAGCAGCAGTCACACCGGCCCGTGAATCAGCGGGGCTAATCGCGGTAGCTGGCATGCTTGAGTGGCGTATCTCGGTAAGGTGTGGGGAATGCGCATCCTTGTCACCGGCGGTGCCGGTTTCATCGGCTCGAACTTCGTGAATTTGACGTTGCGGGATCGTCCCGACGCCACCGTCACAGTTCTCGACGTCGGCAACTACGCTGCGGATATCGAGGGGTTCACCGCCCGTTTCCCTGGCGTGGAAGTGCTTCGGGGGGACCTCGCTGACGCCGAGATCGCCGATCGGGCAGTTTCGGCCAGCGACCTCGTCGTGCACTTCGCTGCGGAGTCGCACAATGACAACTCGCTGCACAGCCCCTGGCCCTTTGTAAAAAGCAACATAATCGGCACTTACAACGTCCTTGAGGCGTGCCGGAAGCATGACGTGCGCCTACATCACATATCCACCGATGAGGTGTACGGCGACCTTGAGCTCGACGACCCGGCGAAGTTTACCGAGTTGACTCCGTACAGCCCCTCGAGCCCCTACTCATCGACTAAGGCGAGCTCGGACCTACTAGTCCGGGCCTGGGTTCGATCATTCGGGCTGCGGGCCACTATCTCCAGTTGCTCTAACAACTACGGTCCCTATCAGCATGTCGAGAAGTTTATCCCTCGGCAGATCACTAACCTGCTCGTCGGCGAGCGGTGCAAACTCTATGGCGCCGGTCTGAACGTACGTGACTGGATTCACGTCGACGACCACAACTCCGCAGTGTGGACGATTATCGACAAGGGTGAAATCGGCCGTACCTATCTCATAGGCGCGAACAGTGAAGTGAACAACGTCACCGTCGTCCGCGCCATTCTCGAGCTCATGGGTCGCGATGCAGATGACTTCGACCACGTCACTGACCGTCCTGGCCACGACCTGCGCTACGCTATCGACGCGACGACCCTTCGAGAGGAACTGGGGTGGGCTCCCCGTTTCACCGACTTCCGTTTGGGTCTCGCCGATACCATCCGTTGGTACAAGGATAATCGGTGCTGGTGGGAGCCGCGGAAGGCAGCGGTCGAAGCCGCCTACGCGACCCGCGAGAAGGTGATTAAGTGATCGAAGCACTATCCATCCCGGGTGCTTGGGTGTTCACGCCCAAGCAGTTCGGTGACTCCCGTGGCACTTTCTTGGAGTGGTTTAATGCACCTGCGTTCGGGGATGAGACTGGGCACTCCCTGCGCCTCGCGCAGGCAAATATGTCCGTTTCCGCCGCCGGAGTGCTACGGGGGATCCACTTCGCTGACGTCCCACCGGGCCAGGCCAAGTACGTGACCTGCCCGCACGGCGCCATCTTCGACGTCGTCGTCGACATCCGAGTCGGTTCCCCCACCTTTGGGCAGTGGGACTCCGTCCTCCTTGACGATGTCGACCGGAGGGCCGTTTACCTCTCGGAGGGACTAGGGCACGCGTTCCTCTCCCTCGAGGCGGAGTCCGTAGCAGTCTACGTGTGTAGTGAGGGCTACGCCCCCCAGCATGAGCACGGCGTCCATCCGCTAGACCCTGACATCGGCATCGACTGGCCGACCACCGGACGCGACGGGACGCCGCTCACCTACCAGCTGTCCGACAAGGACCAGAAGGCGCCGACCCTCGCCAAGGCGAAGGATCTGGGCCTGCTGCCGACCCTGGACACCGTGACTGCGTACGTAGACGAGCTCCGCGCGACCAGGATGGCGTGACTTGAGGTGAAGGGCATTGTCCTCGCCGGTGGCACCGGCAGCCGACTTCATCCCATCACGCTGGGCGCGAGCAAGCAGATGGTGCCGGTTTACGACAAGCCGATGATCTATTACCCACTCTCCACGCTCATGCTCGCGGGAATCGACGACATCCTCGTCATCACCACCCCACACGACGCCGAGGCCTTCCAGCGGCTCCTCGGCGACGGTTCGCAGTTCGGTATTAACTTGAGCTACGTGCGGCAGCCCTCCCCGGACGGCCTCGCCCAGGCATTCGTCCTCGGCGCTGACCACATCGGCACCGACCATGCGGCACTCGTCCTCGGGGACAACATTTTCTACGGACCGGGCATGGGCTCGCAGCTCAGGCGCTACGCAAACGTGGACGGCGGCGCCGTGTTTGCCTACTGGGTGTCCAACCCGGAGGACTATGGGGTCGTGGAGTTCGACGCCGACTACAAGGCGGTCTCGCTGGAGGAGAAGCCTGTGGAGCCGAAGTCGAACTTCGCGGTGCCCGGGTTGTACTTCTACGATAATGACGTCGTTGAGATCGCCCGAAACCTCAGGTCCTCCGCGCGCGGTGAGTACGAGATCACCGACGTCAACAAGGCTTACCTGGAGGCAGGCAAACTCCACGTCGAGGTGCTCCCTCGGGGGACCGCGTGGCTGGACACCGGCACGCACGGGTCGCTCCTCGACGCCGGCAATTACGTACGCACGATCGAGCAGCGGCAGGGGCTGAAGATCGGCTGCCCCGAGGAAGTCGCCTGGCGCGGCGGCTTCATCGACGCCGGCGAGCTTCGTACGCGTGCGGAAAAGCTCGTCAAGTCCGGTTACGGGCGGTACCTGCTCGACCTCCTCGACCGCGAGGGGGAGACAGCCCGATGATCCTCCTCACCGGCGGCAACGGGCAGGTCGCCCGCTGGCTTGCTCACCTCGCCCCAGACGACGTATGGACGGTCTCGCGCGAGGACCTCGATATAACGGATCGCGGAGCGGTTCTCGACCTCGTCACCGAATTGAAGCCGACGACGGTGATAAACGCCGCGGCGCATACGGCCGTCGATCGTGCCGAGGACGAGCCCGACGGCGCGATGGCGATCAACCGCGACGGTGCGGCGCACGTGGCCGAGGCGGCAGCTACGTCCGGCGCGCGGTTGCTTCACATCAGTACCGATTACGTCTTCGGCGAGCCGACGATCCTCGAGGAGCCGCTCGCAGTGGATCACCCGACCGTGCCGCAGTCGGTGTATGGGATCACCAAGCTCGCCGGCGAGCACGCGGTGCGCGAGGCGTGCCCTGAGGCCACGATCGTGAGGACAGCCTGGGTCTACACGGGGCCATCTCGAGAGTGGCTGGGGTTGTCCGGTGACGACTTCGTCACGACTATGACGCGGCTGGAAAAGTCCCACGAGACGCTCACCGTCGTCGACGACCAGATGGGTTCCCCGACGTTCGCCCGCGACCTCGCCGTCGGAATACTCGAGGCCGACCGGACCGATACGGCACGAGGCAGGACCGTGCACGCGGCGGGCGCCGGCCGGGCCACTTGGTGTGACCTGGCTCGGGCCGTCTTCGAGGAGATCGGGGCCGACCCTGAGCGAGTGAAGCCGTGCTCGACAGCGGACTTCCCGCGCGCGGCGCCGCGGCCCGCGTTCTCCGTTCTCTCCTCCACGGAATGGGCGGCCTGCGGGCTAGCGCCGCTTCAGGACTGGCGGGAGGCCGTCAGTGCGGCGATAATCCTCGCCCCGCCCACGGACTCGGTGAACTCGGCCTCGTAGGCGGCGCGGGATCGAGCGGCGAAGCCTTCGACCTCCAGGCGCCCGGCGGCGGCCAGGGAGCGGAACGCCTCCGCGACCTCGGCGATGGAACCCGGAGACACCGCCATCCCCGCCCCGTGCTCGATCACGAAGCGCCCGACATCTCCCGGCGCCACCGCGAGAACCGGCACCCCGAGCGCGCACATCCCCTGGACCTTACTGGGGAAGGTCGCACGGTGCAGCAGGGTGTCGGCGAGCGACACGATGCCGGCCGTCGCCTCCCTCAGTAAGACGTTGGCCTCGGTGATGGGCACCGGATCGAGGACGTGCACTGTCGGCAGGTCGGCGGCTCGTCCGGCAAGTGTGTTGTGCTCGACCCCCGGCCCCAAGAGCACGAGGTGCGCAGACGTCCCGAGTCCGGCGGCGACAAAACCATCGACGAGATGCCCGAGGTTCTGCGGTGGTCCCATGGCTCCCGCGTAGAGGAATACGCGGTCGTCGTCCCTGGCGCCGATGCGGACCCGCAGCGGGGTGACGCCCTCGGGCTCAAGCTCCCTGGCCGGGTCGTCGATCCAGTTGTAGACCAGCGAGAGCTTGTCCCTGGGGACCCCACGCGATGCGAGCAGGTTGACCGCGCTCGGGGTGATGACCGTGACGTGCGAGGACATCCGATACGACGCGGACACGAAGGCGCCCAGGGCGGTGCGGATGGCGCGGAGCTTGGCCGAGCCGTGGACGAAGCCGGCGTCGATCACAGAGTCCGGCCAGATGTCCTGCACCTGCAGGACGAACGGCACGCGACGCAGCGTCCGCAGCACCATCGCCGGCAGGGCCGCTGTGGCGGGGGAGTCGTAGACGACGACCGCGTCCATCGAGCCGAGCGCGGTCACCGCGCGGACCGAGGCGGCTAGCGCGAAACTCGCGTACCCGGCCAACCGGCCGACCATGCCGGTGCCGCGGTACGGAAACTCGGGCACCCGGTGAACGGTCACTCCGTCGATAGTCTCAGTGCGGAAGCGGTCGGCTCGGTACCCCTCGGCGACCGTGCCGGTGGGGTAGTGGGGTGCGCCGGTGACGACGGTGACCTCGTGACCCTGCGCACGCAGCCCGTCGACGAGGGCCTTGGGCACCCACACGTTCTCCGGCGGGTACCACTGGGTGATGACGCCAATCCTCATATGGTCTCCTCCCCGACGCCGAGCAGTTCGGCCAACTCGTTCCAGCCGCGGGCGGTTAGCTCGGCGGGTGTGCCGTCCTCGAGCGCCGCGTGCAACTGGCCATCACGGCGTAGCCGGATCGACCCCCAGCCCAGCGCGCGCGGCGACACGAAGTCCTTCGAGGGGTTGTCGCCGATGTAGACGCAGTCGCCGGGCGCGGCCCCAAATCGCTCCTGGACGGTGAGGAACGCCCGATCATGCGGCTTCCAGAACTCACGCCCCCACTCGTCGGTGAAGACGACGAGATCGATGAGGTCGTTCAGGCCGACGGCGTCGGCCTTCGACCGCTGACCCGCCAGCGGGCCGTCGGTGATCGCAGCCTGGGCCGCGCCGGCTTGCCGGAGGCGGCGCAGGATTGAGAGGGCTTCGTCCGTGATTTGGATGTCGGGGCAGTGGGTGCGATAGGCCTCGACTATCGCTGCCACCGGGATCGACCGCGTCTCGGGGAAGTGTTCGTGGACCCGGTCGAATGCGTTGCCGCGCACCCCCGACTCGAAGCCGGACCACAGGAAATCCGAGACCGCTCCGGCGTCCACCGCGCACCGCCCGGCCACGTGGGCCGCGACCGCGCGGAATCCGCTGCGGACGAAGTCCCGTTCGAGGATCAGCGTGTCATCGAGATCCCACACAATCACCCGCCACGGACAGTGGATTACCACGGCAGCTCCGACGTGAAGATCTCCGTGTTGTAGCGCGTCATGTAGAGGCCCACCTCGTACTCGCCAATGCGGGGTGCCAGAGCGTGGCCGTCCAGGAAGTCGAGGATCCACTCCGGGTACCGGCCGCCCGCGGCGTGCGCGAGGGGAAAGCCTCCGCCAAAGCGGGGGTTAATCTCGAAGAGCAGGGGTCCGTCCGCCGTGGCGAAAGCCTGCAGCGTTATCGGACCGCGGGCGCCTAGCTCGCGGCACGCGGCAAGTACCTCATCGATCCACGGTTCGAAGCCCTCGCGCGGGAGGGTGACTCCCTGGATCGACTCGCCGGACATCGTCCGAATCCTGCGGCGCGGGACGTAGTGGACCGGCTCGCCGTCGAGGCCGAGTAGGGCGTCGATCGTCACCTCCTCGGCGTCGATTCGTTCTTGGATGATCGGGTTGTCGTCGCCCTCGAAGCCCTCGGCGAGGTCGTCACGTGTGAGCCCGCGGATGCCCTTACTCGCGCTGCCGCACCGGGGCTTGAGAAAGAGCTCTTCCGGCATCGACGCAGGGTCGACCGTCTCAGGGATCCATGAGCGGGGCGTGCGGATGCCCAGCTCGGAGAAGCGTTCGTAAAAAACCCACTTGTCGCCAGTCGCCTCGACGAACTCCGCCGTCGACACGAGCGCGGTGCAGCCCGCCGTCGCGAACTCGTCTGCTGCCGCCGCTAGCACGGGCAGCTCCGGGTCGATTGTGGGGACGATAAGCGAAATGTCGTGTGCACGCACCAGGTCGAGAAGTGTCGGCACGTACTCGTCGCTCGTGGCGGACGGGAGCCGGACTGCGTGGTCGGCAAGCTGCAGAGTAGGGGCCAGGTGGTTCATGTCGCCGGCCCAAACCTCGCCGCCACGCGCATGGGCGGCGTCCAGAAGGTGCGCAAGCAGGGTCGTGCGGCGCCCCGAGCAGGAAAGCAGGAGATTGGTCATCGGTCGAATTCCTGCGTCTCGGTGGGGGAAGGGGTGCCGAGGAATTCCGGCATCGTCGCGTGGTCGTCGGCGCTCACGCCGTCCCGGCGGAGCACCACCTGCACCGTCCGCCACAAGATCTTGAGGTCAAGCGCCAGCGAGCGGTTGTCGACGTACTCAACATCGTACGCGAGGCGCTCCTCCCACTTCTGGGCGTTACGGCCGGAGACCTGCGCGAGTCCGGTGAGACCGGGCTTGACCTCCATCCTGCGGGCCTGATCCGGGGAGTAGCGGTCGAGGTAGCGCATGAGCAGGGGGCGCGGTCCGACGAGGCTGAGGTTGCCGTCGACGATGTTCCAGATGGTCGGGAGCTCGTCGATGCTCGTCGAACGGAGGAAACGCCCGACCGGGGTGAGCCGGGAGGCGTCGTCGGTCCAGCCCTTCGCGGGGTCCTCCGGGTGCATCGTCCGGAACTTGCGCATGGCGAAAGGCTTGCCGTGGAGCCCCGGGCGGGTTTGGGTGAAGAGTATCGGACGGCCCATCGTCACGAGGATCGCCAGGGCGGCCACCGCCTGGACCGGGAGCGTCACGAGGAAAAGGGGTACCCCGGCGGCGAGGTCCATCACCCTCTTTGCGTTGTCGTAGCCCACGGCTTAGGCCCCCGTGAGGACATCGTGGATCGCGCCGACGACACGCTCGACGTCGGCGTCCGAGATCTCCGAGCCGCTGGGTAGCGTTAGGCCGCGACGGAAGAGCCGCTCTGAGGTGCCGTCGACAAAGCGGCGCGCGTTGGCGAACACTGGCTGCAGGTGCATCGGCTTCCACAGGTGGCGGACCTCGATGTCGCGGGCGTTCATTTCTACCTGCACGTCGTCTGGGGTGAGGTCGATGGAGTCGCCGAGGACGATGCCCGTGAGCCAGCAGTTCTCCACGTCGTCGCCGTCGGTGTCGGCGGTTCCGAGGAAGTGGACATCGAGGTCGCCTAGCACCTCCATGTACCGACGGCGCAACTCGCGGCGGCGCGCGATCATGCCGTCGAGTCGGGAGAGCTGGGCGCGGCCGATCGCGGCAAGGATGTTGGAGAGCCGGTAGTTGTAGCCGATCTCCGTGTGCTCGTACCAGGAGACCGGCTGACGGGCCTGGGTGGAAAGGTACCGGGCGCGGTCAACTAGCTCCTCGTCGTTGGACAGCAACATGCCGCCCCCGGACGTAGTCATAATTTTATTTCCGTTGAAGGAAAGCGCTGCGGCACGGCCGAAGCTTCCGACGGCCTTCCCACGGTGGTAGGCGCCGAGGCCCTCGGCGGCATCCTCGAGCAACGGAACCCCGCGCTCCTCCAGTCCGGCCTCGATGACCGAGTAGTCGCAGGGCCGGCCGATGAGGTCGACCGTCATGGCGCCGATGACCTCGGTGCCCCCGGCGCGCAGCGTGTCGATCGACTCGAATAGGAGATCGGGGGAGACGTTGCCATCCGAGTCGCGCGAGTCAACGAAGACCGGGTCGGCGCCCGTGTACGCGATGGCATTTGCAGACGCGGCGAACGTCATCGACGAAACGACAACCGCGACGCCCGGACGGGCGCCCAGATGAAGCAGCGCGAGGTGTAGGGCGGCAGTCCCTGAAGAAAGCGCTAGCGCCTTTGCGACGCCCACTCGCTCGGCAATCTCGACCTCGAAGGCGTCGACCTCTGGCCCAAGAGGTGCGACCCAGCCGGAGCGGATAGCGCGGCTTACGGCCTCCTCCTCCGCGTCTGAGATGTCGGCCTTGGACATGAAGATTCGGGACATACCCGGAATCCTAGTTGCTAGAGTCTGGCAGATCGTTGTCGTGCAGCCTCACCGCGGGCGCCGCACGTTGCTCGACGAGGTCCGCTCCGGCGTCACTCGCCACCTAATTGTCTGCGATGTCGGAATCGTCTAACAGCGCAGCAGTTCGGCGTGCTGGCGCTCGAACCCGCCGTAGGCGCCTACTGCAAGTCGTTAGCGACGATCGCGTCCATGTTCCGTTCCGCGAGCGCGGTGATGGTAACGAAGGGGTTGACGCCCACGTTGCCAGGAACGAGGGACCCGTCCACCACGTAGAGGCCGGGGTAGTCGTGGAGACTCCCGTGGTTGTCGGTGGCCTTGCCGAGCAGGCAGCCGCCCAGGGGGTGGTAGGTGAAGTCGTCTCCCCAGGTTTTGTACACGCCGAACAGATCGGTGCGGTAGATGGTGCCCTCCTTCTTGTTGATCTTGTCGAACACCCTCTTGGCCATGGCGATGCCCGGCTGGTTCTGGGACACGCTCCAGGTCAGGTCGACCTTGCCGGTGGCGGAGTTGAACTGGAAGCGGGCCCGCTCGGGGTTGTTGGCGATCGCCAGGTACAGGCTCACGTAGGTCTCGAGCCCGGCCGGCAGGGGAGCGATCTCGGCGAAGATCGACGCGGTGGGGTCGGCCCAGTTGTCGATCCCGAGGGTGGGGATGGTCGACTGCTTGGAGCCGGTGGCGTCCCACATGTGATTCGCGCGCCCGACCATGACGTTGCCGTTGTTGCCCCAGCCCTCGCCCACCTGGTTGGACAGGTTGGGCAGGAGGCCCTGCGCCTTCATCGACACGAGCAGCTTGCTGGTCCCGATGCTGCCGGCGGCGAAGAACACCTGGTCCGCGGTGACGTTCTTGGTGGCGATCACCCCGCCCTGCTCGTCGATCTGCTCGATCGTCACCCGGTACCCGCCCCCGGTGGCCGGGGTGACTGCCGCGACCCGGTGCAGCGGCGAGATGGTGAGCCGGCCGGTGGCGGCGGCGTGGGCCAGATACGTCTTGTCCAGCGACTTCTTGCCTGCGTTGTTGCCGTAGATCACCTCGCCGCCCAGCGCGGAGGCCTGCGCGGTGCCCGCCGCCTCGCGCTTCATGTAGTCGAAGTCGTAGACGTTGGGCACGAAGGTCGTGGCGAACCCGGAGCGGTGCGCGGTCTTCCGGCCCACGCGGGCGAACTGGTACCAGGGGCTCGACTCGAACCACGCCTGGTCGATGTCGTTCACGCCGAGGGCGGCGTTCGCGCGGGGGAAGTAGGTGCCGTACATCTGGGCCGCATCGACGTTCGGGAGGATGTGCTCGAAGTGGCTGCGCTTGGGCGTGACGGCCATGCCGCCGTTGACCAGCGAGCCGCCGCCCACACCGCGGCCCTGGTACACCTTGACCCCCGAGAACTTCTCGGCGTCGAGGACCCCGACGTAGCGCTCCACCTTCTTGTTGATCCCGAAGCCCATGAAATTGCTGACCGGCTGGCTGGTGGTGTCCGCGAGCCAGGTGGAGCGCTTGTCCGGATCGAGCATCCCCGAGAAGATCTTGCCGTCCGGCCCCGGCGTGTCCCAGCTTTTGCCCATCTCCACGATGTGGGTCGTGATGCCCGCCTGGGTCAGGCGCCGCGCAGGTAGCGGCGGGGCGGTTCAAGTGGCGGCGGGCCCTCGTCGTCGTCGCCGATTCTCAGAGCACACCGGGGGAGCGCCCCAGCTCCGGCCGCCGGGAGGAGCCTCGGTCCGTGAGTGCTTGAGGCGCCTGGAGTGCAGGTCGTAGCGCGGTGCCATGGCTGGGATCACCGCGCGGCGTGTGGTCGTCGCACTCGACTGCCCCGACGCTCGAGAGCTCGCCGAGTTCTACGCAGCGATGCTCGGCTGGCGGATTCGCGACGACGCCGAGTACTCGGACTGGGTCGACGTCGTGCCGCCGGAGGGCGAGCCGGGCGCGGTCGCGCTCGCGTGCCAGACCGTCCCCGACTTCCGCGCCCCGACCTGGCCCGATGGCCCGGTCCCCACGCAGGTGCACCTCGACTTCTACGTGGACTCGATCGCCGACTCCGAGCCAGCCGTCCTCGCCGCGGGCGCCCGCCGACACGAGCACCAGCCCAGCCCCGACGGGCGGTTCGTGGTGTACCTCGACCCGGTGGGGCATCCGTTCTGCCTGTGCGAGGAGTGACGGAGCGGGGCGCGGAGCGCGATCAGGGTGGGTAGCCTCGCGGCCATGACCGACCTCGTCCTCCTCCCCGGCCTCCACGGTGACGCGCAGACGTGGGCGCCGGTGATGCGCGCACTGCCGGACGGCGTCCACGCCACGGCGCTGGACCTTCCAGCCGTGGCCGACCTCGATGCGCTCGCCGACGAGGTGGCGGGCCGGGTCGCTCCCGGCAGCGTCGTCGTGGGGCATTCCCTCGGCGGCGTGGTGGCGATGCATCTAGCCGAGCGCCACCCGTCGCTGCTGGCCGGGCTCGTCTTGGTCACAGCCCCGGTGGGGGCTGAGGACCCGGAGTCGGCGAAGGCGCGGGCCGACCGCGCTGCAGGCCTGAGTCCGGAGGCGTACGAGGAGATCGCGCTCGACGGCATGGAGGCGGTGTACTACAGCGACCGCGGCCACGATCCCGAAGTCCGGGCCGAGCGGCTGCGCGCGGCACAGGTGTACGGGCCGGAGCGGTTCGCCGCCCATTCGGTGGCGATCGGCGCCCGGCCCGATCGCAGCGAGTTCCCCGCGCAGGCTGGTGTCCCGGTGCTGATCGTGGGGGCGTCGGACGACCTGGTGGTTCCTACCGAGGAGCAGCGGCGGTGGGCTGAGGCGAACGGTGCTGGGGCTAACGGTGCCGGAGCTGGTGCTGGTGCTGGTGCAAACGATGACGCGGGTGGTCCCGTGGCCTACGTCGAGATCCCGGAGACCGGACACATGCTGCCGGTGGAGGCCCCGGACGAGTTGGCCGGCGCGATCGTCGACTGGCTCCGTCGACTCTCCGGCTGACCTCACCGGTTCGGCTGCGCCCGGAGGCGGCGGGTCAGTAGGGGGGCGGCAGTTGTTGTCGTCGTCGCGAACTACCGACCGACGCGGCAGCAGAATGGGGTTCACGACCGCAAGTTAACGGCCATACTGGTCGCAAGACCCACTTCGGGTGGGCAAGCGAAGGAGCCGGAATCATGGGATCGCTAACGAAGAGAGCATTGGCTGGAGCCGGCGCAGCCGTTGCGCTGACAGCAGGCGCGACCCCCGCGGCATCGGCGGCAGAAGTGCTCATCGGGCCATTCGCTGTTCAGGTGCCGGACGTCGCGCCTGTGGCGGTGCCCGTCCCGGCGGGGTCGGAAGCCGCCCCACTTCCGGCCCTTCCGTACCCGCTCGAGTGGGCGTATCCCGCACCTCCGCTGCCGCCGGACCCGCAGTATGTCGCGTCCAACTGGATCATCATGTACACCGCGTGCCCGGCCCCGGGGGAGTGGGCGTACACCGAGAACGGAACCCGGGCGTGGTGCGCTCAGCGTCTGCAGACGGACGCCTTCCACTGGGCACCCAGCCAAGAGCCGTTCCGGCACCCGGCAGCCACCGATGCGAGCCGGATGACTCGGGTGGAGAACTCACTCGGTGGCAGGCGGTGCGAGACCGTCGGGGCGAAGGCGATCAACCCGTCCAACGGGCAGGAGATCTACTGCGACATGGAGGTGCGTGGACCGAACCCGGGCCCGATCTGGCGGTTCACCGATTACCTGGACTTCGTGACCCGGTAGCTCGCCGGACTACTTTGCGCCTATGCGTCAACGGGTCCGGGCGGCGGATCGCGCCGACACGTGCTCGACCTCGACGGACACCGGCCGCCACGAGATCCCGGGGATCGAACGCAGGGGAGCGAACGAGTCGGCAGCGCGCTGCCACGCGACGGACAGACTGTTCGCGATGAGGTCGGCGTCGGCGGGGTGGGCTCGCGTGGCGACGCGACGCAGGAGCTGGACGTCGGTGAGCTTGACCGTGACCGTCCACGTGATCGTGCCCCGGTCGTAGATCTCGGTGGTCACAGCGCTCTCAACATCGAGAACCCGGAACGCGCCCTCTTCGAGGAGTTCCTCCACACCGCCCGTAGGCCAGATCAGCCAGTTCAGTTGAGGCAGCGGCGGCAGGGTGGGATCGGGCCCCGCCTCCTCACTCGCCGGGTCCTCGATCACCGCACTGGAGAACGCATCGACCACCACCGTGTCCTCACGGTACTGGGCCAGTGCCGCCGTCACCGCCGCCGCATCGACGATGGCGACCTCCGCGGACACAGTGCAGGACCATGTCTCGCGGTTCCTGCCGGGACGGGGCCGCGCAGGCGAGGGTTGCGAGGTGGGCTCAGGTTCGGGCTTGAGCTCAGGTAGGTCGAACAGGCCGGGCTCCACGGTGTCCATGGCAGGTGAGACTACTTCTCCGAACGGGGGCGTCCCGATACGCCGCTCGCATCTCGTATCGTCGGTGAGGTGACGCCCTCGACAGATCGCCCCTACGGACCAGGCGACCTCACGGCCGACGAGTTGAAACACGCGGTACTCGACGCATTGGCGAGCGCGGGAGTCCCGCAGACCGAGTTGATGGCCTCCCTGGCGGCCGGGGCTGCCTACCAGTCTCCGTGGGAGCGCCCGGCCGTCAACCGGCGGCACCCGAGGTGCGAGACACCGGTGATCTACCGCGTCAAGGTCGAGCTGCTGGACTCGTCCCCGCCCATCTGGCGACGCCTGGACCTGCGCAGCGACCTGGAGTTGCCCCGCCTGCACCTGATCCTGCAGGAAGCCATGGGCTGGACGAACAGTCACCTGCACGAGTTCGTCCACGCGTCGTCGCGCCGGGACCGCGACGCCGAGCACTTCGCCTCCATGGACTACCCCGACGCCGGGGAGATGGGCGAGCTTGACGAGGCCGACGTACGACTCGACGAGCTGGCGCACAGTGCCGGCGACAAGCTTCTGTACCTGTACGACTTCGGTGACAGTTGGTGGCACCGCGTCACCGTGGAGAAGGTCCTGGAGCCCGACGACGACGACGGCGAGTCCCCGGGTGCAACCGTGGTGGCCGGCCGCCGGGCATGCCCACCGGAGGACTGCGGAGGGATCTGGTCATACAACGAGTGGATAGCCGGGGACGCCGACCCGGACGGCTGGGACCCGCACACCCTCGAGTTCTGGGCGGGGTGGGACGCGGAAGCGTTCGACCTCGACGATGCGCAACAGCGCGTGGTAGAGATCGCTGACATGCCCGCCACCCTCCGGGAAGTCCAGCAGGATGAGGCGTCCAAGCTGCAGATACTGCTGGAGCGGATCGGGGACGGCGTCAAGCTCACCGCGGCCGGGTACCTGCCGCCGACGATGGTCGAGCAACTGATGATCGACACCGGCTGGGACCGCAAGTGGATCGGGAAGAACAATCGCGAAGACCAGACGTACCCGATCTGGCAGCTGCGCGACTGGGCCCGGGCGCTGGGGCTGGTGCGCAAGTACAAGGGCGAGCTGCGGCCGACCCGCCGGGGCGCGGCGCTGATGAACGACCGCGAAGCTCTCGCCGACCTCATCGCCCGCAGCATCCCGCACGACCGGCTCTACGGCACACCGCTCGACTGGTGGTGACAGGCGTCGTCGTTGCCGCAACCCGGAGAGCTCACCCGAACCAGGCGAGAACCTGCCGACACTGAGCATCGACCCCATCCAGAAGTGTCTCCGCCAATCGGTGTTCGTCGTCCGTGCGCGGGGCGTGCACATCGAGGGCAGCTCGGAGTGCCCCGGGCAATTCACCAGCGTCAAGGTATAGCTGGGCGGTGACGACATTCGGGTCGAGACCATTGGCTTCGGCGAAGGTAATCCAGTGGCGGAGGGTGATCTCGTCGTAGCCGTACCGGCTACCGATCTTCATGGCGAGTCTGCGCTGACTCCGAGTCGGGGAGTAGGGGTAGATCGACGCGATGTCGTAGAGCGGTGCGAGCCGGGGTGGTGCATCGTCGGTGTGGAGGATCGCGTAGTTCTTGGCGTGGGCGTCGGTTGCGCCGAGGAGGAAGTTGATCGAAAGGGCTCGAACGAATAGCCAGATGTCGTCCTCGAGGCGGAGCGACCGTAGGAAGGCGATGACATTGCCGGGGGACGGACCTCCGTCGGCCTGGTACTTACGTGACGGGTGAACAGCGAGAGCTTGGCATAGGTCCTCTTGATGGACACGGGTCACGGTTCCATCCGAGGCGACGTGGCGGTCCCAACGACGGCTGACTACAGCGGAAGTGCCAGCGAAGTCGACGTAGTCAGTGTTCGCCGTCGGCAGTCCGATTATCCGGACCGCTTCCAGACACAGGACTTCGTTGTACGCCTGGCAGTGTAGATCGGTAACACCGGGCTTGATGATGTGCGTAGTGGGGATCGCACCGGTCGCCTGGTACCACTGGCCTCCCCGGTGATGGAGAGCGATCTTCTCTTGAGCTCCGGCAAGAGACCAATGCTCGCCGTGGAGCTGCCAGGATGGCTGCCTGCTCGTGATGAGCTCCTTGAGTCTCTCGCCGATGTCGGAGTCCGACATCGGTATGAGGCTCCCGTCGTCGATCTCGTTCATCGCCTCCGTGCGGAGGAACTGCACAGCGCCCGCGCAATCGCGACCCACAACGGAGAGCAGGGAGAACGTGTTGCCCGCGACGGCACCGTAGGTGCGGGCGATCTCGACCCGCGCGGCCTGATCGCCCGGCAATAGTCCGTCGAGGAAGGGTTCAACGCGATCCGGGCCCCAGGGTTGACGCCGTCTGGGCATGGACAACGAGAGATTCCGTTCCGGGCCGTCGAGATCGTAGGAGAACCAATGTTTGCCATGACGGTCCTCCCTCAACGTCCCCAGTCGCTGGCCTGACAGTAGGACGGCGAGCTCCTTGTCAGTCATCGGAGGATCGCCGGTCGAGGTCATCTGCAATGGCGCGGGCACGGTGGGATTCCCGAATGGCGCGAGCAGCTGCAAGGGCAGCTTCATCGAGGGGAGCCGGATGTGCGGCGGTGAGGGCTTCGCCATCGCCCGCCGGTGCATCGACCGTGTCGGATTCTCTTGGCGAGCGCCGTGCGCGTCGGGCTGATTCGAGTACGAGGGGCATTGAGTCAGGAACGGTGTACGACAAGCGGATTGTGATGGCCAGAACGTCCATCATCGCGAGCACTTTGCTCAGTGACGCGTTGGAAGTGTGTCCGCTCTCGAAGAGGCTCACCCACGAGCGATTGAGGTGGGCTGCCGCCGCGAGGTCGGCCTGACTCATCCCCGCGGCGAGACGGGCGTCCCTCACCGACGTAGCGATGTCGGTAACGGTCCGGGCCTGAGCGGCGAACGTTGCCATGATGCTCCCGATGTTCGGCGAATCAAACAAATCGTAAACGTTCGAAATAGCTAACACAAGCGGTCACGTTCGCTATTTCCAACACTGCGGGCGCGCACGGCGGTTGTCATCGCCTACGCGGCTCAAGACGGCTGCCGAATCAGATCGGCATGCTCACGATGTGCACTCTCGGCAGGCGGACTGCTACAGCGGCCCGCCGAGGCGCCAGTATCCGGTGAACTGGACGCGGTCGGCCTCCTGGCCGCGGGCGAGGAGATGACGGCGGACGGCCGTGACCATCCCGGACTCGCCGGCCACCCACGCGAACCCGGTGGGGAACTCGGCCGCGGCCAGCGCGTCGATGAGCTCGTACGCCGAGCCCGGCGCGGCCGCCACCACCCGAACCCGGACGCGGTCGGCGTCGGCGGGGGAGACCGCGGGCAGGACGGTGCGGGGGAGCGCGGACGGGTCGGGCACCGCGGCCAGCACGTCGAGTGCCAACTTGGGGGGTCGTTCCTCGATCAGCCGGGCCAGCGCGGGCAGGGCGGTGGCGTCCCCGACGGCGAGCATGCGGTCGGCCGCGGGGAGTGCCCGGCTGACGCGCGGGCCAACGATCGTCAGCTCGTTACCCGGCCGGACCGACTCGAGCCAGCGCACGCTCGCGCCCGAGGCGTGGCGGACCAGGTCGACGCACAGCGCGCCGTCGCGCAGCGAGCGCACGGTGTACTCCCGCACCAGCGCGGCGCCGCCCGGCGGGTGGCCCAGCCCGCCGCCCGGCGCGGGAACGGGGAGCGTGACCTCGCCTGTGTCGGGATCGGGCAGGCAGAACACAACGACGTCGTCGAAGGACGGGCTGCGCACGGCGGGCACGAGGCCGGTGTCGCCGGCCGCGGCGGAGGCGGTGGCGCCGGCGGAGTTGGCGGTGGTGAACTCCCCGAGCTCGTCGCCCTCGAGCGTGACGCGCACCAGCTCGGGCGAGAGGGGTTCGACGGCGCGCACCCGGACCCCGCGCAGCGCGGTCGGCTGCCAGCTCTCCGCCCGGTGGGGGTTGCGCGGGCGCCGGACCGCCTGCTCAGGCACGACGCCCCTCCCGCCACAACAGGCCCAGGAAGAACAGCCCGCCGAGCACCACCGTCACGACGCCCACCGGGAGTGGCAGGGCGAACGCGTGCTGGGCCACCAGATCAGAGGCCAGGAGCAGCACCCCGCCGAGCAGCGCCGCCGGCAGGACCCGATCACTGCGGGTGAGCAGCCGAGACAGGTGCGGAGCCACCAGCGCCACGAACGAGATCGGCCCGGCCGTCGCCACCGCCGCCCCGGCCAGGACCGTGGCCGCCGCCAACAGAACCAGCCGCGTGCTCCGCAATCGCACGCCCAGGGCCACCGCGACGTCGTCGCCCAGCGCGAGCGCACGCATGGCCCGGGACCGACTCGCGATGACCACCGACGCCACAAGCAGCACCCACGCCAGCGGCCAGAGCTCGGACCAGCCGCGACCCTGCAGCGAGCCGGTGAGCCAGATCTGGGCGGTGACCGCGCTCGCCACGAAGCCGCGGGAGAGCAGGTGCGCCACGTACGCCATCGCCAGGGCGCCCAGGGCCACGCCGAGCAGGACCAGGCGGGCGCCGCTGAGCCCGCGCCACCACGTCAGGGCCAGGATGAACCCGGTGGTGAGCGCCGCGCCCGCGAGTGCGCCCGTGGCGACCTGCGCGATCCCGCCGCCCAGCACGAGGATCACCGTCGCCCCGCCCGCCGACGCGCCCTGGGTGATGCCGATGATGTCCGGGCTGGCCAGCGGATTGCGGGTGAGCGCGCAGAACAGCGCGCCCGACGTCGCCAGAGCCGCGCCCACCGCCAGCGCGACCAGCGCCCGGGGCAGGCGGCGTTCGTGGATGAAGAAGTTGGTGGTGCGGTCGGGTGCGTCGCCGAGCAGGGTCGCCACCGCGTCGGGGACCGAGATGATGAACTCGCCGATCACCAGCGAGGCGGCCACGAGTATGACGACGACGACGGCGAGGATCGCAGTGACCCACGCAGTGCGCAGGTGCAGCCGCACCGAGAATCGGCCGGCGGCGAGGAGGCGTTCGTCGCTGGGCAGGGCTGTTGCGGGGCGCGGTGCGGTTATCGTCATGCGACACCCACTCGTCGGCCGGCGGCCAGGTACGCCACCAGCAGCGGCGCGCCGATGAACGCCATGACCACGCCCGCCGGGGTCTCCGAGCCGCCCGCGATCACGCGGCCGACCACGTCGGCCACCAGCAGCAACGCCGGTGCCACGACCATGGACAGCGGCACCACCCGGATCAGGCTCGGGCCGACGAGACCGCGGACGAGGTGGGGCACCACCAGTCCGACGAAGCTGATGGGTCCGGCCAGCGCGGTGGCGGTCCCGGCGAGCAGCGCGACGGCGACGAGCGACCACACCCGCACCCACCCGGGTCGCACACCCAGGGCCACCGCCGAATCGTCGCCCAGGGCGAGCGCGTCCAGGCTGCGCAGGAGCAGCAGGGCGATCACCCCGCCCGCGAGGACGAGCGGGATCACGCCGGCGACCTCGTCGATCGAGCGCGCGGTGAGCGAGCCGACCTGCCAGAAGCTGTACGCCTGCAGGACGGTCTCGTCCAGCACGACGAACGTCTGACTGAGACCGGACAGCACCGCCGCCAGCGCGACGCCGGCCAGGGTGAGCCGAACAGGGGAGGACGCCGCGAGCGCCGAGGTGCTGAGGAGCAGGATGATCGCGGACGCCACCCCCGCGCCGGCCAGTGCGAACCACACCGTGGAGGCCAGGCCGAGGCCGCCGGTGAGCGTCGCTCCGGCGACCACCCCGAGCGCGGCGCCGGCATTGACGCCGAGGATTCCCGGGTCGGCGATCGGATTGCGGGTCACGACCTGCATGAGCGCCCCGGACGCGCCGAGCGCGGCCCCGCACACCAGCCCGAGCACGGTCCGGTTGGCCCGCAGTTCGCCGACGATCCCCACCACGCTCTGCGTGCCCTGCCCGAGCAGGGCGCCCACCACCTCGGCGGGCGGGATCTGGCGGGCGCCGATCGCGAGGCTGGCCACGACGGCGGCCGCCAGGGCCAGGACGGCCACGATCAGTCCGGGAACCAACCCGGCCCCGCGGCGGGGCGGCTGGGCAGCGCCGGCTGCCCGGTCGGCGGTCGGCACCGCGGGCCGTGCGGCGGCGTCGGAGTCGGGGAGAGGTCGTGGGGCCACGGTGGAACCCTAGACCAGACTCATTGTTAGGTGAGCCTTGCCTGTGTGGTTTGATCTGTAGCCATGACCAGAATCTCCCGACGGCGCCGCTCGGTGCCCGCCCTGATCGCCATGGCCCTCGCCTCCGCGGTGGCCCTGTCCGCGTGCTCCGGCAGCAGCGACACCGCCGAGGCCTCCTCGGACGACGCCTACACCGTCACCCACGCGATGGGCGAGACCGTGATCGACGGGACGCCCGAGAGGGTCGTCGTCCTCGACTCCCCGCACCTCGACGCGCTCGTCGCGCTCGGCCACACACCCGTCGGGATCACCGAGTCCGGCGCCGGAACCGGCGCCCCGCCGTACCTCGGTGACGTGGACGCCGAGATCGTGGGCCTGACCTCCGAGCCCGACATCGACGCGATCGCCGCCCTGGCCCCCGACCTCATCATCGGCGCCAAGGTCCGCCACGAGGCCATCTACGACGAGCTCTCCGGCATCGCCCCCACCGTGTACTCCGAGAACTCCGGCACCGACTGGCAGGAGCAGGCGCGGATCACCGCCGCCGCCGTCGGCGAGGACGACGAGATGGAGCAGCTCATCGACGACCTCGACACCCGCATCGCCGAGGTCGGCGAGCAGGTGGGCGCCGAGCGCACCCCGCTGTCGATCGTCCGGTTCCGCCCGGACAACTTCCGCCTCTACGGTCCCGAGACGTTCTCCGGCTCGATCCTGTCCCAGATGGGCTTCGAGCTGGGCGAGCGCGAGTGGAACGAGTACTCCATGGCCGAGCTCTCCCCGGAGCTGTACGAGCAGATCACGGGCGAGATCGTGTTCTTCACCAACCCCGGCGGCGACCCGTCGGCCACGACCATGGCGACCGTGACCGGGCTGTGGGGCGACCTGCCCGCTGTGAAGTCCGGTCAGACCTACGAGGTCGAGGACGAGACCTGGATGGTCGGCATCGGCGTCCTGGGCGCCGGCGAGATCCTGGACGACGTCCAGGAGATCCTGGGCTGATGCGCCCAACTTCCCTCGACCGTGATGCCCGCGCCGGCGCCCAGCTCGAGCGCGGGCGCGGGCGCGGGCTCACGGTGGAGGGGGCGCGGCTCGCGTACGAACGGCGCGTCGTGGCCACCGACCTCGACCTGGAACTGCCCGAGGACGCGTTCACGGTGATCGTCGGCCCCAACGCCTGCGGCAAGTCCACGGTGCTCAAGGCCCTGGCGCGCGTGATCGCTCCCGGCGAGGGACGGATCCTGCTCGACGGACACGACCTGCACAAGCTGCGGACCAAGGAGGTCGCCCGCCGGATCGGGCTCCTGCCGCAGGGCGCCGTCACCCCGGAGGGGATCCGGGTCAACGACCTGGTGGCCCGGGGCCGACACCCTCACCACAGCCCACTACGCCAGTGGAGCCGCGCCGACGACACCGCCGTGACCGCCGCGATGGCCTCCACCGGCGTGTCCGATCTGGCGACCCGGTTCGTCGACGAACTCTCCGGTGGCCAGCGTCAACGCGTGTGGATCGCCATGCTGCTCGCCCAGGAGACGCCCATCCTCCTGCTGGACGAGCCCACCACCTACCTCGACATCGCGCACCAGTACGACGTGCTGGACCTGCTCCGCGACCAGCACGAGACCGGGCGCGCGGTGATCGCCGTGCTCCACGATCTCAACCAGGCCGCCCGCTACGCGACGCACCTGGTCGTGATGAAGGACGGCCGCGTGGTGGCCACCGGCGCCCCGGCCGAGGTCCTCACCGCCGAGCTGGTGGAGCAGGTTTTCGGGCTCCCGTGCCTGATCGCGGCCGACCCGGTGACGGGCACGCCCACCGTGGTCCCGGTCGATCGGCGTGGCCGGAGCTGAATCCGGAGCCGCGGTGTTACCAATTATTGGTATCGTTGCCGCATGGCTCAGAACACCTCCATCAGTTTGGACCAACACTTCATCGACTTCCTCGCTCGCGAGGTCGATTCCGGGCGCTACCGTTCAGCCAGCGAGGTCGTCCGAGCAGGGCTCCGGCTCCTCGAGGACCACGAAACCCAACTCGCCGCGCTGCGCCGCGCGCTCATTGCCGGCGAGGAGAGCGGTGCGCCGGAGGAATTCGACTTCGACGCGTTCATCGCGACCAAGCGGGCATGAAGAGCTATCGGCTCACCCCCGCAGCCCAGAGCGACTTGTCCGAGATCTGGGATTTCACCCGGGAACGCTGGGATATCCAGCAAGCCGAGACGTACATATCGGAGATACGAGCGGCAATCGAACGCGTCGCCGAGGAGCCGGCGCGTGGACGCGACTGCGACGAGATCCGCCCCGGGTACCGTCGCTACGCGATCGGCAGCCACGTCGTGTTCTATGTGGAGACGGAAGGCACTGTGGATGTCATCCGGCTCCTCCACCAGCGAATGGATCCGTCCCGTCACGTGTGAGATAGACGGCTCCGGCGCCCGACCCGGCATCTGCGTCGGTGGGGCGGGCAGGTGACCTTGTCGTCGTCGTTCTTGTCGTCGTCCTCGCCCCCAGTCTTACCGGTCCGGCTTGAGGCCGTTCTCGATGCCCCACGCGACAGCCTGCGCCCGGGTGGTGACGTCCATCTTGCGGTAGGCCGAACGCACGTAGGTCTTGACCGTGTTGAGCGAGAGGTAGCACTGCTCGGCGATCTGATCATTGGACAGCCCCTGCACAATCAGGCTGACCACCTCGGCCTCACGGTGTGAGAGGCCGGCCTCCTTGGCGGGCCACTTGTCGGGACCCATGATCGGCAGGCCCGTTCCCGTGAGGGTGACGCGGTTCCCGGCGGCGATCTGCTCGATCCCGCTCACCAGCTCGGGAGCGGTCAGGGACTTGGACAGGAACCCGTGGGCGCCCCCGTCGAGGCTGTCTCGGACCGCGGCCGGGTCCGAGGTGAACGAGTAGACGGCGACCGCCCCGATGGTCGGATCCTGCAGGAGGTTCTCGAGGCGGTCGTCCTTGCCCAGGGATGAGGCGAAGGAGTCGTACAGGGCCACGTCCACCGTGGCCGAGCCGCTGGTGACCATCTCCTTCTCCACCATCTCGATCCGGTCGGAGTAGGGGGCCAGGAAGGCGTTCACCCCGGCGACGACGACGAGGTAGTCATTGACCACTGTGACCCTGATCGGCATGTGCAGAGCCTAGCAACGGACGACAACCGGCCGCGCCAGCGATTACACCCCTAAGGGTGAGGCGCGCCCAGGTGGTCCCGGGAGACACTTCGTCGTTGATCTTCCGCCTTCCGCGACAGGAGTACGAGTGCCACGGTTCAGGAATCTGACACCCACATCGGAGTACTGGGCTTGGAGGGACGACGGAGCGTGCGTCGGGGACCCCGACCTCTTCTACAGCGCCGAAGACGAGCCCAAGGGTGTGCGTCGTCGCAAGGAGGACGCAGCCAAGGCGATCTGCGCCGGTTGCGCCGTGCTCGAGACCTGCCGGAAGTTCGCGATCGAGGCCGGCGAGCTCTACGGCGTCTGGGGCGGGATGACTGAACTCGACCGGCACAAGCTCGCCGGGCGGCAGCGGACTGGGTAGGTCTCGGGGGCGCTCGGCGGTCCCCGGCCGCTTTCGTGATCGTTTCTTCACCCCGGGCTCGGTGTGCGTTAGCGTGGTGCCGAGCCTGTGGAGTCGAGACCGTCCGAGCGGACGCGGGGGAGTGACCATGACGCGCCCATCGATCCGAGGCGGCGTCGCACTCGCCGTCGCAGTATCCGTGCTGGCGATGGCCGCGTGCAGCCCGCAATCGACCGAGCCTCCTGTAGTGAAGCGGGACACCATCCGCGCCCTGGACATCGTCGAAGGCCGGCAGGACGAACCCATCGAACTGGCCGTGGACGGCGGCGCCGACGGGGTGACGGTGACGCATCGCCGGATCACCCTCGCGCCCGGGGTCGGCACCGGCCGACACTGCCACCACGGACAACTGCTCGTGGTGGTGGAGCAGGGCGAACTCACCCACTACGCCGACGCCTACCACGGCGGCGTCCACGTCTACCGCGCCGGCGATTCGGTGGTCGAAGACCCTCGGTACGTGCACGAGACGGTCAATGAGGGGTCAGAGGACCTGGTGGTGATGGTCACCCACTTCACTCCGGAGGGGATGCCGACGGAGGAGACGGATCTCGCGAAGTGTGAGCAGTAGGCAGCCGGTGTGACCAGCGGCCCTAGTTGCCGGGTTACGCATAGACCGGCGCCCACGCCGGGTCGGGGGACCGGACCTCGAGGTACGCGGTGGCGGAGTCGGTGTACGCCAGGACGAACGCCACCAGGTGGGCCCCGAGCAGCACCCACGCCGACCACAGGGTGATGTCCCAGAGCGCGGTGACCAGCGTGAGGCCTGCCGCGATCGTCAGCAGCGCCCGCGCCCACCGCTCGCCGTCGCGCAGTTTCACCGCGGCCACCACCTGCAGGACTATCGCCGACACCACGCCCATCGCGATGATCGCGCCGATCCATGCGACCCCCGGGGCGGGGGTCGACGCGTCCTCGGTGCCGCCGAGCGGCACGACGAACCCGAGCAGGTCGGTCGCCGCCAGCACGCCGGTGATGGTGAGCGTGCTGAACAGGCCACAGAACAGCCAGATCCACGACGCGGCGGTGACGGTCGACGGTCGGGTCATGCGGTTACCTCTCCACGAGAACGGAACAGATTGCCTATAGCGTGTACCGCCGCAGACAGGTGTCGATAGAGTGCGTCACACCTGATTTTTTCGGCGCAGCGAGGAGGGTCCCGTGCCCGCGTGGAACACGACCCGTGCGGCGGTGCGGTCCGACACCGTGGCACGCGCGACCGCGCGATGCGTCGACACGCGGCGAGGCGTGCTCGTGGTGGGGCCTCCGGGTGCAGGCGCCAGCCGGTGCGCGGCCGACATCGCCGCAGGTCTCCGCGCCGCCGGGGTCCCCGTGGTGGTGTGGGACGACCTGGATCGCCTGAGTGCGCCGCCCCGCAAGGTCCCCGATGGTGCGGTCCTGGTGGCATCGGCCAGGGTGGGTGCGGCACTGCCTCCCGGATACGACGACGAGGTGAGCACGCGCACCACCCGGCTTCCACTACGCCTGCTGACACGCGGCGAATCGGAGATGGTGGTCTCCGAGGCCGTCGGTATGCCCGTGTCGGCGCGGCTGGTCGAGGCACTGTGGGCGTCCTCGCACGGCAACCTCACGGCGCTGCGCGCCACCTACGACGACCTGGCCGCCCGCCGGCTGACCCGCCGCACCCGCGACCGGCTGGAGTTGGTCGAGGATCCCGCCACCGCGATCGCCGGCGTCGCCGTCGACCCGCACCTGTGGATCGACCCCCGCACCGCCGCCGCGGACCTCGGCCCCCTCACCACTGCGGCCCTCGCCCGACGCATCCCGCTCGACGACCTGGTTCGGCTGCACGATGACGACATGGTGAGCGATCTCCTCGCCCGTGGGTTGCTGTTCGAGCGGCACGAGGGCGGCGTCGAGGTGCTGTCGGTGCAGCCGCCCGTTCTGGCCAGGGCGTTGCGGGCCGGGGCCGACCACCGGCGGCGACGCGAGGTCTACGCGGCCGTGCTCGATCGCGCCGCATGCCGTGACGCAGGCCGGGCCGACGATCGGGCCGGCGGGCGGGCTTCAGGCGAGATCACCGGCATGGCGGCTCCCTTCCAGCCGGACCCGCGGATCGTCCTGTGGGCGCTGGTCAACGCTCGCCCCGTCGAGGCGGGATGTGTGGTGGCCGCCGCCCGCGCCGCCCTCGACGGCCACGACTACCGCACCGGGGTGGAGCTCCACGACGCCGCCCAGCGCTCCGCGCTCGCCACCGCGTCGCTGCAGCAGGCCGAGCTGTCGCTGATCGCGGGCTCGTGCCTACGCCTGCTCGACCGGCTGCCCGACGCCGCCGCGATGTTCGACCGCTCGCTGGCCTGCCTGCGGGACGATCCCGGCGGGGCCGACCACGCCCGGGTGCTGATCGAGAACGTCACGGCCCGGGCGGACCTCGCGCACTACCGGGACCGGGGTCCCGAGCAGTCGCTGCCGCTGATCGAGTCAGCGCACCAGTGGCTTCCCGACGGGCACCCCGGGCGCGCGGTGTTGGAGGCGTTGACCGTGGTGCACCTGAGCTACTCGGGCCGCTACCGCGAGGCGGACCGGGCCTACACCGAGCTCACCGCTGAGCTGCCGCCCGAGTGGGAGCGGCGACTGGAGCCGATCCACGCCCTCGCGCTCGATTCGATGGGGCAGTCCGAGGCCGCACTGGCCGTGATTCGGCGCGAGGCCCGCCGATCCCGGTCGATCGGCGGCCAGGCGTGGGCGTCCGAGGAGTTTCTCGCTGCGCTGGTGTCGGTGATGCTGCACGGCTTCGGAATCAACGCGCTGCTCGCCGAGCTCGCGCCCGTCATTGCGGTCGAGCAGGATGACCACGTGCGCGTCGATCACGGCGTGCGGCGGCTGGTCGACGCCGAGATCGCCCTGGCCGCCGGGGACCTCCCGGCCGCGGTGGGGGCGGCATCCGACGCGGTCGCGATCATCGAGGTGGACGGTCCCGAGGACTTCCACTCCCGTTCGCTGTCCCTGTACGCGCTGGCCGCCGCGATGTCCGGACAGGCCGCCACCGCGGAGGAGTACCTGCAGCGGATGCGCGCCATCCCGGGGTACACCAACTCGCCGGTGGGTCCGGAGATCCGCGGCGTGGAGGCGGGCGTGCTGATCTGCCTGGGGCGCCCCGGCGAGGCGGGCGAGGTCGTCCGGTCGCTGATCGACGAGGGGCTGAACGGCGCAGCCACCCGCGCCGCCATGGCCGGGGTCCTCACCGCGGACCCGGAGATCTGTCGGGCGCTGGCCGAGGTGGATGTCACCGGCGACGTGCCGGTGCTGGTCCGCGACCTGGCGGTGGCGATGTCGTCCCGCAACCCCCGGCTGTTGCTGGACGCGGCCCGCCGGGCCCGGACGTCCGGGTTGCACATGGTGGCGGCGGTCGCCGCGGACCGTGCCCGCGACGCAGCGTCGCCGGGATCGAAGTTCCACTCCCAGGCCGAGCGGATGCTCGCGACCACCGAGCTGGGCGGGCCACTGGCCGGCCTCACCCGCGTCGGTGCCCCGACCGTCTCGGTCCCGGCCGGGGTCTCGTTGACCCGCCGCGAATCCCAGATCGCCGACCTGGTCGGACAGGGGCTGACCAACGCCGAGATCGCCGCCGAGTTGCACCTGTCCAAGCGCACGGTCGAGGGGCACCTCAACCGGATCTACACCAAGACGGGCACCCGACTGCGAGGCTGAGACCGGCGACGGATTCGAGGTGTGCGCGTGCAGCAGTCAGAGAGTGATCGGCAGGCCCCGGGCGATCGGGCGACCTTCTGTGAGGCCCCGGCGGCCTACATCGTGGAGACGTACTTCGTACTCCGGATGGTGATCGCCGGCGCCGCCATCGGCCTTCCCGTGGCACTTCTGGTGTGGGTGACCCTCGACCCCGATTTTCCGATGATGGACTCGCTCAGCTCCTTCTACTACACCCCGGCCCGCGGGCTTTTCGTCGGAACGCTGGTGGCGATCGGGGTCGCTCTGGTGGCGTACCGCGGCTACACGCGCGGTGAGAACTGGCTGCTCAACGCCGCCGGGACGCTCGCGATCGTCGTCGCCCTCTTCCCGACGGAGGACCCGGCCCTGCCCGGGCTGAACGCGGTGAGCATCACCCACGCGGTGGCGGCCACGTCCTTCTTCGTCCTGGCGGCACTGTCGATCTTCTTCTACGGGCAGGAGACGATCGCCTCCATTCCGAACGCGGAGCTGCAGCGCAGCTATCGCCTGGGCTATCGGATTCTCGTGGTGCTGGTCCTGCTCTTCCCGTCCCTCGCGCTGCTCATCGCCTGGCTGATGGACTCCACCCTGTGGCTGTTCCTGGTCGAGACCGCCGCGCTCTACGCCTTCGCGATGTTCTGGATCGTCAAGACCTACGAACTCTCGCGGTCGCATTCCCGGCGCATGCTCGTGTGATGCGTCCGCGCGAAACGGTCAGCGACGTGAACATGCCTCGGTTAATCTGAGCTCACTACTCAACGCCACTCCCATGGCCTTCCCCCTCGAGGTTCACACCATGATCCGTCGTTCCCTCACCGCTCTCGGCCTGGCGACTCTCGTCGCCCTCGGCGCCGCCCCCTCCGCCGTCGCCGCCGAGATCCCCGTCGGATCAGGGGTCATCGCCGTACCGGACATCGCACCGATCGTCGTACCGGTCCCGATGGGATTCGACGCCGCCACCCTGCCGCTCCTGCCGTTCCCGCTGGTCTGGGCCCCGCAGTTCATGCCCGCGCCGGTCGAGAGCGCGCCCGCGACCACGCCGGCCCGTCGGCTCTCGGGCTGTCGCGAGGCGTGGGACCTCGGAGTGGCCCCCATCCACCGCGGCAGCGAGTACTACGACCCGTCGATGGACGGCGACGACGACGGCATCGCCTGCGAGCGGGACAACCGCTAGAGCCGGCTGGCTCCTGCGGCGGGCGGGCGGTGGGCGTGGTCTCCTCGCGGGGCTACGTGCCGTGCGGCGCGATCACCGCCCGCCCGCTGATCTGGCCGTCGACGAGTTGCTGGTAGGCCTCCAGGGCCCGGTCGAGCGGATACACGTGGACCTCCGGCGAGATCCTGCCCGCCCGGTACAACTCCACCACCTCGTGGAGGTCCTCGAGAGTGCCCCAGTAGGTGGAGGAGAAGTTCACCTCGTAGGGCAGCTTGAAGGCGTTCCAGGCGAAGTCGTCGCCGGCCAGGCCCACCACCGTCAGCGAGCCCTGCTGGGCCACGCAGGCCGCGGCGAGCTCGAGGGTCGGGCCGGCGCCGACGAAGTCGAACACCGCGTTGACGCCGAGCCCGCCGGTCAGCTCCCTGAGCTTCTCGGCGGCGCCCTCGGTGGGGACACCGATCGCGCCGTCGGCCTCCGCGGCGGCGATCGCGTCGGGCTTGGTGTCGGTGGCGTAGACGGTGGCCCCGGTGAGCGCCCTGATGATCTGCACCCCGACCAGGCCCAGACCGCCGAGGCCGATGCACAGCGCCGTCGCCCCGGGCGTGGTGAGGTGGGGCATCGCGCGCTTGATGGCGTGGTACGGGGTCAGGCCGGCGTCGGCGAGCGGGGCCGCGGCCACGGGGTCGGCGTCGCCGAGGGGGACGAGGTTGCGGGCGTAGGTGGTCATGTACTCGGCCATGCCGCCGTCGCGCCCCAGCCCGGTGGCCAGGTAGCCGACCGACGGCACGTCCTGGCAGTAGGTGTCCTGTCCGCGCGAACACGGCTTGCACCGGCCGCAGCCAATCGGGCCGTAGACCAGGTAGGCATCTCCCTCCGTCAGCCCGGTGACGCCCGGGCCCAGCTCCTCCACCCAGCCCGAGACCTCGTGGCCCAGGGTGAACGGCGGGGTCAGAAAGCCCGTCGGGTCGCCGGGGTAGTCGTGGAACAGGCCCACGTCGGAATGGCACGCACCGGAACCGGCCACCTTGAGCAGAACCTCACCGGGGCCCGGGGAGGGCCGATCGACGTCCTTGAGTACGGGAAAGGTCTTGAAACCCTCGAACACGATTGCCTTCATGGCTGCGCACCTCGCTGAATCGCCGGAGGACGCACCGTACGAGTGACGTCCGTCACAAGTATCCCCCGGCTGTCCAGAGGCGCCGGCTGTCCAGAGACGCCAGCGGGCCGGACCCCGGGGAGGGGTCCGGCCCGACGGCTCAGCGCGTGTCCCGGCTCAGGCGGAGGCGTCCCTGGCGGCGGCCTTCTCCGAGGCGTCGTCAGCGGTGGGCAGGCTGCCGGCGGCGTTCTCCAGGTGCGCGCGCACGAACCACTGGAACTTCTCCAGCTCCGCGGTCTGGCCGATGAGGATGTCCTCGGTGACCGGGTCCACGTCGCCGGCCACCGAGATGGCCTTGCGGTGATCGGAGATCATGCCGTCGTAGACCTTGTCGAGCGCGCCGAGGTGCGCCTGGGCGGTGTCCCGGCCGAGGGAGTAGTCATCCCACGAGCGGTGATCGGCGTTCGCGCCCATCGTGCCCACCGGCGAACCGCCCAGCGTGGCGATGCGCTCGGCCAGCACGTCCGCGAAGCCGCGCACCAGCTCGACCTGCGGGTCCAGCATCTCGTGCACCGAGATGAAGTTGGGACCCACCACGTTCCAGTGCACGTGCTTGAGCGTGAGGTGCAGGTCGTTGCACGCCGTCAGACGCTTCTGCAGCGTCTCGGCGAGCGTGGCGGAATCGGCGCTGGACAGTCCGGGAACAGTGAATTGAGGCATGGCCCGACCGTAGCGGCGGCGGCTGCCGGTTGCGACCGATCGCCGCTTCGCCGGCGTCCGGCGGCCCGGCCGGCGCGGCCCGGCGATCGGCCCGGCGACCGGCCGGGGATCGGCCGCGAGGTTGACACCGTCAAGAACCAAGACAACCGTCCAAAATGTCGGATTCCGACCTACCATCGGAAGCGCCGACACGTGATGAGCACCAGCTCACCTGCCGGGCACCTCACTCGCATCGAGCGGCCCCGCGGCCCTCGCCTGAAGACTGGATTCACATGACATCACGGACCCTCCGATCCCTCGCCACCGGCGCGGCCGCGCTGCTCGTCGCCTCCGGGCTCGCCGCGGGAACCGGGGTCGGCGTCGCCGGTGCCGAGCCCGTCACCGCCGAGCCCACCGCCACAGAGTGCGCGACCTCGCAGACCGTGACGTTCAACGACGCCTCCACCCTGTGGACCGACTACCACCTCACCAAGGAGGTCGTGGGCGACGGCACCGCCGCCCCCGGCGGGACCGTGACGTTCCGGACCACCGTCAGCGGCGCCGGGGCCCTGGTCAGCCGGATCGACGACTTCCACCCGGCCGGGTTCGAGCTGGTCCGGGCGCGGGAGAGCGTCTGGTACCTGGTCGGCGGCCAGACGTGGTCGACGGTCACCGACGACGTGATCCGCGATTCCGCCACCAACTCCGTCCGCCACTCCGGGGCCGGATGGACCACCGCCGGCAACGCCAAGGCCACCCTCGAGACCACCTACCGCGTGCCCGACGACGCGACCCCCGGCGACGTGCTCAACACCGGCGCCGCCACCACCCTCGTCCTGGCCAGCGGCCGCAAGGTGGCCAACCCCATCAACACCTGCGTCACCATCCGCGAGCCCAACCCCGCCGAAGCCGTCACCGGCAGCCTCGAGGGACTGGGTCTGGGGTCGCTGACCTCCGGCTCGAGCGCGCTGGGCGACATCGGCGCCGACCCCGCCGTGTTCTCCGCCGACCTCATCAACAACATCGACGTCGGGCAGCTGATCGGCGCTGCCGCCGGGAGCTGAGCCCTGGAGCACCGAGGGCCGCGGCAGGATCGGACTCTGCCGCGGCCCTCGTCGTCGTCACCCCGTCCGCTCACCCCAGTCCGAACATCCTCCCGACGAGCCCGAAGACCATCACCAGCACCACCAGGACGACGATCGCCAGCAACACCACGATGCCGACCCGCGAGTTCGACTTGGTCGGGCTCTGGCCCGTGCGGGCGCTGTCCGAGGCGAGGGAGGTGGAATCCGAGTCCGGCGTCATGGGACCCACGGGGGAGCCGCCCGCGTCGAGGTCGGGGGAGTCGCTGGGATCCGGATCCGGGGGCGTAGTCGTCATAGCCCGTGTGTACACGATTCGCCGCGGGTGCGATCGCCGTGAGCGAAGGGTCCCCCGTCCCCGAACGCGTGCCGGGCGAAGCGCGTGCCGATCAGCTCATGCGTGGCGGTGTCGGGGTGCAGTGCGTCGGGGAGCGGGTGCTCGTCGGCGTCCGCGGATCCGTACAGTGCGGTGCCGTCGAGATGGTGGAGGTTCTCGTCGTCCCGGGCCTCCACGATCGACGCGAGCGCGTCCCGGATGACGCGGAGAGTCAGCCGCCCCTGCGCGGTGTCCCCGGTCTCGCCCGTCGCGATGAACCGCACCTCACCCGTGTGGAAGGTGTCCGGATCGAACGCGCCGGGGCCCGGGGTGTCCTCGTGGATCCCGCAGTAGATCGGCGAGACGAGCAGCAGCGGGGTGGTGGGGTGCCCGTCACGGATCGTGTCGAGGAACCCGTGCACCGCGGGGACGAACGCGCGCAGCCGCATCGAGTCCGAGTTGGTGACGTTGATGCCCAGCTTGAGGCTGATCAGGTCGGCGGGGGTGTCGCGCATGACGCGGGCCATGAACGGATCGACGAGCGCGCTGCCGCCGACGCCGAGGTTGCGCAGGTCCACGCCGCCGAGCCGGGCGGCGAGGGCGGGCCAGGTCCGCGCCGGCGACGTGGCGTTGGAGCCGTGGCTGATCGAGCTCCCGTGGTGGAGCCAGCGGCGCCTGTCCGTCGGCGCGGGCTCCACCGGGGCATCCGTCCGGAGTTCGAGGAGCTCGACCTGTTCGTTGTGGGGCAGCCACAGCTCGACGAGTTTCTCGCCGGCGCCCAGCTCGGTGAACCGGGTGAGGTGCGGTGGGCCGGGCACGAGCTCGGTCACGCCGGTCTGGAGGTCCGTCTCGATGGCGTCGCCGCCGGTGAGCCGGTCACTCGCGACGAGTCGGTGGTCGACCACCAGATCGATGTTCCCGCGGGGACGGTGGATACCGCGGTAGGCGAGGCGGGTGGGGTGGGTGACCAGCTCGATGCTCTCCGCGTCGGTGACCGCCGCGACCCGGACCCCGGAGGGCTGCGCCTCGACCGACAGCAACTGCGGATCGGGGAACCGGGCGCCGACCCAGGCCGGAAGCCGGTGCGGCCGCAGCCCGCGAGAGGTCGTCTCGAGGTACTCGTGACCGCGCAGGAGCTCGGGCGTCAGGGGAGTGCGGATCGTCATGAGGCTCCAGTCTCCACTACCTGGCCTTGCGCGGCCGCCGCAGGCGCCGCACCCCGCCGTAGATCCCCTGGCGGGTGATGAGGAGCTGGAGCACGACGTCGTTGACCCGCGCCGGCACGCGCACGCCTCGGCCGGTGGGCGCGAACACGATCAGGCCGTCACGGAGCGGACCGAGCACCGAGCCCCATCGGCGCGGCGGCGGGCGGTAGGCGCGTAGTGGGTCGCCGGCGAGATGCGCCCGGATGTTGCGCGCGAGCAGGACGTGTCCGCGGTTGCGGGCGGAGGTGCGCAGCGGGTCGGTGGCCGCGACGTCCCCGACCGCGAACACCCCTGGATAGCTGGTGACCTGCAGCGACGGCTCCACGGCGACGAATCCGCTCTCGTCGAGCATCCCGCCGGGCAGCCACGCGGTGTTGGGGGTGACGCGGCCGATCGCCCAGAGCACCACGTCGGCGTCGGCCGGCGGCTGCCCCGTGGTCCAGGAGACGGGCCCGCCGGTGAGGTGGCGGGTGTCGTGGTCGGGCGGCAGGTCCGCGCGGTGCCCGGGGTGCATGCCCACGCCGAGGCGCTCGAGGCGGGACCGCACGCGCAGCCAGACGCGGTGGTGGTGATGGGGCAGCGCGCGCTCGCCGGGGAAGTAGAGGTCCACCGCCGTGGCCGGCCACCGCTCGGCCACCTGGGCGGCCGCGCTCACCGCCGCCGCGCCGCCGCCGATCACCGCCACCGACCCGGCCGCCGCGAGGCGCTGGTGCGGCGAGGCGAGCTCGGCGTCGACGTCCACTGTGTCCCGGAGGGTGGGGTGGCGCCAGAAGCCGTTGGTCACCCCGGTGGAGACGACGACGACGTCGTACGGTTCCTCGGCCACTGTGCTGTCGCCCGCTGTGCCGTCCGCACGGGTGACGCGCACGAGCCGCTGCTCGGGGTCCAGGCCGGTCGCGGTGCCGTGCACGATGCGCGTGCGGTCGAGCCCGCGGAACCGGTGGTAGGCGATGCGGTAGTCCCGCTCCCACGCCTGCGGCCGGGCCAGGCGCAGGCCGAGCTCCTGGCCGCTGACGAACTCCGGCGTGGCGGTGATGCCCACGACGTCGGCGTACCGGCGCAGCGAGATGGCGGTGAGGACGCCCGTGTCGCCGAGGCCGACGATCACGACGCGGGGGCGGGTCACATGCGGCGCCGCGTCATACGCGGGCGGTGGCCTTCCTGGGCGGTCGCGGGAGGAACCGGGACACGCGCTGCACGACATCGTCGTACTCGGGGCGGCGTTCGAGGCTGCGGCGCTCCATCATCGGGATGCTCACTCCCAGGAACATGGCGAGCATCGCGGCGGCACCGACGAACACCCACCACGCGCCGGGCCAGGCGGCCAGCCCGAACAGGGCCATCGACAGCCAGATGCCGCACTCGCCGACGTAGTTCGGGTGCCGCGACCACGACCACACTCCGGTCTGCATGACCTGGCCCGGCGTGCGGGTGGCGAGGAAGCGGTGCATCTGCAGGTCGGCGATCGTCTCCAGGGCCAGTGCGGCGATGCCGACGGCGAACGCGACGACGTCCAACCAGCCGAGCGGCTGCCCCGCGCGCGTGGCCACCACGTAGACGGGGACGAGGCCGGCGAACACCACCAGGGTGGGGAAGACGTGGATTCCCATGAGGTCGGCGACGAGGCCGAACTTCCCGGCCCGCTCGCGGACCAGCGGGTAGCGCCAGTCCTCGTGATGCATCCCGGGGAAGGTGCGGACCCAGTTGGCGGTGAGGCGGATCGCCCACGCCACCAGCACGGCCATCATGAGCCACCAGCGGACGTCGTTCACGCCGGCGTCGGCGGCGACCCACCAGTAGAACGCCAGCAGGGGCGGGATGACCGACCAGTAGGCGTCGTAGGTGCTCGAGTTCCCGAAGATGCGGCTGAACCCGAAGATCACCAGCGTCGCGACGAGGTCGGCGATCAGCCCGTCCAGCCACAGTTGCCCGGTATCCGGACCCCACGCCAGCCACGTCAACCCGGCGGCGATGGCGATGACGTACGCGATGGTGATTCGCAGGAGGGACGCGCCTCTACTCATGTCAGGAGGGTAGAGCGGCGTCCGGCTGTTGGTTGAGGTAACTGCGAATGTGGCCGGTTCGGTCTATCCCGGCGCGTGTGCGTCCAGAGGGAAATGAACGACCTCGTCGTCGTCACTTCCGAGAGAGCGGATGACGAGATTCGAACTCGCGACCCTCACCTTGGCAAGGTGATGCGCTACCAGCTGCGCCACATCCGCATCGCTTCGCAGGCTCGCTCTCGCTCACCGCGTTGCGAGAAAGAACTCTAGACCATCCCTCCGGGAGCTCGTCGGGGAGGTACCCCTCGGGCGCTCGCGTCGCCCGCCGGCCCTGGCACAAGCCAGTCGCCCGTCACCTGTCGGGGTTGGTGGCCGCCCCGTCGAGCCACAGCGTGTCGGAGGCGTCGGAGTGCGCACCGCCCTCCCCCACGTGCTTCGGATCGATCTTCGGACCCGTGGTGATGACATGGACCAGGGCCATCCCGTGTCCCCGACCCAGGTCGTAGTCCTCCTTGGAGCCACGCGAGGATCGGACCGGCCTTGGTCCCGGGGCCGAAGCCCTTCGCGGTGGCGGCATCGACCAGTTGCCGGGGAGTGAGTCCGGTCCTGGTCTCGATCGTGTCGAGGTAGGCCTGGAATGACATCGGGTTCTCCTTGCTGGTGGGTGGCGGCCGGTCGGTCAGGCGGCCGGGGTGTCCGGGGTTTCCGGGCGGACGGAGTAGGTGGCGACGATGTTGCCCGCCGGGGTCTGGGTGGAGCTTCGAAGCTGCAGCCGCGTGGTGGGTACGGAGTCGTCGAAGAGCCTGCGACCGTCACCGGTGATCACCGGGTGGATGGTCAGGGTGAGCTCGTCGACCAGCCCGGCCAGGACCAGTCGTCGGGTCGTCTCGATCCCGCCGCCCACGGCGATATCGCCGCCGGGCTGTGTGCGCAACTGCTCGAGGTACTCCGCCGGGTCGCCGGAGACGATCGTGCTGTTCCACGGCAGGTCCCCGGTCAGCGTCGAGGTGAGCACGTGCTTGCGGACCGGGTTGACCCACTGGGCGAACGGGTCGTCGGCGTAGGTGGGCCAGAACCCGGACCATTCCTGCCAGAGCGTGCGGCCCAGCACCAGGTCCGTGGTGGAGGCGGTCATCTGCTGCATGGACTGCATCTCGTCGGGGCCGAACGCGTCGAACTGCCAGCGCTCCGCGTGCTCGGACACGCCGTTGAGCGTGGAGAACATGTGCGCGGTGATCTTGCGGCTCATGATGATCCCTCCTGCGGGGTTTCGGTGGCCGGTCGAGCGGGTGCCCGTGGCCCGGGGGAGTTGCCTTCACAGGGGTAGACGGGACGGGTCGGCGAAACTGATCGGTGCCGGGGGGATTTCCTTGCCGCGCCGGTCGTCTGCAGGCCGGCGGGGTCGGGGCACCGGTTTCCACGCCTACGGCAACCGTGCGGGGAGGCCGAACTCGGAGAAGTGGTGCGCGCCGATGAAGTGGGTGATGGCCGAGATGCGGCCGGCGTCGGAGTCGAGGACGTGGATCGCGAACGGCTCCCAACGCTGGTCGCCGGCCGCGTGATAGACCGCGACGGCTGGTCGGCCGTTGGCGGAGGTGGTGATGGTGCGCGCGTTGCGGCAGACCTCGCCAGGACCGCGCCACCACCGTTCGATCTCGGCCGAGCCGCGCAGCCAGAGTTCGAACGGCGGCATGGAGAACTCGGCGTCGTCGGTCAGGAGTGTGACCAGCCGGTCGACGTCGTAGGCCTCGAACGCCGCGACGTACTGCTCGAGCAGGCCCGCGTCGACGTGCGGGTCGGGGCGGGGCGACGACGACGAGGTGTTCTCCGTCGGGTGGGGGAGCGCGATCTCGTGCCGGGACAGGGTCTTCCGGGCACGGGCGAGTGCGGAGTTGACGGACGGGAGGGTCATGCCGAGCAGGTCGGCGCATTCCGCGGCCGAGTGGTCGAGGACGTCGCGCAGAAGCAGCACGACCCGCTGCCGGGGCGGCAGGTGCTGGAGGGCGGCGACAAAGGCGAGCCGGACGGACTCGCGCACGACTGCGGTGGCAGAAGGATCAATCCCGAGGTGTGCGTCGCTCGCCGGGCCGATCCAGGTGACCTCGGGCAGGGTCGCCAACATCGTGGGGTCGTCGGGCACTGCGCCGGGTTCGGTGAGGTCCGTGGGCAGGGCCCTGCGCTGTGGAGCCCGCGTCATGTCGAGGCAGACGTTGGTGGCGATCGAGTACAGCCACGTACGCAGGGACGATCGGCCCTGGAACCCGGCGCCGTCCCGGGCTTTCCACGCGCGGAGCATGGTCTCCTGGGTCGCGTCCTCGGCCTCGGCGAAGCAGCCGAAGTAGCGGTAGCAGTAGCCGAGGATCTCGCGCCGGTAGTCCTCTGCCTCGATCGTGTGCACGGAACTCAGTCTCCGCCGTGGCGCGGCGGTCGTGGGGTGGTTTACGCCTCGACTGACTGGTCAGCCTGCCGGGCGGTCAGCGGCAGCAGTTCGGGTCGAGCACCCCTCGCAGGGCGTCGAGGGACTCGGCGCGCGCCCGGTAGTAGACGTTCATGCCGCGACGTTCGGAGACGACCATGCCGGTCTTGCGCAACTGCCCGAGGTGGTAGCTGACGGTGGATTCGGCCAGGTCGACACCCGTGGCGAGGTCGCAGGTGCAGACGCCGTCGCCGCTGTCGGTGAGCAGGATCGACACCAGCTTGAGGCGGACCGGGTCGGCGAGGGCCTTGAGGCGCAGAGCCAATTCGAGGGCGGCGGCATCGTTCATGGGGGCGGCCGACACCGAGTCGCAGCAGATCGGCCCGCTGACGTCGATCACGGGGAGCGCTTTGGGCATGAACAGAGTGTAGCGACCCTCTTGACATATATCGAAGAGCAGGAGCATTCTGGTGGAGCAAACCGATTCGATATATGTCACACAGGTGGAGGCCGCCATGTCCCGTGTTCAACTCGCCCTCAACGTCGACCGCCTGGACGAGGCCGTCACGTTCTACTCCAAGCTCTTCGGGGTCCAGCCGGCCAAGCTCAAGCCCGGCTACGCCAACTTCGCGGTCACCGAACCGCCGCTCAAGCTCGTCCTGCTCGAGAACCCCGGCAAGGGTGGCTCGATCAACCACCTCGGGGTGGAGGTCGAGTCCTCGGAGAAGGTCCACGCCGAGATCGCGCGCCTGACCGACGAGGGGCTGTTCACGGACGAGGAGATCGGCACCACCTGCTGCTTCGCCACCCAGGACAAGGTGTGGGTCACCGGGCCGGCGGGGGAGAAGTGGGAGGTCTACACCGTCCTCGCCGACTCCGAGACCTTCGGCACGAGTCCCCAGCACCTCGACGGCCCGGCCGGTGCCGATCCGGTCGACCCCGACGGCGGCGTGTGCTGCGGCACGGCAGCCGCTTCCACCGAGCCGGGCGCCCAGGCGCCAGCGGAGGCCGTCAACAGCTCCTGCTGCTGACCGCAGACCGGGCAGCGCCGATCACCTTCTTCAACGTTCTTGTCGGACCCGCGCGATACAACTGGGGTGGTCCATCGAAGGAGGCCATCATGTCTGAGGCGTTCGACGTCCGAGTGGTCGGAAAAGAGCTGCACATCGGTCCCGTACGGATCGGGTTCCAGCGCACCTTGCGTATCCCCGAGGACGGGCTTCATCCCCTGCCGCCGGGTCTCGGGTTGTTCCCGATCCGGAGGGTTCAAGATTACCCTGACACCGCCCCGGCGGAGTGGCTGGCCCGCGGCGGCGTCATGCTCCCCGTCTACCAGCGTGAGGCCATGTGGATCTCGCTGGACAGCAGCGAGCCGGCTGCGCTGCAGGTGGGCATCGGCAAGGTGTGCGCCATCAGCGGCGAGGAGTGGGACGAGTCCCTGTCGCAAGACCCGCAGAACTATACGTCGTTGCCGGATCAGCCCTGGCTGGACGGGATCAATGCAGGCGACGGGTTCATCCGCCAGTTCGTCGCAGTCCCCTTGGGCCTGGGGGCGACGGTGGAGGGACAGGTGACTGGCCGCGAGGAGCACGGTGGCGTGCAATTGCGCGCAGTCGGCCTGACGGCCGCCGCGCTCGAGGACTGGGGACAGTCGTACGTCGACGACTTGATCTGCTACAGCGCCATGCCGCTAACAGAGAGTGCACCCACTATGGGGCTCGGGGCCGGTGGGCGGATGCGCCAGGAGGTCTACGAAGACGACCGCGATCTGGGCGACTACGACGAGTCCCGGTCCGGACGAGTCTTTGTCCACCTCTGCTCGGCGGCGCAGTGGACGGCGATCACGGGGGAGGTGCCGCCTGCGACGCCCGTCGACCGAGACGCCTACACCGAGGCAGGTCTGCCCTGGTTCGACTACTTCGATGCTGATCGCGACGATCTCGCCCCTGCCAAGGCGCTCAAGCGCGTCAAGTCTGTCGGACAGGTGCTGGGCGGCGACGACGACGCGCATCCCCCGGTTCCGCCCGAGAGCATCGTGAAACTCAAGCACCACTCGGGAGACACCGTGGAAAACGGGGCCTGGTAAGTCCCGGCGCAGCGAGCCCGCGCCGATCGCCTCCGGCCTCGATGTCGAGAACCCGCGACCTGTTCCGTCTCCCCGGTGAAGCGACCACACTGGGTCGCACAGCACGAGGAGGTTCTGTCATGGCCAAGTACCTGTTGCTCAAGCACTATCGCGGCTCCGCCCCGGAGGAGCCCACCTATCCGCCGCTGGGCGAATGGGACTCCGACGACGCCGCCGCCCACTTCCAGTACATGGAGGACTTCGCGAACCGACTGCGGGACTCCGGGGAATACGTGGACTCCCACGCACTGTCGGAGTCGGGGACGTGGGTGCGGTACGACGGCGAGGGCCGCCCGCCGCTGACCGACGGCCCGTTCGCTGAGACCAAGGACCTGATCGCCGGCTGGATGATCATCGATGTGGCCGACTACGACCGGGCCCTGGCGCTCGCGTCCGAGCTGTCCGCGGCGCCGGGCCCGGGCGGCGAACCGATCCGCGAGTGGCTCGAACTGCGGCCCCTGCTCACCGCTCCCACGGAGATCGAGGACTGACCGCGGCCGGTCCGCCTCAGTCGGCCCAGCGCAGGCCGAGCAACTCCATCGCGCGGTTGAGGTCTGCGTCACCCGTTCCGAGACCCGCGTTGTCGAAGCGCGGCGCCAGGATGGCCGACACGTCCCCATCTCGGGAGCGTTCGAAGATCGCCCACAAGGTGAGGTCGTCCCCGTGTCGGGAGGCGAATTCGATTCCGTCGAGTGGGACGTCGTCTACGTCTGTGACCCCGTGGAGCCAGGAGGCGATTCCCCGTGTGAGGGTGCGGGGTCTCGCGTCCCTGATCGCGGCAGCATCGAGGTCGTCGAGCCCGAGTCCGAGGGCGGTCATTCTAAACCTTGCTCGCAGAGCGGCCAGCGAGCGGTGATCACCAGGAACGGCAAAGCTGCCTGACATCATCGCTGTTCCACTGCATCGCACCTCGCACCAGTCGGGTGGAATCGTGCCCGCCTCGATGGTCGGAAATTCGTCTTCCCCGTCGACTTCTATCTCCGCGAGGTCGTCGGACACCCGCGAGCTGGGCCTGAATCTCGCGAGGAGCTCCAGAAGGCAGGCGAGCCGGGTCTCGCCCACGTAGAGGGTCCGCCAGGAGCCTCCGGGGTCGTCCCACCGTCCATCGAATCGGCCGTCCTCGGCGTAAGCCCAATCGGTCCACTGCCACGGTGTGGGAGCGAATCCCACGCGGTGAACTGTTATGGCTGTGTGTCTCCGGACGACTATGTCGCCGGCGTCGGTACGGACTACCGTCTCGCGGCTCATCCGACCGATACGAATTGACGCGCGGCGGCGAGCACCATCGGGCCGGTTTCTCCGACGTCACCATCGCGGAGCAGCAGAGCCGGGGCCCTGTCATCGAGAAGCGGATTGAGTCCTTGCATCCACGCCTGGGCGACCGCCGGGGAATCGCGCTCGCAGATCATTCGAGCGATCCGGTAGGCGATTCGAAGCCGTTCCACGGTTTCCGGCCCGGCGATCTGTCGGGTGCCGTCGGCCCATCCCCGTACCGCACGGGTTTCTTTGACCTGCCCCAAGTAGGCGACCAACCGATCACCCAGGAGTGGCCGGAGTGCACCGACGAGTTCGGCGTTCGTCATCCGGTTCGCCTCTTCGTACGCGGCGAGATCCGGCCGCCGATGAAGTATCGCCATCGTGATGCTCCCTGACGTGTGGGCTGTCACTGCTGAATCCCACCTTGTTTCCCACATCGTATCCCCAGCAGGTCCCAGTGACCATCCCCATTGTGGCGTCGGGCACCCCGCACTGGCCGGTGGTTCGACCGGGAGCGCGGGCGTACCGTGCGGGCATGACCAACCCGGACGCGACCACCCCGATGCCCGACGAGAACCAGAACCGCGCAGAGGAGACCCTCGGTTCGCCCGTCCCCGAGGGCCGGACCGCCGACGGCAGCTCGGTGCAGCGTGACCCCGACGACTGGGTCACCGGCGACGAGCCCATGACGGAGGCGCAGAAGAGCTACCTCGACACCCTCGCCCGCGAGGCCGGTGAGGAACTCCCGACGACGCTGACCAAGGCCGAGGCCTCCGAGCACATCGACCGCCTGCAGAAGAACAGCCCGCGCACCGGCCACGCCTAGACGCACCGGTGCCATGACCGCCCCCGACCTCCGGACGCTGACGCCGCAGGTCATCGGCATCCTCATCCGCCGCGGAGCCGACTTCGCCACCGCCGAGGACGCCGTCCAGGAGGCGCTCATGGAGGCGCTGCGCGTCTGGCCGGACGACCCACCGCGCGACCGCCGCGCCTGGCTGACCGCCGTGGCCTGGCGCAGATTCCTCGACATCGTCCGCTCCGAGGGCGCCCGTCGGCGTCGTGAGCAGCGGGCTGCGGAGGAACAAGGGCTGTGCTCGTTGTCGTCGTCGTTGCTCGTGCCTCCGGACCCCGGTGACGACACCCTCTGGCTCTACTTCCTGTGCGCCCACCCGTCGCTGCCGATGCCGTCGGCGATCGCGCTGACCCTGCGCGCGGTGGGTGGGCTGACCACCCGCCAGATCGCGCGGGCGTTCCTCGTGCCCGAGGCGACCATGGCGCAGCGAATCAGCCGCGCCAAACGCACCATCGCCGGCGAGCGCCTCGACCGGCCCGGCGACGTGGCCACCGTGCTGCGGGTGCTGTACCTGGTGTTCAACGAGGGCTACACCGGCGAGGTCGACCTCGCCGAGGAGGCCCTGCGCCTGACCCGGCAGCTGTCGGCGGCCATCGACCACCCCGAGGTGCGGGGCCTGCTCGCGTTGATGCTGCTGCACCACGCGCGCCGCGCCGCGCGGTTCAGGGGCGGCGGGGCCGGCCGTGACAGCAACGACGACGACGACGACGGCGACGACGGCGACGGCGACGACGACGAGCTCATCCCCCTCGCCGAGCAGGACCGCACCCGATGGGACGCGCGAGCGATCGCGGAAGGTGTCGCGATCCTGCAGGCAGCGCTCGCACGCGACCAGCTGGGGGAGTGCCAGGCGCAGGCCGCGATCGCCGCTCTGCGCGACAACCCCGCGGCGCGGCTCGGGCGGGCCGTCGCGGTGGGCCACGCCGTCGGCCCGCACGCCGGCCTGGCGGCGCTGGTCGACCTGCCGGAGTCGCTGCCCCGGCGCACCGCCGCGCAGGCGTACCTCCACGAACTGGCGGGGGACACCGGCGGGGCCGCCGGGCTGTACGGCCGCGCCGCCACCGAGGCGACGTCGGTGGCCGAGCGCCGGTACCTGGCCCGCAAGGCAGCCGAGCTGCGGCGGGCGGAGTCCTGAGACCCGTACCGGCGGCCACGTTTCCAGCATGTTTCGAGTCGGCCCAGCCCCTCGCTGCGGGCGACCGCGCGGCCTAGAATTCGCTGGAGAAGGCGAGGTGCCCGCGATGACTCTTCAGAACCGGACGGCGTCACGGAGATCCGTGTCCGAGGACACCGCGGAGCGTGCCCTGCGGGATCTCGACGACCGACACCTCACCGAGGTCATGCTGCGGGAATTGAGGCGGCGCAGGACGTTCGCCAGGGTGGCCGACCAGGTCGACGGAGCCCTCCGGGCAGCGCGCTTCCCGATAGGGGATCCGTTCTGGCCGCCCGCCGACCCCGCCGCTGCCGCCCGTCGGGCGATGATCGCCTCCGCAGTGCACAGCGCCGTGCTGCAGGTACCCCACGCCTGCTCCACCGAGGCATGCGAGATCCTCATCGAGCGGGGCGTGGTCCCCGGCTCCACACCCGCAGATGCGCTGCGGACCTTCGCGAGGGACGGCCGGCTCATCGTGCTCCGCGGCGACCGACGCTGGGTCTACCCGCGGTTCCAGCTCGACCACTTCGACCCGCGCGACCCGGACAACATCGTCGCCATGATCAACCGGATGCTCGACGCCGGCCACTACCCCGAGGCCGCCACCGCATGGTGGACCGCGCCGGCCGACTCCCTGCCCGATCGTCGCTCGCCCATGGGGTTGCTCGGAAGCGACCACGACACACTCCGCCAGCTCGCCGGGGCGTACGCGGCCGCGGCCGACCTCTGACCGGTTCGACCGAGCGTGGAGTAGTCCGCGGCGGGGGTGACTCCGAATCCCTTCCGGCCGCCCCGACCGGCCGCCCCGACCGGGCGCCACGACCCCGACATCGCCCGCTGCCGCGGCGTACGTTGGGCCACACCTGCACGCCCCCCGCCCGAGGAGATCCTGAATGTCCGATGCGCTCTACACCGTCGAAGCCCTCTCCACCGGCGGAGGCCGGGACGGGCACGTCGCCACCGCCGACAAGGCCGTGGACCTGGAGATGGCCCCGCCGAAGGAACTCGGCGGCTCGGGCGAGGGCAACAATCCCGAGCAGCTGTTCGCCGCCGGGTTCGCCGCCTGCTTCCACTCCGCCCTGCAGAGCGCGGCGCGGGCGAAGAAGGTCACGATCAACGGCTCGTCCGTGGGCGCGCGGGTGTCACTGGTGCGCTCGGGCGAGGAGAGCATCGACATCGCCGTGGACCTTGAGGTCATCATCCCCGACGTCGAGGCCGAGCAGGCCGACGAACTCGCGAAGCTGGCCCACGAGCTGTGCCCGTACTCCCGGGCCACGCGGGGCAACATCGAGGTGACCGTCTCGGTCGGCGAGGACTGAGGCCCGGCCCCGTCAGTGGGCCGCTCGGGGCGTGGGCTAGGTGAACGGGCTACGAGAGCGTGCGATCCGTCAGCCACCAGGTCACGGCGCGGTTCACCGGCTCGCGCGTGGACCCGTCGCCCAGGCGGGGCACGTCGAACCACACCCGTAGGGGCGGCCCACCGATCGCGGGCACGTCCACGAACTCCAGCGAACGCTGCCTCGAGTCGAAGTCCCACCTGTTGATGGTCGAACACGAGATGGCCGGCACGAAACCCGTCGCACAGATCACCTCGGCGCGCGGCTCGAGCGGGGTCAGGACCCTCGTCCCCGGGATCGCCGGGTTCCAGAACGCCGGGTCCTCCGGCCCGAGCACGTCGCTGACGACCTGCGGCATCCCGCGGGGCACCGGAGGCGCCGCGGCGGGCAGTCCCGCGGCGTCCGGATCGGCGGCAGCAGTGGCGGTGCCGAGCGCGCTCACC
The DNA here is from genome assembly GCF_017168155.1 of Dietzia sp. KRD202. Classification (NCBI taxonomy): domain Bacteria; kingdom Bacillati; phylum Actinomycetota; class Actinomycetes; order Mycobacteriales; family Dietziaceae; genus Dietzia; species Dietzia sp. KRD202. Next base: position 330,145 of record NZ_JABFAN010000006.1, on the reverse strand, counting down.
GCGCCGGCCAGGGCGACCGCGAGGCCGAGACGACGACACGCGAAATGGGGCAGGGGCACGGCAACTCCTGGGTGGGTGAGAGAGGCCCCACGCTAGCAGCGGGGTCGCGCGACCGGTTCGGCCTTCCGCGAGGCGGCGGCGCTTCGATGAGGGGTTGCCCTCGTCGTCGTCCCCGTCGTCGTCGTCCCGTTGTCGTCGTCCCTCCACAGGCCGGCATGGTCAGCGCCGCGCCGGACACACACGGCAGAAGAACGATGGAGCGCCGAATCTCGATGCCGTTCGCTGATAACGTTCAGGTAGCCGACCGGAGCCCCCTTCGGTCCGAGCAGACTCAGGGATCAGTAGGTATGCCCCACAGACTGACCAGATCGTCCATCTCGATACTCACCGGTGTCTGCGTCCTCGCCACGGCCGCGTGCAGTCCCGACGACCCGACGGCGGAGACGCCCGAGGTGAGGACCGTGAACCCGACCGAGCCGCTCCCGCCCGCCTCGACGATCGCGGGGTCGCAGCCCTTCCTGGCCGTCGACATCGTGCAGGGCCGACAGGCCCGCCCCGTCGACCTACAGGTCGACGGCGGCGAGGACGGCGTCTCGGTGACCTTCCGCGAGATCACGATCGAGCCCGGGGCGAGCACCGGCGAACACTGCCACCACGGATCCCTGATCGCCGTCGTCAAGCAGGGCGAACTCACGCACTACTCCGATCGCCACCCCGGCGGCTCCCGCATCTACCGCGTCGGGGACTCGAACATCGAGGAAGCGGGCTCGATCTATGAAAGCCGGAATCACGGTACGGAGGACGTGGTTCTGATGGCGACCTACGTGACCCAGGTCGGCAAGGAGCTCCTCGAGACGGACCTGACGAAGTGTGAGGCGTGAGCGGCCTGCTCGTCGGCTGAGGGGTCAGCGGGGGTCAGCGGGGGAGCTGCCCGTCGTCGATCTTGATGACGGTCCCGGTGACCGCCTCCGACGCGTCGGACACCAGGTAGAGCAGCGTCGAATCGATCTGCTCGGGCTGGCCGAGGCGCTGACGGGGGAGCCCGGGCGCGATGTCGCCCACGCGGGCGAGCATGCCGTCGGTCATCTCCGAGGCGAAGACTCCCGGGGCGATCGCATTGACGTTGATGAACTTGCGCGACCACTCCACGGCCAGGGCCTCCGTCATCCGACTGACCGCGGCCTTGGTGGTGGAGTAGAGCGCTGCTCCGTTGCCGTCGTACTGGTAGGCGCTCATCGACGTGATGTTGACGATCCGCCCCGGCACCCCGGCCTCGATCAGGCGGCGGGCGACGCCGGTCGCCATGAGCCACGGGCCGCGGACATTGGTGTCCAGCACGGCGTCCACCAGCTCCAACGACATCTTGTGCGCACGCTGCGCGTCCGGAATGCCGGCGTTGTTGACGAGGATCTGCGGGAGGCCGATCTGCTCGGTGACTCCGGTGAGGCAGTCCTCGATCGAGGCGGGATCGGTGACGTCGAGCCGGACGCCGTGCGCCTTGCCGCCGCTCCGGCCGATGGACTCGACGACCTCCCGGATCCGTTCGGTGCGCCGCCCGGTGACGACGACAGTCGCGCCCGCGCCTGCGAGTACATGCGCGAACCTTGCGCCGAGTCCGGCGGTCGATCCGGTGACGATCGCGACGCGACCCGTGAGGTCATCAGCAGGCATGGGGGGTCCTATCGGTTGTGGGGCCCGAGAGCGGCCGGGGTCAGGAGAAGAGGTCGGGCAGCCCGTCGGACACGCGGTCCGGGAACTCCGGCTCCTTCTTGGCGAGGAACGCGGTGACGCCGGCGCGCACATCGGCGGACTTGCCGCGGGTGTAGATGCCGATCGACTCGGCGCGGTGGGCCACCTCGGGATCGGGTGCACCGAGCATGCGCCACATCAGCTGGCGGGTCAGTGCGGCCGACACCGGCGACGTGCCCCGCGTCATCTCGCGCGCGACCTCGATGGCGCGCGGGAGGACCTCGTCGGCCGGGAGCACCTCGCTCACCAGCCCTCGCTCCAGGGCCTCGGCGGCGAGGATCGTCTTGCCGCCCACAGCCCACTCGATCGCGGTGGAGATGCCCACGATGCGGGGCAGAAACCACGTCGAGCACGCCTCCGGCACCAGACCCCGGCGCGTGAACACGAACCCGAACTTGGCGGTGTCCGCGGCGATGCGCACGTCCGTCGGCAGGGTCATGGTCACCCCGACGCCCGCGGCCGACCCGTTGATCGCCGAGATGACCGGCTTGGTCATGCGGAAGATGCGCAGCGCGACCTGACCGCCGGTGTCCGGCGGGGCCTCGCCGGTGTCGGCATCGGGATCAGCCGCGAACGTGTCGCCCCCGCCCGAGATGTCGGCCCCCGCGCAGAACGCCCGGCCCGTGCCGGTGAGGACCACGGCACGCACATCGTCGTCCGCATCGCAGTTGTCCAACGCGGTGATGATGTCCGTCAGGTTCTCGTACGTCGCCGCGTTGAGCTTGGTCGGACGATTGAGCCGGATAACGGCGATCTCGCCGTGGCGATCAAGGATGACCTCGGGCTGGTCGGGCGGGGTCTCGGAAGCCTGATCCGGCGAGGGCTGCATGGTGTCGGACGTTACCTGCGCCGAGCAGCGGCGCCGGCCGGATCGACCACATCTCGTCGCGGGTGGCGTGGGCCGGTTCGGCTCTCCCTGCAGCTGCGAGGCGTCGGCAGGTGCTTACCTCGTCGTCGTCGTGGTCGTTGTCGTCGAGACTTCCGGTGCCGGGGCGGCCCCAACGCGAAGAGCGTTCCGCGCACCTGCCTCTCGCAGAACGTGCGCGTAACGCTCTTCGCGACGGTGGGCTGGGTCGCGGGGCGTGGGGTGGGGCGTGGGATCAGAGCATCTGCCGGAGCATGTACGGCAGGATGCCGCCGTGCTCGTAGTACGCCTCCTCCGCCGGGGTGTCGATGCGGACCTTCGCCGTGAACTCGACCGCCGAGTCGCCCTCGCCGGCCCGGACCGTCACCTCCTCCGGAACGCTGTCCCGGCCCTCGAGCCCGGTGATGGAGAACAACTCGTCGCCCTTGAGGCCGAGACTCTCGGCGGACTCGCCCTCGGGGAACTGCAGGGGCAGGACGCCCATCCCGATGAGGTTCGAGCGGTGGATCCGCTCGTACGACTGCGCGATCACCGCCCGTACCCCCAGCAGGGACGTACCCTTGGCCGCCCAGTCCCGCGACGACCCGGACCCGTACTCGGCCCCGGCGATCACCACCAACGGCACGCCCTCCTCGGCGTAGCGGTTCGAGGCGTCATAGATGCTGGTCTGCTCACCGCTGGGGAAATGGGTGGTGACCCCGCCCTCGGTGCCGGGCGCCAACAGATTCCGCAGCCGGACGTTGGCGAACGTGCCACGGATCATCACCTCGTGATTGCCGCGCCTCGACCCGTACGAATTGAAGTCCGCCGGCTCGACCCCCTGCTGCTGCAGGTACTCGCCCGCGGGCGAACTGGGCTTGATCGCCCCGGCCGGTGAGATGTGGTCCGTGGTCACAGAATCGCCCAGCAGCGCCAGGACGCGGGCGTCGGTGATGTCCCGCATCGGCTCGGGGTCGACCGCCATTCCGTCGAAGTACGGCGGCCGGCGGATGTAGGTGGAGTCCTCGGTCCAGTCGAACTTGTCACCCCCCGGCACGTCCATGCCGCGCCAGTTGTCGTCCCCGTCGAAGACGTCGGCGTAGCCCTTGGTGAACATGTCTGCCTCGAGATTGGCGTCCACGACCTCCTTGATCTCCGCCGAGCTGGGCCACACATCACGGAGGTAGACCGGCTCGCCATCAGAGCCCGTTCCGAGCGGGTCCTCAAGAAGGTTCTTGCGCATCGTCCCGGCCAGCGAATAGGCGATGACCAGCGGCGGGGACGCCAGGAAGTTCATCTTGACCTCGGGGTGGATGCGGCCCTCGAAGTTGCGGTTGCCCGACAGGACCGCGGCGACGTTGAGGTCCTTGTCATTGACCGCCTTGCTCACCGCCGGGGTCAGCGGCCCGGAGTTGCCGATACACGTCGTGCAGCCGTAGCCGACCAGATCGAACCCGAGCTCCTCCAGGTACGGGGTGAGGCCGGACCGGTCGTAGTAGTCGGTGACGACCCGAGACCCGGGGGCCAACGTCGTCTTGACCCACGGCTTGGGCTTCAGACCCCGCTCGACGGCCTTCTTGGCCAGCAGCGCCGCACCGATCATCACCGAGGGGTTGGACGTGTTGGTGCACGAGGTGATCGCCGCGATGACCACGTCCGCGTGGTCGAAGATCACCGGCGACTCGTCGCCGTCGAGCATGATCTCCGCCGGATCGCTCGGCCACCCGAGCCTGGCGTTGGCGGTCAGCTGCTCCTCGGAGTAGTGGCGGGGAGGCTCGTTCTTCGCCGTACTGGAACCGGGGGAGACCGGATCGCTGGCGGGGAAGGAGTCCGCCGAGGCGTCATCCAGGCTCCCGTCGTCCTTCTCCGACCGGTTCTTCTCCTCGTCGAGATTGCCCAGCACCACGGCCGGCGCATCACCCAGCGCGATGCGGTCCTGCGGTCGCTTGGGTCCGGCGATCGAGGGCACCACCGTCCCCAGGTCCAGCTCGATGACCTCGCTGTACTCGGCAGGGTTGTCCGGGTCGTGCCACAGGCCCTGCTCCTTGGCATAGACCTCGACCAGCTCGATCTGCTGCTCAGACCGACCGGTCAGCCGCAGGTAGTCGAGAGTCTCGTCGTCGACGGGGAAGATGGCGCAGGTCGAACCGAATTCGGGGCTCATGTTGCCCAGCGTGGCCCTGTTGGCCAGCGGGACCGCGGCGACGCCCGGGCCGAAGAACTCCACGAACTTGCCCACCACGCCGGTCTGGCGCAACAGTTCCGCCACGGTGAGGACGAGATCGGTGGCAGTGGTGCCCTCCCGCAACTCGCCGGTCAGCTTGAGCCCGATGACCTGCGGGATCAGCATGCTCATCGGCTGGCCAAGCAACGCGGCCTCCGCCTCGATGCCGCCGACGCCCCAGCCCAGCACGCCGAGGCCGTTGACCATCGGTGTGTGGGAGTCGGTCCCGACGAGAGTGTCCGGGTAGGCCTGGGTCATACCGTCGGTCCCCTCGCGCGTGAAGACGACCCGGGACAGGTATTCGAGGTTGACCTGGTGGCAGATGCCGGTGTTCGGCGGGACCACCACGAAGTCGGCGAACGACTCCTGCGCCCACCGGAGCAGCTGGTAGCGCTCCTGGTTGCGGCCGAACTCCAGCTCGGCATTGACCTCGAACGCATCCGGGCGGCCGAAGACGTCCGCGATGATCGAGTGATCGATCACGAGCTCGCCGGGGATGAGCGGATTGATCTTTTTGGGATCGCCGCCGAGGTCGGTGATCGCATCGCGCATCGCGACCAGATCGACCACGCACGGCACCCCGGTGAAGTCCTGCATCAGCACCCGGGCGGGCGTGTACTGGATCTCCCGCTCCGGCGGGGACTGAGGAGTCCACTCCCGCAGTGCCTCGACCTGCTCGGCCGTCACCACGCGGCCGTCCTCGTTGCGCAGGAGATTCTCCAGCAGGACCTTGAGGCTGTAGGGGAGCGGGACCGCGGTGGAGACCTGATCGAGTCTGTAGACCTCGTAGTCCACGCCCCCGACGGTCAGCGAATCCCTCGAATCGAAGCTGTTGACACTCATGACCGGCCCTTCCGTAGAGGTGCCGGTGCGGCCCGTGCTAGTGACGAGGATCACCGGCGTTGATGCCGACCCTACTCCCGTTGGCAGGAAGTTATAAGGCGTCACGTGTACCCGGGCCGCGGCTCGAAAAGGACACGTGCGGACAGAAGGTCAGGGGTGTATCCGCCGGCGGGGGCCGGTTCGGCTGCCCCTGCTCAGGCAATCCGAACTCAGGCGCTGACTTCGTCGTCGTCGGATCCAATCGGCCCCTCGCCTGGGGAGGCTCGCTGATCGCGCGGGGTCAGGCGACCTCGTCGTCGTCACCCTGCGCTTCTCCGTCGCCGTCGTCGGCGGGCAGCTCGATGGCCTGTTCGGCGACGTCGGCCGGATTCGCCTCACGGAAGGGGTCCTCGACGGTCACCTCGGGCTCGTACTCCTCGGGTGCGGTGACTGAATCCGGGCCCGGCGTGTACTCGTCCGGGTCGATACGGTCCTCGGCGATCATCTCGTCCTCCTCCTGGCGCAGGGGCGTGTGTCTCCACCTCTAGCAGCCTCTCGCGGACGGCGCCAGGGGCGGTGGCAACGAAAGATCGTCTCGCTGGCATCGTCGCGGGTCCCGAGGCTGTTGTGGTCGGTCCTTCAGAGGGTGATCATGCAGCGTGAGGCGGCCTCGTTGCGACGAGTCCACCCTGTTGGCTGGTGTCTTCTGCTCTAGCCGAAAGGGGTGGGCCTCGGGTGGCGATATGTATCGATTCGACCCTTGCCTGTTCGAATGTGCGTGCGTATCATAGAACACAGATTCGATACCAGGCAGCAGCCGGACACTCAGGGGGTGGGCACATGGGCGGCAACGCAGACCGCGCGGCCGGCGGCCCGTCCCCGTCCGGTGACTCGTCCTCGTCTGGTGGCGGCGCCGGCTCCACGGCGCCCACTGCACTGTCTGAGTTTCGGGCGGCGGCGCGTGAGGGGTGGATGGGGGAGAATCGCGCGGCGGCGCGCCGGTTCGTGGCCTGTTACGAGCTATTTGTCGAATGCCAACGCCGGGAGGAGTCCGGGGCGGGCAGCGGTGAGTGTCGGCCCGGTCATGCGGTGCTCGATCCGATCGATGTCGCGGCCGGGTACGTGGTGTCGGCGATGGCGATCTCGACGGGCCGGGCCGAACGGATGATCACTTTCGCTGTCGATCTGCACTTGCGGTATCCGGAGATCCTGTCCGCGATGGCGCAGGGGCGGCTGGATCTGCAGGCCGCGAAGATACTGGCCTCGCAGATGGCCACCGTCCACGTCGATGTGCTCGAGGCGGTGCAGCGGCGGGTCGTCGAGGAGTATCTCGCCGCGATCGAGGGCGGGGTGCGGTTGGGTGAGAAAGCCATCCGCGGCAACGTCGATGCGATCATCGCCCGCTACGACTCGAACGGGATCCGCCTGCGCCGACAAGAAGCCGCCCGCACCCGCGGGGTACGCCTGCACAAGGGCGTCGATGGCATGTCGAGCGTGTCGGCGATCCTGGCCACCGAGGAAGCCGCCGTCCTGGCCGAGGCCCTCGACCAGCGCGTGAAAGACCACAAGTACGCCGACGCCCAAGCCGCCGCCAGCACCCAAGCCGACACCGCCAACGCCGACACCGCCAACGCGGGCGATCGCGCGGCCGCTGGCGAGGTCGAGGACTACTCGATCGCCGAGCGGCGCGCCGACGCCCTGATGTCCCTGGTGTGCGGCGACGCCGGCCTAGCTGGCGCCGCTGGTCGCGCCGGTCGGCCCGGTCAGCCCGGCGCGCCTGGTGCCGGGGTGGCGTTGCGGCCGAAGGTCACCGTCATCGCCACCGGCAACGACGCCCGCGACGCTGGCGGCGCCCGGGTGGAGTTCGCCCGCACCGGCCAGGCCGCCCTGCAGGCCCTGCTGGACATGCTCGCCACCAGCGACGGGGCCACCTTCGAGCCCATCGACCCGCGCATCGGCGCCGCCGATGACGCCCGGGCCGCCCTGAAGTACCGGCCCGGTGCCCAGTTGGCCCGCCGGATCCGGCTGCGGGACGGCACCTGCCGCCACCCCGGCTGCGCGATCCCCGCCGAGGCCTGCGATCTGGATCATGTAGTGCCGTTCGATCACGCCGACCCCCGTCGGGGCGGGCACACCATCGAGGCCAACCTGGCGGCGATGTGTCGTCGGCATCACCGGTTCAAGACCTTCTCGGACTGGATCTACGAACTGCAGCCCGACGGCACCCTGCTGGTGCGCTCCCCGGAGGGCTCGACCATGCTCACCCGACCCTCCGGCCCGCTGGCCGAGTACCGGCGTGAACAGGCCCACGCCGAAACCGAGGCGTGGACCCGGCAGCAACGCCGCAGCCCCGACCCCACCGGCGACGAGAAGGCCGACGCGGAGCCGACGTTCTGGTCCCGCCGCGCCTCCCGCCACCGCACCGAACGCCGCAACACCGAACGCCGCAAGGCCGAACGCGCCCGCACCTACGACCCCGCCCCGCCCGCTCCTGGGACCGGCACGGCCGCCGGGAACGGCACAGGCACGGACGCCGCCGGCGCCGCCGCCACCACCAGCGCGGCCACCGACACCACGCCCGAGAAAGCCACCCCCGCCAGCGCCACCCCCGAGAGCGCCAGCCGCTGGTGGGCCCGCAACAAACCCCACCACAGCGACATCGAAAAAGGCATCCGCGCCCTACTCCACGAACGCCTCGACGAACTCATCGACCCACCACCGTTCTAGGTGGGTAGGTGGCTAGGTGGGCGCGGGCCAGTGAGGCGTGGATCAGTAGCCGGTGTAGCGCTCCGGCTCCTCGCCGAAGGTGAACCCGCGGCCGGAGATCTTCTCGGGCGTGATCTCGACGAAGTTGTACTTCAGGGTCGGGATCCAGGGTTTGAGCCCGAGCTCTTCCGCGCGGTTGATCTCCGCGAAGCTGTCGAGCCGTCGCGCCGTCCCGCGGACGACGATCGACCAGGCGTCGTCGCCGTCGATGTGGTCGACTTGGAACACGACGTCCGGATGGACCGTGATCCCGGCGAGCTTGGAGCCCTCCGCGGTGCGGAAGAAGAGCTTGCCCTCCGGGGAGAGCGCGTAGTTGACGGGGAAGATGTCGGCACGGCCCTCGGAGACGGTGACCAGGCGTCCCAGGGAGACCGTGCCCAGAAGCTGCAGACTTCGCGCCTCGTCGAATTCGGTGATCGGGTTGGCGTCCATGTCCTGATTCTCTCACCGCAGGGCCGGCGCCGGAACCGTTGTCGGAGACTGCCGCGTGACCGACCTCACTCCCCGGCGGCCACCTGCACACTCATCGTGTTTTCAGGTAACGAATTGGGGAAGGGTGATGCAACAACGTGGGGACGTCACTACGGTGGACACCGACTATGAACCCAGGAGAACGAGTAGTACCCCGTAACCCTGATTCGTCCGACGCGCTGTTCCGCGTGCCCACCGCGGCAGACGGAACCCGCATGTGGGAGATCGCCCGAGACAGCGGCGTTCTCGACCTCAACTCCTCCTATGCATACGTGCTGTGGGGGGCGGAGTTCTCGGAGAGCTCCGTGGTGGTGGAGGTCGAGGGCCGGGTCGTCGGATTCGTCACCGGATTCATCCGCCCCTCGGAGCCGGACACGATCTTCGTGTGGCAGGTCGGCGTCGACGCCGACCAGCGCGGCAAGGGACTGGCGGCGCGACTGCTGCACAGCCTCATGGACCGGCTGGCCGAGCGCGGCGTGGTGCGCCTGCGCACCACCATCAGCCCGGACAACGAGGCGTCCCAGCGCACCTTCGGTGCCGTCGCGCGAGACCGCGGGATGACGCTGTCCGACGAGGACTACCTGGGCTCCGAACTCCTCGGCGAAGGTCACGAGCAAGAAGACCTGTACACGATTTCCTAGACGAGGGCGCGCGGGCCGCCCGGCCCGCCACCGTCGCCCGCCTCTTCACAAATGGAGTGATCTGAAGACCATGACCGAGTCCACGCACGACACCAGCACCAATACGGACATCTTCTCCGACCGCGAGTCGGAGGTCCGTAGCTACTCGCGCAACTGGCCGGTGGTATTCGACACCGCCAAGGGCACCACGCTCACGACCGTCGACGGAGACGAGTACCTCGACTTCTTCGGCGGTGCCGGCGCACTGAACTACGGCCACAACGACGACGACATGAAGAGCGCGCTGTTGGAGTACATCCAGCGCGACGGCGTGACCCACTCGCTCGACAAGTACACCGTCGCCAAGCGCGCGTTCCTGGAGACCTTCTCCTCGAAGATCCTCGAGCCGCGCGGGCTGGACTACAAGGTGATGTTCCCCGGGCCGACCGGGACGAACGCCGTCGAGTCGGCGCTCAAGCTGGCCCGCAAGGTCACCGGCCGCGAGGCCATCATCAACTTCACCAACTCGTTCCACGGCATGACTCTCGGATCGCTGTCGGTGACCGGCAACTCGATGAAGCGCGCCGGTGCCGGCATCCCGCTGGTCCACGCCACGCCGATGCCGTACGACAACTACTTCGGTGGCGTCACCGAGGACTTCCAGTGGATGGAGCGCGTCCTCGTCGACTCCGGCTCGGGCATGAACCGCCCGGCGGCCGTGATCGTCGAGTGCGTCCAGGGCGAGGGAGGCATCAACGCTGCGCGCGCCGAGTGGCTGAAGGCCCTCGACGAGCTGTGCAAGCGCCACGAGATCCTGCTGATCGTCGACGACGTCCAGATGGGCTGCGGTCGCACCGGCGAGTTCTTCTCGTTCGAGTTCGCGGGCATCAAGCCGGACATCGTCTGCCTGTCCAAGTCGATCGGTGGCTACGGCCTGCCGCTGGCGATCACCCTGTTCAACCGCGAGCTCGACGAGTGGACCCCGGGCGAGCACAACGGCACCTTCCGCGGTAACAACATGGCGTTCATCACCGCCGATGTGGCGCTGCGCAAGTACTGGTCCGACGACAAGCTGCAGAACCGCACGCTGGAGAACGGCCGTATCCTGCGCGAGCGCTTCTCCCCGCTGGTCTACAAGTACGAGGGCAAGCTCGAACTCCGCGGCCGCGGCATGGCGTTCGGTATCGCCTTCCTCGAGAAGCCGGAGCTGGCCGGAGAGGTCATGGCCCGCTGCTTCGACAACAGGATGCTGGTCGAGACCGCCGGCCCGAGCGACGAGGTCGTCAAGTTCCTCGCCCCGCTCACCCTGACCGACGACGAGCGCGATCGGGGCATCGAGATCTGCTACGAGGCCGTCGACCACGTCCTCGCCCAGCAGTACCTCTGAGCGCGCCCGACCACCCACCCTCGACCCACGACCTCGCCGAGGAGGCCCCGCATGATCGTTCGTACCACCGCAGAGATCACCGACACCGACCGCCACATCAAGGGCAACAACGGCAACTGGGAGTCCAAGCGCATCGTCCTGGCCGACGACCGCGTCGGGTTCTCGTTCCACGAGACCACCATCGCCGCCGGCACGACCAACGACTTCCACTACGCCAACCACATCGAGGCCGTCTGGCTGACCCGTGGCAAGGGCACCCTGCGTGACCTGACCAACGACAAGGAGTACCCGCTCGAGGCGGGCTCCATGTACCTGCTCGACGGCAACGAGAAGCACCAGGTCATCGTGGAGGAGGAGATGCAGATGCTCTGCGTCTTCAACCCGCCGGTCGTCGGCGACGAGAACCACGACGAGAACGGCATCTACCCGCTCCTGCGTCTGCAGGACGACGGCTCGGTCGTTCGCGAGAAGTAGACGCCCGGTCGCTCCCGAGCCCTCCCCGGTCGATTTCGTCCAGTGCGGACGAAACCGGCCGGGGATTCTCGCGATCTGGGGCAGTATCTGTACCCGTGCCCATCTTTGACACCCGTCCAGTCGCCATCGTCGGGGCCGGGCCCTCCGGCCTGGCCGCAGCCCGCAACCTCGACCGCTTGGCGTCGCCTGGGTGGGCTTCGATCTCGCCGGAGACGTCGGCGGGCGGTGGAACATCGACTCCCCGCGCAGCACGGTCTACGCGTCGGCCCACCTCATCTCCTCCGCCCGCACCACGGAGTTCGCCGAGTTCCCCATGCCGGCCGACACCCCCGACTACCCGGACCACCGCCGGCTGCTGGCCTACTTCCGCGACTTCGCCGACCACTTCGGCCTCCGCGACCGGTTCCGCTTCGGCACCTAGGTGGTCCGCGCGGAACCGGTGAGCGGCGAGCGCGACTCCGGATGGCGACTCACCGTGCGCGCGGTGGGTGGGGGCGAGGGGACCGACGACGACGACGAGGTGGGCCCCGGGCCCGAGGCTGACGCCGGGGAGTTCTCGGCGCTGGTGATCGCTAACGGCACCCTCTCCGAGCCCAAGATCCCGGAGTTCGCGGGGCACTTCAGTGGCGAGGTCCGCCACACCAGCCGCTACAAGTACCCGCGGGAGCTGGCCGGGAATCGGGTCCTCGTGGTGGGCGGGGGCAACAGCGGCTGCGACATCGCGGTCGACGCCGTCCACCACGCCGCGTCGGTCGACATCAGCGTGCGGCGCGGCTACCACTTCGTGCCCAAGTACCTCTTCGGCCGACCTGCCGACACCCTCGGGTCCGGCGGTCGCCCCCTGCCCCCGCGGATCAAGCAGTCCATCGACTCGCGGGTACTCAAGGCCTTCACCGGCGATCCGACCCGGTTCGGCTTCCCCGAGCCCGACCACAAGATCTACGAGTCCCACCCCGTCGTCAACAGTCTGATCCTGCAGCACGTGGGCCACGGCGACATCGGGGTCCGCGCGGACATCGACCGGTTCGACGGGCGAACCGTGCACTTCGTCGACGGGACCTCCGGCGAGTACGACCTGGTCATGCTCGCCACCGGCTACGTGCTGGACTACCCGTTCATCGACCGCCGCCACCTCGACTGGGCCGAGAGCGCCGCCGCGCCGGACCTGCACCTCAACATCTTCCCGTCGGCCCGCGACGACCTCGCCGTACTCGGCATGCTCGAGGCCTCCGGCATCGGCTGGCAGGGCCGCTACGAACAGGCCGACCTCGTCGCCCGCTATCTCGCGGCACGCCGTGACGACTTCCCGGCCGGGCGTGCGGCCCTCGCCGTCGTCGACTCCTCCCGGCGCGGCCCCCGCCCGGACCTCACGGGGGGCTACAACTACCTCGGGCTGGACCGGATGGCCTACTACGTCAACAAGAGCGCCTACCGCGGCGCCGTGACCGGGCTGGTCGCGCGCATGGAGGCGGCGGGTTCGGACTCCGCGCAGACACCGGGGGCCGGCTCGTGAACGTCGACGACATCCGGATCGCGTTCGACTCTGGGTCCCTCACCACGCTGAAGATCGTCCTGGGGCTGATCCTGTTCGGCATCGCCATGGACACGCGGCTCTCCGACTTCCGGCTGGCGCTGCGCAAGCCCAGGGCGTTCGCGGTGGCCGTGGCAGCGCAGTTCGCGCTGCTGCCCGCGCTGACGTTCCTGCTGACGCTGCTGCTCGGCGTGCAGGGGTCGGTCGCGCTCGGCATGATCCTCGTGGCGTGCTGCCCGCCCGGCAACGTCTCCAACATCCTCACCCACCGGGCGCGTGGCGACGTGGCGCTGTCGGTGTCGATGACCGCGGTGGGCAATGTCCTGGCGATCGCCATGCTGCCGCTGAACTTCGCGTTCTGGGGCCACCTGCACCCCACCGGTCGCGAGTACTTCGTCGAGATCTCCGTGGCCCCGTGGGACATGCTCAGCGAGGTGCTTCTGGTCATCGCGCTGCCGTTCGCGCTCGGGCTGACCGTGTCGCACCTGCTGCCGCAGGTCGCCGCGCGCACCCACCACGTGGTGGGCATCCTGTCGTTCGTGGCGCTGGGCGGGATCATCGTGATCGCGGTCGCCAACAACTGGTCGCTGTTCGTGGCCTACATCGGGGTGGTGGCGGTGGCGGTGTTCCTCCACGACGCGCTCGCCCTGGGCCTCGGGTACGGCATCGCGCGTGGGTTCCGGCTCGACGTCCCCGCCCGCAAGGCCATGACGTTCGAGGTGGGCATCCGCAACGCCGGGCTGGGACTGCTGTTCGTGTTCAGCTTCTTCGACGGACTCGGTGGGATGGCCCTGGTCGCCGCGTGGTGGGGTGTGTGGGACATCATCGCCGGGTTGGTCGTCGCCGTGGTGTGGGCGCGGCACAGCACGACGAACGCCGAGAACAGGGAGGTCACGGCATGAAGGTTCTGGTCACCGGCGGCAGCGGGTTCCTCGGCAGAGGGGTGGTGGCCGGACTCGCGGCGGCCGGGCACGAGGTCACGAGCGGCGACCTGCTGGTGCCGGACGGCCCGGGCGACGCCGGGGTGCGGCACGTGCGCCTCGACGTGACCGCCGCCGCCGCCGTCTCCGCCGCCGTTGCGGGGCACGACGCGGTGGTGCACCTGGCCTCGATCGTCGACCCCGACGGGATGGGGCGCCACGCCGCTTACCGGGTGGATGTCGACGGCTCCCGCCACGTCCTCGACGCCTGTGTAGAACACGGGGTCGGGCGGCTCGTCGTGTCCTCGTCGGGCGCGGCCTACGGCTACCACGCGGACAATCCGGTGCCCATCACCGAGGATCACCCGGTCCGCGGCACCAGCGCCTTCGCGTACAGTCACCACAAGGCGCTCGTCGAACACCTGCTCGCGGACGCCCGCCGGGACCATCCGCAGCTCGAGCAGGTCGTGTTGCGCATCGGCCCGATCCTGGGCGACGCCGTGGACAACCAGATCACCGCCCTGTTCCACCGGCGGCGGCTGCTGGCCGTGCGGGGGTCGGACTCGCCGTTCGTGTTCATCTGGGACACCGATCTGGTGGCGATCGTCGTGCGCGCGGTGGGTGACGGGCCGCCCGGCACGTTCAACGTGGCCGGCACCGGCACGCTGACCATCCACCAGATCGCGGCGCGGCTCGGCAAGCGCACCCTCGCGATCCCCGAGCCGGTGCTCAAGGCGGTCCTCGCCGTGGGAAGCGCACTGCGGGTCAGCCGCTACGGGCCCGAGCAGACCGGCTTCCTGCGTTACCGCCCGGTGCTGGACAACACGCGTCTACGGACGGTCTTCGGCTACACGCCTGAGCTGACCAGCGCCGAGGCGTTCGACCGCTGGCTCGCGGGCCATCCCGACGCACGGGCGTGACGCCCCGCGCGGGGCGGCCGGCAGGGCAGAATGTCCGGGTGTCGACCATCGTGTTCCTCCACGCCCATCCCGACGACGAAACCTCGCAGACCGCGGGGATGATGGCGCTCGCCTCCCGCGACGGGCACCGTGTGGTGACGGTGTTCGCCACCGACGGCGATCACGGCGAGCGTCCCGAGCACCTCGGACCCGACGGCGACCTGGTCGAGTACCGGCGAGGGGAGGCACGGGCGGCGGCGGCGGTACTGGGCGTGGCCCGGATCGACTGGCTGGGATACCGCGACTCGGGGATGACCGGGTGGGAACAGAACGATGACCCGCTGTGCCTGCACCGCGCCGACGTCGACGACGCCGCGGCGCGGGTGGCGCGGATCTGCGACCGCGAGGACGCCGACGTCCTGGTGGGGTACGACCATCACGGCAACTACGGGCACCCCGACCACATCGCGGTGCACCGGATCGCCCGCCGTGCGGTGGAACTGGCCGCGCGGCGCCCGCGCCTGCTCGAGGCCACGACCAACCGGGACGCCCAGCTGGCGATGCTCGACAGTCCCGAGGCGGCGGAGTTCATGCAGGCGCTGGCGTCCGGTGGGATGGACCTCGACGTGGACCGGATCCGGCAGGCGATCCTCACCGGGGACGACGGTCAACCGATCGGTGTCGCGGAGTCGGAGATCACGTGGGCGGTCGACCTGCCCGCGGACGTGATCGACCTCAAGCGCCGCGCGATGCAGTGCCACGCCAGTCAGACCAGTGACATCGGCATGATGCTGGCCTTCCCGCCGGACATCTACGCCGCGGCCTTCGGCACGGAGTACCTCATCGAGCCCGAGGTGGGTGGGGCCGGAACGGACGCGCCGATGCGGCGCGGGTGGCCGTTCGGCTAGCTCAGGGCATGTCGAGCGCGCGGACCCATTCACCGTGACCGTGCGCCGTGGCCAGGGGGCGACCGTTGACGGCGACGACGAAGATGCCCTTGTGTCGACGGATCGACTCCGGGACCTGCGCGGCGACGTCGGGCAGGAGGGTCACACCCTCGACCGAGATCCACACACAGTCCAGCTCGGCGACCCGGCGGACGAACTCGGCGCGGGCCGGCGGCTCGAGGTAACCGAGCACTGCGGTGTGGAACACCACCGGTGTCGACCCTGCGGGGCAGGCGGCGACGGAGGCCTCCAGCTCCTCGACCAGATCGCCCGCGATGATCTGCGGAGGGTCGGCGCCCGCGATGTCGAGCGCGGCGTCGAGGCGGGGACCGCGCTCGGCCTGCTGTCCGGGCCAGATGAGACTGTGCAGCCAGGCGCGGGAGTCGGCGTCGGCGGGATCGATGGGGGAGAGGTCGACGCCGCCCCGGTGGACGACCTCCGGCAACGCGCGGGGCAGCGGGACGCCGTCGCGCAGGTCGCAGTCCAGGACCGGGGGCGCCGCGGCAGAGTCGACGAATGCGGGCGTCAGCTCGCGGGTGACGCCGCCGTCGAGCGTGTACCGGTAGGCGTAGCGGTCCGGGTAGAGGCACAGGCCGGCGGAGGCGCCCATCTCCACCAGCGAGAGCGGTCCGGGCAGCAGGGACAGGAACGGCAGGAGCACCGCGCAGCGCTTGGCCTCGTTGGTCTGCGTGGAGTGGGTGAGGATGACCTGCTCGATCTCCGGCCAGTGATCGTGGACGAAGTCGCGGAAGGCCGGGTAGTCCTCGGTCTCGGGCGCGCCGGCGTGACGGGCGGCGGCGAAGAACAGTGCCGGCTGACGCTTGATCCGGGGCAGAGAGGCGATGAGGTCGCTGGTGGCGGGGTCGTCCGCGATGCCCCGGGCCCAGGAGAGGTACACCGGGGTGCGTCCGCGGACCTCGAACTCGGCGAAGTCGGAGTAGCGGGCGGGGACGTCGTCGACGTGCGCGGAGTCCATGGTGCCCAGCGTCGCACACCCCTTGTGGGGAGGAGGGCTGGCCTGGCCACATTCCACCCGGTATGTTGGTGATGCATCAATGACCTCACGCCTACCTCTGGAGGCCCTCATGGCTGCCGATTCCGACTTCACGCCCGCCAGGAACGCCTCGACCGACGGCGAGTTCGTCCGCGACGCCACCTACATCAACGATCGCGTGGTGGCGGACGTACCGGCCGGGTCGGAACCGGTGGGGGACAGGGTGGGCGAGATGCGGTGGCCGGTGGAGCCCGGCCGGTATCGACTCATGGCCGCCCGCGCCTGCCCGTGGGCCAGTCGCACCATCATCGTGCGCAGACTCATGGGACTCGAGGACGTCATCTCGATGGGTCTCGCGGGCCCCACGCACGATGTCAACTCCTGGGTCTTCGACCTCGACCCGGACGAGCGCGACCCGGAGACCGGCCTGCACCGCCTGCAGGAGGCCTACTTCAACCGGATCCCCGATTACCCGCGCGGCATCACGGTCCCCGCGCTGGTCGATCTGCCCACGAAGTCGGTGGTGACCAACGCCTATCAGAAGCTCAACTTCGATCTCCTCTCCGAGTGGACGGCCTTCCACCGCGAGGGTGCCCCGGACCTGTACCCGGCCGAGCACCGGGACGAGATCGACGAGCTGGACTCGTGGATCTACCCCACCGTGAACAACGGCGTGTACCGCTGCGGATTCGCGGCGGACCAGGACGCCTACGAGCAGGCGTACGACGAGCTGTGGGAATCGCTGGACCGGCTCGAGGAGCGGCTGTCCACGCGCCGTTACCTCGTCGGCGACACGATCACCGTCGCGGACATCCGGTTGTTCACCACACTGGTCCGCTTCGACGCGGTCTACCACGGCCACTTCAAGGCCAACCGCAACAAGATCTCCGAGATGCCCGCGCTGTGGGGCTACCTGCGGGACCTGTTCCAGACCCCCGGTTTCGGTGACACCTGCGACTTCCCGCAGATCAAGGAGCACTACTACGACGTCCACCGGGACGTGAACCCCACCGGTGTGGTCCCCAAGGGGCCGGACCTGTCCGGTCTGCTCACCCCGCACCACCGCGAGGAACTGGGCGGTCGACCGTTCGGCGACGGCACCGCACCCGGGCCCATCGAGGACCCGGCGGAACGCATCGCGGAAGGACACGGCGCGGCCTGAGAGGGCGGTGAACGCCTACACTCATCGCCTGTGACCCCAGCCCTCCCCGAACCCGGCCGCTACCGTCGTGGCGCCCGACAGTTCCTCATGTTCGGGATCGTGGGTGGCTCCGGCATGGTCGTGAACATGATCGTCACGGTCCTGATGAACAAGGCCAACGGCGGGACACAGAACGCCCAGGACATCCTCTTCCCGCTCGGGGGGACGGAGTTCAACTTCCGGTTCACCACGCTGGTGTGGATCGTGGCCTTCCTCGTGGCGAACGTCTACAACTTCCTGCTCAACCGGCACTGGACGTTCGGCAAGGGGCACAAGGCGCCGCCCTGGCAGGAGTTCTGGCCGTTCCTCGTGGTGGGGTCGGTGGCGGCGGCCGCGGGTATCTTCATCAAGCTCGCGTTCACCAACCCCACCAGCCCGTTCTACCTACCGGAGCCGCTGTTCCACGAGGACGCCGGGATCAACTCCCGTGAGTACTGGAGTCAGCTGCTGACGATCCTCATCACGATGCCGATCAACTTCATCGTCAACAAGCTCTGGACGTTCCGGGCGGTGCGCAACCGTCATCACGCGCGTTCCACCACGGATGCGTCGGACGCGGCCGACGCGGTGGTCTAGGCCCCGCCGTGGAGTCCTCGCCGCTGGTCCTGTGGTTCGACCTGATGGGTGTGTTCTTCTTCGCCCTGTCCGGGAACCTGCTGGCGGCGCGGAAGGACATCGACATCACCGGTGGCCTCGTGCTGGGGCTTCTCGCCGGTCTCGGTGGCGGCATCATCCGTGACGTCCTGCTGGGGGTCACCCCGCTCGCGCTGTCGGAGCCGATCTACCTGGTCGCGCCCGTGGTCGCGGCGGCGGTCGTGTACCTGCTCGGTTCGCTCATCCACCGCGTGCAGACCCTGATCGTCGCGTTCGACGCCGCGGGCCTAGGGCTGTTCTGCACCTTCGGCACCGCGCGGGCGCTGGATCACGGGATGCCGGTCGCGTCGGCGCTGCTGCTCGGGGTGGTCACGGCGGTGGGCGGCGGGTTGCTGCGGGACGTGGTCGCCAACGAGATCCCCGCGGTGTTCAGCGGCTCCAACCTGTATGTCATCCCGGCGGCGACCGGTGCCGCCCTGACGGCCCTCGCCGTGGCCACCGACACCTGGGGGCCGATCGCCGCGACCGTGTTGTCCTTCCTCGTGTTCGCGTTCCGCATGGTCGCGTGGTGGCGACAGTGGCGTGTCCCGGCACCGGTGCGGAGCTGGACCGTGCGGGACCTCGACGTGCTGCGGCGCCGCGAGCGGTCGGTGTTCGGCCGCCCGCGCCGGGAGGGGAGCTCTGCCGGCGAGCGGGACGACGGCGAGCGGGACGACGGCGAACGGGACGACAACGAGGGCCGCGACCGCGACGACGACGCTGATCCCGACGGCCTCCGAGACTTCCGGCCGGGCCGACGTCGGTAGGGTTGTCCGGTGCAGTACTACCTCAGCCTGCTGGGTTTCGCGGCGATCGATTCGCTCAACCTCCTGGCCTTCGCCGTCATCGCGGGCCTGTGGCTGACCTCTGCCGGACGCGGGGTCGCGTTCGCGCCGCGGGCCGCACGGTTCACCGGCGGCGCGTTCTGCGGCATCGTGTTGCTCTCGCTGATCTCGGTGTGGGTGATCGGCAACAACCAGGAGTTCGTCCGCAGCCTGTTCTACAACCTGTGGGCGATGGTCGCGCTCGGCGTGGTCGGCCTCGTCATCACGGTCATGGGGTTGCGGCAGCCCGCCGAGGCCAAGGAGGAGAGCGTCGAGGCGCCGCTGACGCAGAACATCCTGCAGAAGTTCGGGATCATGGCCACGGGTGTCGCCCTGGGCGTCATCCAGTCCGGGACGTCGGCGCCGTTCGCCGCGGGGATGGTGCTCATCTCCTTCGCCGAGACCCCGTGGTGGTCCAAGCTGCTGCAGATCCTGTACTTCGCGATCATCGCGATCCTGCCCAGTGCCGGGTTGATCGTCGCCCTGGCGCGGGTCCGGTCGGGCGGGATCACCGCGGCCACCCGCCGGATCGACCGGTTCCTGTCGTACGGCCGCGTGGCCGGGCGCGTGCTCACCCTCGTGGTGGGTGTGGCGCTGCTGGTCCTGGCTCTGGTGCGGATCGTCCAGCTCACGGGCGTGCTGTCGTAGCGCGGTCCTAGGGTGGCGGGCGACCGCCACACGGGTGGTCCGATGAACCCGGGAGACCCCATGCAGACCCAGCCCCAGACACAGATCCAGACCCAGAACCAGACCCAGAACCACGCCTCCGCCGCCGGCACGGTGCTCTGCGAGGACGGACTGAGGCGACCTCCCTGGGCGGCGCGGGACCCCCTGCTGCGGGAGTACTACGACACCGAGTGGGGCGTGCCCGTCCGCGACGAGGCCGGCCTGTTCGAGCGGCTGGTCCTCGAGGGATTCCAGTCCGGGCTCAGCTGGGTGACGATCCTGCGCAAGCGCCCGGCCTTCCGGGAGGCGTTCGCGGGGTTCTCCCCGGACGCTGTCGCCGCCTTCACCGAGGACGACGTGGCCCGGCTCATGTCCGACGAGCGGATCGTGCGCAACCGCCGGAAGATCGACGCCGCCATCGCCAACGCGCGTGCAGTGGTAGCCCTGCGGTCCGAGGGCGGGCTCGGGGAGCTGATCTGGTCGTACCGGCCGGAGACCACCCCGCAGCCGCGGACCGCGGACGAGGTACCCAGCCGCTCGCCGGAGTCGGAGGCGCTCGCGAAGGAGCTCAAACGACGGGGTTTCAGCTTCGTGGGACCGGTGACCGTCTTCGCGCTGATGGAGGCGATCGGGGTGGTCGACACCCACCTGGTGGATTCGCACCGTCGCGGATCCTCGGGCGTGTGGACCGGGGGCGCGGCGACTCCGGAGGGCGCGGGCTGACCGGTCAGCCGGGTGGCCCCGGCAGTGCGGGCAGTCCGGCGCGGGGGGCGAGGTCGGGGATCGGTGCGGACAGTGCGGCGGCGCCCTCGACCTGCCCGGTGGCGGGGCCGCCCACGCAGCCGGGGATCCCGCGCAGTGCCGCCATGCGCATCAGGGAGCGGTCGAGGGCCTGTCTGCTCAGGGCGCCATTGGCCAGGGCCTGTTCGACGGCGTCCAAGGCCTCGCCGATCCCGGCCGTGGTGATCCACAGCGGGGAGTCCGCGCCGGCGATGAGCGACTCGGCGACCGCCCGGGGCAGCGGGAAGGCGTCGGTGACCGCGCGCATGCCGGACAGGTCGTCGGTGAAGATCGGTCCGTCGAACTGTTGCGCCCCGTAACCTTGGCCCTCCCGCAGGAGTCGGTACGCCGCCGGTGAGAGCGAGGCCGGACGGTCCACCCCGGTCAGTCCGGGCACCTGCTGGTGGCCCAGCATGATGCCGGCGCCGGGGGTCCCGGCGAGTTCGGCGAACGGGTGCAGGTCGTGGGGCACGAGCTGGTCCAGGGGTGGCACGGTCACCGACTGGTTGTGGCTGTCGCCGGAGGAGCGGCCGTGGCCGGGGAAGTGCTTGAAGACCGGGGCCACACCGGCGTCCTGCAGTCCGGTCGCGAACGCGCGGGCATAGCGCACCACGCGGGCCGGATCGGGGGAGAAGGAGCGGTCCCCGATCACGGCGCCGTCCGGTTGCGCGGACACGTCGACCGAGGGGGCGAAGTCGACGGTCACGCCCATCCCGCGCAGGAACTCGCCGCGCGCGCGGGCCGCCGACCGGACCTGCTCCGGACTCATGGTGGCCGCCATGACCCGGGCGGACGGCAGCGGGCCGGCGTAGGGGGCGATGCGGGACACGCGGCCGCCCTCCTCGTCGATCGCGACCAGCAGCGGGAGGGGAGAGTCCTGCTGGAGACGGGCGAGCGCGTCGCCCGAGACCACCTCGCCGACGACGCCGCCACCGAGGAAGATCCCCCCGATCTTGTGTTGCTCGACCGCCTGCCGGGCGTCTGCCATCGAACTCACGCCGACGGTGAACAGTTGCGCGATCCGCTCCCGCTGGCTCAGTGAATCCAGGGGCGACTCGCACGGCGGTGCAGGTGGCGGCGCCGGTGGCGCGGGCGGCGCAGCGCCAGCCGCTGTCGCTGCCGGGGTGGCCGCAGCGCTGACGGGGGCCGGGTCCACGGGTTCGTCGTCCGCGCACCCGCTCATCGCCAGTCCGGTGATGAGGACGGCAGCCGTCACGCGGAGCCGGCGGGTGAGGGACACGACCCCCAATGTATCCGGACCGGCGGGTGAGCCGAATTCGAGCGGGGGGCCGGGTGCCACGTTCA
Organism: Dietzia sp. KRD202; assembly: GCF_017168155.1. Taxonomy (NCBI): domain Bacteria; kingdom Bacillati; phylum Actinomycetota; class Actinomycetes; order Mycobacteriales; family Dietziaceae; genus Dietzia; species Dietzia sp. KRD202. The sequence goes on along the minus strand of NZ_JABFAN010000006.1, from coordinate 308,088 downwards.
TCTGCCGTCCACCCGGGTTTGTGATGGTGACACGGTGACGTCGACTCTGGAGCGCAGACTGGGCCTGTCCGATGCCGTCGTCGTGGGACTCGGCGCGATGGTGGGGGCCGGGGTGTTCGTGGCGTTCGCGCCCGCCGCGGCCCGCGCCGGCTCGCTGGTGTGGGTCTCGCTCGCGGTGGCCGCGGTGGTGGCCGTGTGCAACGCGTTGTCGTCGGCCCGGCTGGCGGCGCAGTTCCCCTCGGCGGGAGGGACGTACGTCTACGGGCGCGAACACCTCGGGCCGCTGCCGGGGTTCCTCGCCGGATGGGGTTTCGTGGTGGGCAAGACCGCATCCTGCGCGGCGATGGCCCTCACCGTCGGCCTGTACACCTGGCCCGGGCACGCCGACCTCGTCGCGGCCGCGGCGGTGCTCGCGCTGACGATCCTGTCGGTGCTCGGCGTGCAGCGCACGGCCGCCGCGTCGAAGGTGCTGGTCGGAATCGTGCTGGCGGTTCTGGCGGTGTTCGTCGCGATGGCGTGGGTCACGGGGCCCGCGAGTGCCGGCCCGGTGGCGCCACCGCCCGCCGTCGACGGTGAGGCGTGGCCCGCCCGGGTCCTCGGGGTCCTCGGGGGCGCGGGGTTCTGCTTCTTCGCCTTCGCCGGATACGCCCGCATCGCCACCCTCTCCGAGGAGGTGCGTGAGCCCGCCCGCACGATCCCCCGCGCGGTCGTCGTGGCGATCACCGTGGTCATCGGGGTCTACGCGGCGGTGTTGGCCGCCACGGTGCACGTGCTCGGGGTGGGGGGAGTGGCCGCGAGCGCCGCGCCGGTGCTCGACGCGGCCGCTCAGGTCGGCGGCGCGGCAGGCGGTGGCGCAGGAGACGGTGGCGAGTCAGGCGGTGGCGCGGTGCTCGCGTCGGTGGTCCGAATCGCCGCCGGGATCGCGGCCCTGGGGGCGTTGCTCGGTGGGGTGCTCGGCGTGTCCCGAACGGCGATGGCGATGGCTCGCGACCGGCACCTGCCCGCGCCGCTCGCGGCCGTGCACCCCACCACGCGGACGCCGTACGTCGCCGAGCTCTGCGTGGGCGTGCTGGTGGCCGCGATCGTGCTGGTCGCGGACGTCCGTCAGGCGATCGGGTTCTCCTCCTCCGCGGTGCTGATCTACTACCTCGTGGCGAACACCGCCGCACTGCGCCTCGATCGGCGGCGCCGGGGACTGCCGGCCTGGGTGCCGGTGCTGGGTGCGATCGGGTGCGTGGTGGTGGCCGGGAGTCTGCCCTGGCAGTCGGTGATCGGGGGCGTCGTCGTCTTCGTCGTCGGCGGCGCGGTCTATGCGGTGACCCGACGCCGGGCGGTACCGCCCGGCGTAGCGTCAGGGGCATGACCCACGACGACACCCGCCACGTCCAGCCCCGCCTTCTGCCGTCCCACCTGCGGCGTCCCGTGATCGGCGCGCCGATGGCGGGCGGACCCACGACACCGGAACTCATCGCCGCGGTCGGCGAGGCGGGCGGGCTCGCGATGATCGGTTCGGGGTACCTCGACGCCGCCGGCCTCCGCGCGGAGATCGCGCGTGTGCGTGAACTGACGGACGCGCCGTTCGGGGTGAACGTCTTCCTCGTGGACCGGGACGACTCCGCCGCCGCCCTGTCGGCGGCGGGTGGACCGGACGCGGTGGCGGGGTACGCGGCGGCGATCGGGCCGGTCGCACGACGGCTGGGGGTCACGCTCCCGGAGGAGCCGGAATTCACCGACTTCGACCAGGACGCCAGCCTCGCCGCCTTGGTGGCCGACCCGGTCCCGGTGGTCTCCTTCACCTTCGGGATCCCGGATCCCGGCATGGTCCGGGCTCTGCAGGAGTCGGGGTCGGCCGTGGTCGTCACGGTGGCCGGGGTCGCCGACGCACGCCGGGCGGTCGAGGCGGGGGCGGACTGGCTGTCGGTGCAGAGTGCCGAGGCCGGAGGCCACCGTTCCACCACGACGGTGGGGGAGGAGCCCGACGGCATCACCACAGTGGCGCTGGTGCGGGCGGTGCGTGAGGCGCTGCCGGAGACGCAGTTCGTCGCCGCCGGCGGGATCAGCACGCCGGAGGACGTGGTCGCCGTGCTCGACGCCGGGGCGGACGGTGTGCAGCTGGGCACCGTCCTGCTGCGCACCCCGGAGGCCGGCACGAGCGACCTGCACAGGAGCGCGCTGGCCGACCCCGGGTTCACAGAGTCCCGGCCGACCCGCTGCTACACCGGCCGCTACGCCCGGGCGCTCGTCAACGGTTTCGTGGAAGAGTTCGATGCGGCCGCGCCCCCGGCGTACCCGCATCTGCACCTGCTCACCGGGCCCATGCGCAAGGCCGCCGCGCAGGCCGGGGACTCCGAGGTGCCGCCGCTGTGGGCGGGGTCGCGCTGGCGGGCGGCCGACGCCTACGCCGATCGGCCGGCGTCGGAGGTCGTCGCGGACCTGTGGGACCGGGCGGTGGCGCTGCGGGGCTGATCGGCGCCCGGCCGGGTGCGGGTCACCCGGCCCGCCGCTCGGCCTCGGCGGCGATGTCCGCCAGGTCCTGCTCCATCGTCCTGCGGGTCGACTTCTCGGCGAACCGGCCCATCACGGACATCACGACCCGGGAGACCGCGGGGGCGTGAGCGGTGTGTGCACCGAACCGCATCCGAAGGGTCGAACCGCCGTCGGCGTCCGGGGTGATCGTGAAGACGGTCTTGTACTCGGTGCCGCCGCTCTCGGCGACGATGGTGGTGGAGTGTGGCGGCTCGACGGCCAGCACCATCATCTCCTCGGTCGCCTTCATGCCGAACATCTTGCGCGTCTCACGCCAGCGCAGACCGGGCTGGTACGGGCCGGAGGTGAGGATCTCGACCGCCAGCACGCCACTGAGCGTGCGGTGCGCCTCGGGGATGTCGGTGAGCACGGCCCACACGGTGTCGGGGTCGGCGGCGACGTGGCGGGTCAGGTCGAGTTCCATGGCTCCACGGTACCGGCGCGTGTGGACGGAACGGGCCGCGACAGAACGGGTTGCGACCGAACGGGTTGCGGGAATGCGGAAACCGGCCCCCGCCGTAGCGGGGGCCGGTCTCACTCTGCGCTCGGGCCGACCGAAGCCGGGCCCGGGCGAGGCGCCGTCAGGCGCGTCGGCTCAGGAACCGAGGGCGTCGGTGACCGTGCCGACGAGGCCGGCGAAGAAGCCGAGGACGTTGGCGGCCAGGTCGGCACCGCCGTCGACGACCTGCGAGCCGGTGTTAACGGCGGCGGAGCCGGTGGCGAGGCCGGGGAGGAAAGTCTCGATGGAACCCATGAGATGGTCCTTTCGTCGGGGGATGCGACGCCTGGTGCGTCGCTCGGTTTAGCGGAGTCCTCGATGAGCACGAGGCCTGTCGGGAACTCACCTCCGGACGCTACGTACGGCTGCATCAGGAGTCACCCGGTTCAGTGTCGCGCGCGGGCGATTCACGGGGAATGCTCTTTACTTTCGCTGGTTGGCAGGCACTCGCGGTTTAATGTGATCTGCGCCACATTCATTGCCGAAAGGCGTGCCGGGCTTTCCCGGAAAAGCCCGGAAGGCGGGAGAAGAATGGGCTGATAAATGCACAACGCCGACATTCTCGAAAGAGAATGTCGGCGTTGAATGCGACTAGGACCTCGCGGGTCCAGCGTCACTCAGCTCAGAGCGAGCCCACGACGTTGCCGAGCGAGCCGGTGACGGTGCCGTAGACACCCTCGGCAGCGGCGGAGCCGGTGTTGACGAAGCCCTCGGCGGCGGTGGAGCCGGTGCCGATCAGGCTGTTGAAGAAGTTGAGGACGCCGGTGAAGATCTGCTCGATCATGTGATGATCCTTTCGTCTGCGGGCGGCGCGAGGGTGCGCCGCTCTCGTGGTGCAGTCCTGCTTTCGGACTCGCGATGTACATCCCGAATCCGCTGGAGGACGTTACGCAGCGATCGCGGAATTACTAATTGAGAGGTGGTTTTCGCCCGGTGTTCCGGCTGCACACTTTCTTATCTATGCAGAGCACGGGACCGCACATCTTTCTCTTGTTAGAGGTGTCACATTCTTGAAATGCTTCGGGGTGGAACCGGCGTCCCGGACCGACCCGGGCGGTCACATACCGCGGGCAGACCCCGGCGGGGGAGAATGGTCGGCATGACTCCGCCGAACGCCACCGTCGCCGCCCAGACGATTCCGCTCCCGCCGGGCTTTCGCGCCCACTCGGGTGCCGCGGGACTGCGTGAGCGCGGGGATGACGTCTTCGTCGTCGTCAACGACGGTCCCTCCCCGGCGTCGTCGGCAGTGTTCACCCGGTCCCTCTTCGCCGGACCGTCGGTCGTGCTCAGCCGCGCCAATGCTGCGAGCGGTCGGGCGCGCGGCGTGGTGGTCGTGGCCAAGAACGCCAACGTCGCCACCGGCGAACAGGGCATGGCCGACGCGCGCGAGGTGCTCGCGCACGCGGCCGCCGCCGTGGGGGCGGCTCCGGAGGAGATGCTCATCGCCTCCACCGGCGTCATCGGCCGGCGGTACCCGATGGACCTCCTGCGCACGCACCTCGACGGCCTGGCCGGTGCCGGGTTCGATGCCGACGCGGTCGCGCTGGCGACCGCGATGATGACCACGGACACCCATCCCAAGACGGCGCGGGTGGAGGTGACGACGACGACGGGCGGCACCGCCGAGATCGTGGGCATCGCCAAGGGCGTCGGAATGGTCGAGCCGGACATGGCCACGATGATCGCGGTGCTGTTCACCGATGCCGCGGTGGAGCCGGGGGTGCTGGACTCGGCGTTCAGGGCCGCGGTGGACGAGACCTTCAACTGCCTGTCCGTCGACACGGATACCTCGACCTCGGACACTGCGATCGCGCTGGCCAGCGGCGCGGGCGACCCTGTCGGCGAGGTCGAACTGCGTGAGGCGTTCGAGGCGATCTGCCTCGACCTGACCCGCCAGCTCGCGCGCGACGGGGAGGGCGCCACCAAACTCCTCACGGTCGAGGTCACGGGCGCGCGGGACCGGGCCCAGGCCAAGCGGGTGGCCAAGGCGATCCTCAATTCCCCGCTGGTCAAGACCGCCGTCCACGGCGCCGACCCCAACTGGGGACGGGTCGCCATGGCGATCGGCAAGTGCCACGACGACACGGACATCGACCCCGAGCGGGTCCGCATCGTGTTCGGCGACCTCGAGACCTACCCGGCGTTCCCGGGCGAGGCCGAACTCGAGCGGCTCACCGAGATCATGCGGGCCGAGGAGGTCACCATCGCCGTCGACCTGGGTGTGGAGAGCGGCGCCGGCGTGGCCGACGGGGCCTGCACCGTCTACGGCTGCGATCTGAGCCGCGAGTACATCTCGATCAACGCTGATTACACGACATGAGCCGGCTGCACGACGGGAGCGCGGTGGAGGACCTCGAGGCGATCCGGGCGGTCTTCGCCCGGCGCCTGTACGTCATGGACACCAAACAGTGGGACGCCTACGGACCGTGCCACACCGAGGATGTGGTCAGCGAGTCGTGGGCGGCGAGCGGCGGTGCGGCCGAGGTGCGCGGGCGCGAGGCGCTCACCGCCGCGATCCGCGACACCCTCGACGGTCCGAACCCGGTGACGAGCGTCCACCACGGGCACACGCCGCTGCTGGAGCTGACGGGCCCGGACCCGAACACCGGTGAGCCCACGGCCACCGGCATCTGGGCGATGGAGGACCGGTTGTGGTGGTCGGTCGACGGCCGTGAACGGCGGCTCCACGGCTGGGGGCACTACCACGAGCGGTACCGGAAGGTGGACGGCCAGTGGCTGATCGCTTACCGGCGGCTCGAACGGATCCGCGTGGACACCGGCTGGAGCTAGCCCGCCGGGTTGGGGCTGCGGCGGGCCATGGCCAGCAGCGTGTCGCGGGTGTCGTGCCACACGGTGCCGCTGATGTCGCCCCACGGGTCGTGCCCGCCGGGGACCAGCGAGACCCGGGCCGGGTCGCCGGCGCGGCGGGCCGCCCGGACATACGACTCGGACTGCTCGGGCAGGACCACCTTGTCGTCGCGGCCGTGGACGCACACCACCGGAATCCCGGCGGGAAGATGCGTGGCCGGGGACGCGTCGACGTAGCGCTGGCGGCGCTCGTCCGGGCGGCCACCGAGGAGCCTGTGGACGTACCGGTCGCCGGTGCGCTCGGCCATGAGCAGGTCCGACACCCCGGCCAGGGAGACGCAGCCGGTGACCGGCACGACCGGCCGGGACCCGGGCAGCGAGGACGGCAACCGCGCCCGCCCCGCAACCCACAGCGCGAGATGACCGCCGGAGGAGTGCCCGGCCACCACCACCCGGCGTAGATCCAACCGGCCGTCGAGCTGCGCGGAGACCTCGGCGAGGTGGTCGACGGCATCGCAGACGTCCGCCACGGTGGTGGGCCAGCCGCCGCCGGAGTCCACCCGCCGGTACTCGACGTTCCACACCGCCACGTCGAAGGACGCCAGGTCGCGTGCATGGTTCTCCATGTACGCCAGGCCGAGCGAGTCCTTCCACCCCCCGCCGTGGACCAGCACCACCACCGGCAACGCCGGGTTCGCGGAGTCGGGTAGGTACAGGTCGCCGAACGTCTGGCCGTCGGTGTCGCCCGGATCGGCGTAGTAGTGGCGGCGGGGCTCGGTCACCGGGACGGCTCCCTCGGGCGGCACGTACGGGCGCGGCCCCACCGAGTCCGCATCCTGGCCGGAACCGGACCCCTCGTCGTCGTCACCCGCTCCGATCATCGACGTCAGGGCCCACCCCGCCGCCCCGCCCAGGCCGGCCGAGAGGCCGATCAACAGCGAGCGGCGGGACAGGTCGGGCCGGGCGCGGCGCGACGTTCGGCGGCTGGGCATGCGACTACTGGGCATGCGGCGGCTGGACCGGGTCGGGCGGGGGGACTCAGACGGTGCCGGCGACGACGTCGTTCTCCGCGCCATCGTAGAACGGGACGTACCCGTTCTCCTTGGACAACACGTAGAGCGGGTCATCGAACTTCGAGGTGTCGAACGCCTGATCACGTAATTCGTTCTTGCGGCTCTTGTAGGTCGAGGTCTGCTCGAGCTCCTTGGACAGCCGGACGAACAGGGGTACCGCGTACGAGGGCAGCGAGTCGCGCAGGTGCTTCGCCATCGCCGCACCGTCGAAGTCGGACTTGTCGTGCAGACGCACCGCCGCCATTCCCGCCTTGCCGTCGGCGTCCGGGACGGCCACGCCGTAGACCACGGCCTGGTCCACCTCGGGCAGGGAGCTGACCGCGGCCTCGACCTCGGTGGTGGCCACGTTCTCGCCCTTCCAGCGGAAGGTGTCGCCCAGACGGTCGACGAAGGACGCGTGCTTGAGACCCTGGTCGAGCATGAGGTCGCCGGAGACGAACCAGGCGTCGCCGTCGCTGAAGGCGTCGCGGACGATCTTCTTCTCCGTGGCCTCGGCGTCGGTGTACCCGTCGAAGGGCTGCGAGTCGGAGATCCCGCTGATCAGCAGGCCGGTCTGGCCCTTGCCGACCTTGGTCAACCGGCCGTCGTCGCCCCGGCGGGGCTCGCCCGTCTCGGGGTCGTAGTCGACGATCGCGAAGTCCATCGGGCAGTAGCCGGTGGTCCTGGGGACGTTGAAGGCGTTGACGAACGCGATGTTGCACTCGCTGGCCGCGTAGAACTCGCAGATCCGAGCGATCCCGAACCGCTCCTGGAACTCGTGCCAGATCTCGGGGCGCAGGCCGTTGCCGGTCATGACGCGGACCGAGTGGTCGCGGTCGCCCGGGCCGGGATCCTGGTTGAGCAGGTACCGGCAGATCTCGCCGATGTAGATGGCCGCGGTCGCGCCGGCCGCGCGGGCTTGGTCCCAGAACTTCGACGCCGAGAAGTGCTCCTCGATCGCCATGCAGGCGCCCGCGGCGAGCACGCAGCCGAGGCCCACCGTGAGGGCGTTGTTGTGGTACATCGGCAGCGGGCAGAGCAGGACATCGTCCTTGCGCAGCCGCACGCCCGACAGGCCGAACCCGGCCATCGCCTTGTTCCAGCGGTAATGGGACATCGTCGAGGCCTTGGGCAGGCCCGTCGTGCCCGAGGTGAAGACGTAGTAGGCGGTCTCGTTCCCCACGGTGTCGTCGGCTTCCGGCGGGTTGGTGTCACCCACGTCGTCGCCCAGTGCGTCGAGCTCGTCCTCCAGCCAGGTCAGGTCGGACAGCTCCTCCGGGCGGTGGTTCGCGCGGAACTCGCGGAAGGGCAGGTCGATCGGGGAGCTGACGGCGACGAGCTCGCCGACCCAGTTCTCCCGGGGGACGGACTGGACGGCCTCGGCGCACTCGGCGCCGACGAGCACGACCTTGGACTCGATGATCTGCTGCGAATGGTCGAGGACCTCGCCGCGCTGGTGGTGGTTGAGCAGGCCCACCGACGCGCCGACCTTGACCGCCCCCAGGATCGCGAGCATGACCTCGGTGCGGTTGACCATGCAGATGCCGACGGTGTCGCCCCGCTGGACCCCGCGCGCCCTGAGCACCTCGGCGAAGCGGTTGGCCCGCCGGTTGGCCTCCCCGTAGGTGATCTCGGTGCCGAGGAACTTCAGGAAGGGGGCGTCGGGCCGGTCGGCCGCGAGCTTCTGGAAGCGGCGGCCGATGGACACCTTGTGGCTGCTGCGCGAGGTGCGGACGATGCGGAGACCGTTGAGGACGGACGGCAGGTCGGCGACCAGGGAGGGCAGGCCCTTGGCGAGGTCGGCCGGGCTGAGGGTCCGGGCGGCCTCGGACCGGCGGGCGGTGGCGGTGGACGTGTCGGTCACGGCTTCTCCTCTGTGGCGGTGGTGAGTGACTTCGCTGGGTCGCCCGCGAGGCCACGCCAGGCGAGCTCGACGACGACCCCGGCGGCCACCGACGTGGGGATCGAGCGGTGCGCAACGCGGTCGGCGACCGCCTCGCCCGCCCCGACGAGGGCGGTCGCGACGACCTCGAGCACCTCGCGGCTGCGCTCGTCGACGGAGTTCTGCGCGAGGAGGTCGGTGGTCAGATCCACCAGGACCGACCGGGTCTTCTCGACCTCCTCACGGAACTGGGGTTCGGCGAATGCCTGACGGTAGACGACGTTCCACGAGTCCGTGTGCTGGTCGACGAACTCCAGGAACGCCTGGACGACGCCCTCGAGTCTCCGCCGTGGCCCGGCGCTGCCGGTCGCGGCGTCGGTGAGGTGGTCGATGAGCCGCCCGGACTCCCGGACCACGCACGCGGCGAACAGTTCCTCCTTGGAGCCGTAGTACAGGTACAGCATCGGCTTGGAGATGCTGGCGTGGCGGGCGATGGTGTCCATCGAGGCCGACCGGTAGCCGAGATCGGAGAACACGCTGATCGCGGAATCGAGCATCTGTTGCTCGCGGATCGCGCGTGGGATGCGTTTGGTCCCCGTCGTCACAGGTCTCCTCCCGGCGGGCGCTCTGCGGTGCGGTGTGGTGCGGTCTGGTGTGGCGCGGTGTCATGTGCCACACCCAACTTACCCGCCGGTAAGGACTTATGGGAGCCGCTCCACCGATCCGGCGGGCCGCGGGTGCTACTCTTCCGGCGTCGGTGTGCTCCACAGCACCCGCCGTGAGACATCGTCAGACACTGTCACGTGAACCGCAGGGAGAACCCGATGAGCTTCGGTACCGGAGCGCTCGCCAGCGCAGTCGGCGGAATCGTCCTCGGCGGCATCGTCGCCTTCGGGGTCAACACCGCCATGGCCGAGAACTCCATCCCCGAGGTCGCGCAGCCGCCGGCCGACCAGGCCCTGCTCGGCCAGGTCGAGTACGGCGCGCGCTGATCCCGCGCAGCCGTCAACCCCTCACGCCGGCGTAGGTGATCCGCGGGGCCCGATTCGGCGCCGGCGCGCGTGACGCGGTCGTCGCGTTCCTCGCTTTTCTCCTGCTGGCGTGCCTGCAGTCCCCGGGTCTGGTCGTCCCGGACACCAAGTACGACCTCGTCGTGGACCCCGGGCGCTTCCTCGCCCAGGCCACGCACCTGTGGACCGGGCTGTCCTTCTCCGGCCAGGTGCAGAACCAGGCGTACGGATACCTGTTCCCGCAGGGCCCGTTCTTCGCGGTCTTCGACCTGGTCGGGATGCCGGCCTGGCTGACCCAACGCCTGTGGTGGGCCGTCGTGCTGACCGTCGCCTTCGTCGGCGTGGTCCGCGTGGCCGCCGCACTGCGCATCGGCACCCGGCAGACCCGGGCCGTCGCCGGGATCCTCTACGCGCTCGCGCCGCGCATGCTCGGCGACCTGGGATCGATCTCGTCGGAGATCTGGCCGGTCGCCCTCGCCCCGTGGGTGTTGCTGCCGGTCATCCGGGTGCTGCAGGGTCCGATGTCGCCGCGGCGGGGCGGGGCCGGTGCCGCGCTGGCGTTGGCACTGATGGGGGCGGTCAACGCGGTCGCCACGGCGGCCGCCTGCCTGCCCGCGGTGCTGTGGTGGGCCCTGCATCGTCCGGACCGCACCTGGGCGCGGCTCGCCGCGTGGTGGCTGCCGCTGTCCGCGGCGGTGTGCGTGTGGTGGGCGGTGCCGTTGGTGCTGCTCGGCCGGGTCTCGCCCCCGTTCCTCGACTACATCGAGTCGGCTCAGGTCACCACCCGGTGGTCCTCGGTGACCGAGGTGCTGCGTGGCGCCTCGACGTGGGTCCCGTTCGTGTCGACCGACCGGACCGCCGGCGCGGACCTCACGAGCGAACCGGTGTTCGTCCTGGCCACCGGGGTGCTCGCCGCGGCCGGCGTCGTGGGGTTGCTGTGGCGCGGGATGCCCGCACGGGGCCGGCTGCTGGTGATCGGCGCCGTCGGCCTGGTGGCGATGGCGGCGCCGTGGGTCGGGCCCGCCGGTGGCGGCCTCGCCGAGACCCTGCGCGCCGTCCTCGACGGCCCGGGCGCCGCGCTGCGCAACGTCCACAAGTTCGAGCCGCTACTGCGGTTGCCGCTGGTACTGGGCGTCGCCCACCTGGTGTCCTGTCTGCTCGCGGGACTCGCGCGGGGCGGCGACGGGGCCGCCCCGGGCGAGACCCCCCGCGTCCGCGTCGTGGACGCGCTGGCGCACCCGGAGCGCCACCGGTCGGTGGCCGTGGCGATGGTGATCGTGCTGGCCGCGGGTGTGTCCGTGGCCCCGGCGTGGCTGGGCAGGCTCGCGCCGGTCGGCGCGCATGAGTCGCTGCCCGACCACTGGCCGGACGCGGCGCGGTGGCTGTCGGAGAACGCGCCGGTGGACCGGCCCGGCGAAGACGGCGAGGATGCAGGGGACGGCGAGGACGGCGGGGACGCGGAGCCCGACCCGGCCGGCACCACGCGTGCGCTCGTGGTCCCCGGCGCGTCGTTCGCCCGCCAGGTGTGGGGGGTCACCCGGGACGAACCCCTGCAGCCGTTGGCCCGGACGCCGTGGGCGGTCCGCGACTCCGTGCCGTTGCAGCCGGCCCCCGCGATCCGCGCCCTCGACGCCGTGCAGCAACGACTGGCCGACGGCCGCGCCGCGCCCGGGATGGCCGCCACACTGGCGTCGCTGGGCGTCGGTTTCCTCGTGGTGCGCAACGACCTGTCCGAGGACGCCGCCGCGCCGCGCCCGGCGCTGGTGCACCAGGCGATCGACGGCTCGCCCGGGTTGGTGAAGGTCGCCGAGTTCGGCGACCCCGTCGGGGGATCCCGGGTCGGTGACGACGGGGTTGGTGACGACGGGGTTGGTGACGACGGGGTTGGTGACGACGGGGCCAGGAACGACGACGAGGTGGTCGTGGTGCCCGATTCCGGGCTGCGGCCGGCCTATCCGGCGATCGAGATCTACCGGGTCGACTCACGACTGGGATCGGATGCGGCGCCGCCCGGACCGCCCCGCTCGGCGACCGCGCCGTACACGGTGGAACTCCGCGACCTCCAGGTCGTCGCCGGAGGGCCCGAATCACTGTCCCGGTTGGACGACCTGCTGGCGTCTCAGGACACCGTCGGCTCGCCGTCCCGGGTCACGCGCCTGCTCGAGGCCGACGCGCTCGCCGCCGGCGTCGACCCGGCGTCCGATCCGTTCCCGCGGCCGCGGCCGCTGAACTCCACCGGCCCGGTCTTGACGGACTCCCCGGCGGATCGCGAGACCGACTTCGGCCGGGTCGACCACAACTCCTCGGCCGTCCGGGCCGAGGGCGACCCCCGCCGCAGCCGCGGCACGGTCCCCGACTACCCGGCGACCGTCGCCGAGGACGACCCGGCTCTCACGCGGGCCCGATGGTGGGACGCCCGGGTCACGGTGTCGTCCTCGGCGGCCGACTCGGCCCAGACCGGACCGGTGCGGCCGGCGCACTCCGTCGCCGCCGCCGTCGACGGTGATCCCGACACCGCCTGGCGATCCGGCGGGTACGGGTCCGCGTTCGGTGAATGGATCGAGATCGACCTGCCCGAGCCCCTCGACCGCGGCGTCCTGACGCTGACCGTCCCGGACCCCGCCGCCGGACCGCCCGTCAGCAGACTGGAGGTGCGCACCGACACCGGAACCACGACGGTGTTCCCCGCGGTGGGCGAACAGACCTCCGTGCCACTGCCGCCCGGCCCCACCGGGCGGGTCAGGGTGACGGCCACGGGCTTCGCCGACGGCGGCCGCGGCACCTACCTCGAGGTCTCCGAGATCGGACTGACCGCCGGTGGCCAGGACATCCCACTGCTACGGACCATCGCCCTGCCCGGCCGGCCCGAGGACTCCCGCGCGCCGTCCGGCTGGCTGCTGCGCCAGGAACTGTCCGGCCGCTCGGACTGCGTCCACGCCGGCAGCCCGGTCGAGGGACTCGCCGGGGCCGAGGAGTCCACCGGCGCCGCCAGGTGCGCCCCCGGCCTGGCGATCGACCCCGAGGAACCGGGCCGCTTCGCCCGCCTGCTCGACGTCCCCGCCGCCACGACAGTGATCCCGCGACTGCTCGTGCGCCCACGTCCCGGCCCCGCCCTCGACGACGTCCTGCGCGGGGACCCGGCCACCCGCGCACGGCAGGTCCGCGCGACGGGCGAGTCGCTCGTGGACGACCCCGCGGGCAGGCCGTCGGCGGCCGTCGACGGCGACCGTTCCACCAGCTGGCACGCGCCGGACGTTCCCGCGCCGTCGCTCGCCCTGAGCCTGCCCGGTCGCCAGCTCGTCGGCTCGCTCCGCCTCTGGGCACCCCGCTCCGCGGCCCCCGCCGCGCCCGAGGTCATCACCGTCGACACCGGGGTCCAACGCACCCGCGTCGACCTGGCCACGCTCACCCCGGAGGAGGACGGCTCCGTCGTCGTCGACGTCCCCGCCGACCACACCGATCGGATCACCGTCCGCGTCGACGACACCCGGGACGTGCGCGGTCCCACCGGCGCGCGGCTGCCCACCGGCATCGCCGAGGTGTGGGTACAGGACCCCACCGGCGCCCGCATCGGCGCGCTGCCCGCCGCCGACGACGAGCCCGTCACCCTGACCTGCCGGGACGGGCCGAAGCTGCACCTCGGCGACCGGGTCGTCGGCACGCGGATCACCGCCAGCCGACGGGCGCTGCTCGAGGGCCGCGCGGTCACGGCCGAGCTCTGCGACGACTCCGCCGTCCGGCTGGACGCGGGACCGCAGGAGGTCTCGGTGGACCCGGGTCAGGCGTTCTCCGTCGACACGGTGGGCCTCGTCGTCGTCGACCCGGGAACCGGGACCCGCACGGGAGGCACCGGGGGCGACCCCGCGCCGATCCTCGGCGGTGCCCCGCACCCCGCCCGGGCCGTCGCCACCGCGCTGTGGGACGACTCGCGGCGCGAACTGCGCGTGCCGTCCGCGCCGCGCGAACGCGTCCTGGTGATCCCCGAATCCGTCACGCCCGCGTGGCAGGCCCGGCTCGTCGCCGACGACGGCACCGACCTGGCCGACCCGCGTCCGGTCACCGTCGACGGGTGGAAGCAGGGCTGGGTGCTGCCCGCCACCACCACCGGCGCCACCCTCGTGCTCACCGTGCCGCTCGACGCGCCGTACCGCGCGGCGCTGCTCACCGGGCCGCTCGCGCTGCTGCTGGTCCTGCTGCTGTTCCTCGTCCGCGGCAGCCGTGACCGGGCGGGGGCCCGCGCCACGCCGTGGCGCGGGCGCGGACCGTTGACGGTCGCCGCGACCGCCGCGCTCGGGTTCGCGGTGGCCGGGCCGGTCGGGCTGGGGGTGACCGCCGGGCTGACCGTGGGTGCGCTGGTGGCGAGTCGGTACCTCGGAGCCGGGCGGGCCCGGCACCTGCTCGTCGTGGGGGCCGGGGCGGGGATCGTCGCCGGCGCCGCGGTGCTGTCCCGCGCCCCGTGGCCGGACCCGCTGGGCTACGCCGGTGACGGCTGGGGTCCTCAGGTCGCGACGGTGGCGGGGCTCGTCTGCGCCGGGCTCGCCGCGAGCTGGCCGTCCGCGGGCCGTCCGCGCGGCGCGCGCCGGGGTGCCAGCCAGCGTCCGGCCGGCACCTCGACCAGCGCGTAGCTGGCCGCCGCGACCACCGTCGAGACCACCGCGGTCACCAGCCAGATCCGCAGCATCTGTCCGGAGAACATGGGCACCGCCGCGATCTGGAACGCGAAGTGCAGGACCAGGACGTGCCACAGGAACACGCCGTACGACCACCGGCCCAGGGTGGTGAGGACGGTCGAGCCGAGAACGGCGAAGCGCAGCCCGCCGCCGTCCGCGGTGCCCGGGCCGGCCGGGGCGAGCGCGGCCGGGGCCAGGAGACAGAACGCCACCACGGCGCCGAGCGCGGTGCGGAGCGCGAACTCGGGGCCCGACGGATGCACGAAGCCCTCGGTGAACCACTGCGGCACCGTGCTCACCAGGAACGCCGCTGCCGCGACCGCCCACCACCCCCACCGGGCGTGCCGGTGGCGGGCCAACGCCGCCGCTCGCCCGGGCGGGGCGCAGGCGAGTTCGGCCAGGATCATCCCCGCCGCGAACCACGACGCGAACGCCGGCGGCAGGATCTGGTCGTTGAGCCGGTCGTGCAGACCCAGCTCGTACCACGGCACGAGCGCCCACCCCAGGCTCGCCACCCCCGCGACCGCGATCGCCGGGATGCGCCACCGCGCCGCCCGCCCGCGCAGCCCCGCGAGCGCCCACCACAGCAAAGGCAGCACCAGATAGAAGCTCATCTCCACGGACAGCGACCACGCGTGCGTGAGCCCCTCGACGAGGGAATCCGGGACGTACACCTGGGTGAGCGTCAGGTTGGACGTCCATGTGCTGGCGGAGCTCCGTGCGTTCCGGGGGATGAGCAGGAACACCGCGGCCACCAGGACGAGATACGCGGGCATGACGCGGACGAGTCGGGAGCGCAGATAGTCGCGGGCGGGCCGTGCGGTCCCCGTGCCTCCCCGGCGTGCGTGCAGGGCGTGCGCGCGCCACAGCAGGAAACCCGAGAGCGCGAAGAACACGGCCACGGACAGGTCGAAGCGGCCCCAGACGCGGTTGAGGAACGACCCCGTCGAGGCCCCGGTCTGGAACGCGACATGGGTGGTGAGTACAGCGAACGCGGCGACCGCCCGGAGCCCCTCCAGCGCCGGCACGAAGCCCGTCGCGGAGGGCAGAGTCCCGACTCGGTGGTCGGGGGTGCCAAATGCGTTCTTCATCACTGTTAATCTTCTCCTGATGATGGTCCGGTCTGGCAGCCGACCCGGGGACGTTACCCGGGCGTGACCACGGACCGAGGGCGCGACTCCAGGAGGACAACCGATGGCACGACAGAGCAGTTCCGCGGGACGGAGGTCGTCAGTGCCCGCGCTGGTCCTCGTCGGGCTCGGCGCATTCTTGATCACTATCGCACTGGCGCTCGTGTTCTTCGTGGTGCCGGCGCAGAAGAAGACCCCGCTGGACATCAATTCGACGACCGTCACCGAGGTCGCGCCGGGGGCGGTCCTCGTGGGCAGGGCGCTGGCGGGCAACGCGCCCACCGAGCTCAACGCGGACCGGCCCGAGTGCCGTCCCGAGGACGGGGCCGAGGCCGCGGCCGGGGACGAGGGAGAGGGCGACGCGCCCGAGGGTGAGGCGGTCGAGACCCAGGACGGCGCCGAGGCCGACGACTCCGAGGTGCAGTTCCCCGTCTCGTGCTTCATCGACAACGACATCCCCCTGTACTCGCAGCGTCGGGTGATGGCCGTCGAGCCGTCGGACGCCGACGTCATCACCCTGCAGGCCGCCCAGTCGCTGCTGCGCGAGGACATCGCGGGCGGCGACGAGGTCGAGGCCCTGATCAACGCCACCATCGACCGCATCACGCTGGACCGCGTCACGGCGCAGCCGGTCGACGAGGCCACCAGCACCCTGCAGGTCGTCGCGGGCGGCGCCGACGACACCGCCCCCACGGGTTTCGTCCGCGAAGGGCTGCAGTACAAGTTCCCGTTCGACACCGAGCAGCGGGCCTACGACTACTTCGACGCCAGCACCTTCACCACCAACCCGATCGAGTTCGTCGGCGAGACGTCCGTCGGTGGGATCGAGGCCTACGAGTTCACCCAGGACCTCGGCCCGATCGACATGTGGTCCTCGATCCGCGACCACTTCGCCTCGATCTCCGACGGCTACGACCCCGCCGTCGAGTCGGTCCTCGCCAGCTACCGCCGCGAGGGCATGACCGCCGGCCAGTGGGGCCTCGAGGGTGACCCGGAGCGCCCGGTCGACATGCGACGCTTCTACACCAACACCCGCACGGTGTACGTGAACCCGGCCACCGGCCAGATCATCAACGGCAAGGAGGACATCTTCCAGTTCTTCGCCGAGGACCAGGCCGAGGCCGACGCCTTCTTCTCCGACAAGGCCCGCCTGGAGGAGGAGAAGGCCGAGCCGACCCGCACGGCCGTCCGCTTCCAGTCCGGCTGGAACGACGAGACCCAGGAGAGCACCCTGGCCGCGGCGCAGGACAGCGCGGACACCCTCAACACGTTCGGTCGTATCGTCCCGGCGGTGCTGGGCATCCTCGGCCTGCTGTCGCTGATCGGTGGCATCGTGCTGGGCCTGCGCGGGAGCCGCGGCGGCACCGGCGGACGGACCACCCGGACCCGCGCCTGACCTGTCCTACCCCGCGGCCGCCCGCCTGACCGGGGCGGGGCCGCACCCGGAGTATCGCCAAGAGCGTTCCGCACACGACACCCGAGTGGGAGTGTGCGGAACGCTCTTCTCGTTGGGTGACGGACCCGCGACCGCCGCGCAGCCGACCGCGACCGCCGCGCGACCGTCGGGGACACCAGCCGCCCGGCTCCCGCGATCTGTCCCTCGGATCGGGCGCTGCGAACCCGCAGCCGGCCTCGGCGATCCCGCTCCGCCAGCCGCTCCGCCAGCCGCTTCGCCTATCGGATCACGCGCCACCTAGCGGATCCGGTAGGTGAGTCGCCAACGGATAGGCGACGTGGCTCGGCTCGAGGGCGCGGCCCGCTCGGGGCCCTCGCTTCAGGCGGGGCGCACGCGGAGCGCCCGCCAGCCGGCGGCGACCGTGGTGAGGGCGACCGCGACGAGCGTCGCGCCCAGGACGCCCTCGACGTCGCGGGGCGCGAACCACACCGCGACGGCGGTGAGCACCAGACCGCACCAGGCGATCGCGGCCTCCACCGTCCGGTCGGAGGCGATGCTCGCCAGCAGGAACGCCTGCAGCACGCTCAGTGTCACGCCTAGGGCGGCGAACGCCCACAGCAGGCCGGCCACGGGCCGGTAGTCCTCGCCGACGACCACCGGCACGAGCGGGGCGGCCGCCGCGGCACCGACCACCACGACGGCGCCGATACCCAGCAGGACACCCACCGCGGAACGGACCGCCCCCCGGTGCCCCGCCGGATCGGCCATCCTCGGGTAGAGCACCGTGCCCACGGCCTGCGGTAGCCAGAACGCGGCCTTGGCGGCGACCGCCCCGAGCGCGTAGCGGCCGGCGTCCCCCGGGGACAGCAGGGCACGTGCGAGGAGCAGGTCGACGGAGGTCAGGGCCATCATCACGAGCTGCACCTGACCGGCCGCGAGCACCGCCGCGACGCCGGGTGAGGTCGAGGAGGTCCCGGTCGGCGGTCGCCACGCCCCGGGCCCGAGTGTCGAGATCCACCCCGCCACCAGCCAGGCCACCGTCACGCCGACGGCCCCGGCCGCGAGCGCGAGTCCCACGCCCCCGCCCGCGGCGAGGACCGCGACGGCCGGCACCACCTTGCCGGCGCCGGCCAGGGCGAGCACTCCACCGAGGGCGCGGAACCGTTCGGCGCCCTGCAGCACGCCCTGTTCGGTGGTGAGCAGACAGAGCACCGGGCCGGGGGCCAGCGCGGCGGCGGTGGCCAGGACGGGGGTGTCCAGCAGTAGCGACACCGGGACGACCGCCACTGCGGCGACCACCGCGACCAGGAGCGCGACCCGCCGGCCGAGCGAGCGCAGGACCTCGTCCGGTACTCCGCGTACGTGGTCGCGGGCGACGACCGCCTGCAACGCCAGTGACGGAACGGCGACCAGCAGCTGCGCGGACAGCAGGGCGGCGAAGGCGCCGTAGCCCTCGGGCCCCAACCACCGGGAGGCCGGCAGGTGCAGCAGGTAGGCGGCGATGTTGGCCAGCATCGACCCGGCCGTCACCGCCCCCGCGCCGGTCAGGAAGCGCCTGGTGGCGGAGCCCGGTGCCGCCTCGCGCGCCTGATGGTCCACACCGGGAATCGTAGGGGGCCGCCGCGGTGGCCCGGTGGCTGGCCGCCGGCGGCGCGGCCGCGCGGTGGCGGCGGGCCCCGCGCGCGGGCGTGGTGGAATGAGCGCATGTCGTCCGCTGTCGGTTCCCGTCGCGTGACCTTGCGATCCACCGGGAGGGACGCTGCGGTGGACGCGGCCGTGGGGGCGGTGGTGACCGCCCTGCTGCTGGCGGGGGTGGCGCGGCCCGGGTTCCCCCTGCTCAGGGACTGGGTGGCCACGCCGACACCGCCCCTGTCGGACGCCGCGCTCGGGCTGGGGGAGTCGGCGGCGCGGGCGGTGCCCCAGGACGTGGCGGTGGTGTGGGCGACCCGCGCGCTGCAGGCGGTGGGGTTGCCGGTGTGGCCGCTGACCGGCGTTCTCACCGCCGTGTTCTGCATCTGGTTGGCGGTGGCGGCGGGGGCGCTGGTGCGCCGGGTCCTGCCCGGCGACGCGGCCGCGGGGCTGTCCGGGCTCTGGCTGCGCCTGCCCGCCGTGGTGGGGGCGGTGTGGAACCCGTTCGTGGTGGAGCGGCTGCTGCAGGGGCACTGGTCCGTGCTGGCCGGGACGGCGGCGGTGATGTCGATGCCGGTGTTGTTGGCCTCCTCCGGCGCCCTCGGTGGCGCCCTCGGTGGCGCGCCCGGTCGGCGCCGGGTGGCGGCGGCGTGCGCGGCGCTGGCCGCGGCGGGGCTCACGCCGACGGGCTGGGTCCTCGCGGTCGTCGCCGCGGCGGTGTCGCTGTTCAGCGGCGGTGCGGGTGGCGGTGACAGTGCCGGTGATAGTGCGGGTCCCGCCGCGCGGCCGGGCCGGCGCGTCTGTGCAGCGCTGGCGTTGGTCGCCACGGCCGTGGTCACCGCGCTGCCGTGGCTGCTCGCGACCGCACTCGCCCCGGCCGGGACCGGCACCGCGCCGACCGCCGGCACGGGCGTGAGCGCGTTCGCCGCCCGCGCCGAGCCCGGCATCGGCACCTTCGGGTCCGTGGTCGCCCTGGGCGGAATCTGGAACTCGGAGGCGGTGCCGCCGTCGCGGGCCACGTGGTGGTCGGCCGTGGCGCTCGTGCTGCTGCTCGTCGTGTGGGCGGTGGCGGCGCGCGGGGTGTGGCGGGCGCGCCGCGATCCGGTGGTGCGGGCGACGGTACCGCTGGCGGTCGGGACGTGGCTGCTGGTGGCGGCCGCCGCGACGGGGCCGGGCCTGGCCGCGCTGGAGACCGTCGTCGCCGCGGTCCCCGGCGCGGGTCTGCTGCGCGACACCCAGAAGTTCGTCGCACTGGCGCTCCCGGCGACCGTGCTGGCGCTGGCCTTCGCCGCCCGCGAGCTGGCCGGGCGACTCCGACCGGCCGGGGCGGGCCTGCTGCTCACGGCGGTGGCCGTCGCCGCCGTCCCCGACGCCCCGCGCGCCCTGTGGGACCAGCTGCGGCCGGTCACCTACGGCCAGGACTGGGAGCAGGTGGCGCGGATCGTCGACGGGAGGCCCGGTGACCTGCTGGTCCTGCCGGCGGGGTCCTTCCGCTCGACGCCGTTGTGGGCGGGCGGCGCGGCGGTGCTCGATCCGGCGCCCCGACTGCTCGACACCCGCGTGCTGGTGCCCGGAGACCTGGTCGTCGGCGGGGCTGCCGGCGACGACGCGGCCGCGGTGCCGGGCGAGGGTGATCGCGCGAGGCGGGCCACCGAGGCGCTGCTGCGAGGGGACGATCCGAGCGTCCTGGCCGGACTGGGGGTGCGGTGGGTGCTCGACGAGCGCACGTCCGCCGGCCCGCGCGGGCGGGCGGCGCGGACGCTGGCCGGGACACCGCCGGAGTCGACGACGACGAGGTTCACCGGCTCCGAACTCGTCCTGCACGAGCTGGCCGCGCCGAACGGGCCGGGTGGGGCGGATGCCCGATGGGAGGCCACCGCCGAGCCCGCGGCTCCGGCGTCGGCCCGCGGATGGGTGCTGGCGGCGCACGCGCTGTGGCTGCTCACGCTCGCCCTCGCCGTGGCCGTTGCCAGCGTCTCCACCGCGACCACCACGGCGCGCCGGGACGCGTACGCCGCGGGAGGTCCGGTCAGCCGGCCCGGCCGCTGATCACACCGCTCACGCGCCGGCCCTCGGTGACCGCCCGGAGGACCTGCGCCATCGCCGCTCCGGTGGCGGGCCAGGACAGTCCCACAGCCTTGCGGCGGGCGGCCTCACCCATGCGTCCCCGCAGGTCGGGGTCCGCCAGGAGGCGATCGGTGGCCAGGGTCATGGCCGCGACATCGTCCACGAGGAGGCCCGTCTCGCCGTCGTCGATCGAGTCCCGTAGTCCCGCGGCGTGGTGGTAGCCGACGGTGGGCACCCCGTGCTGGGCGGCCTCGGACACCGCCAGGCCCCAGCCCTCCTTGCGGGAGGGCATGAGGTGCAGTGTGGCCCCGGCGAGGATGCGGTGCTTGGTGGACTCGTCGACGTGCCCGTGGAACCGGACCGCGCCGGTGTCCGGGCCGTCCGGGTCGAGGAGCCCGCGCTCGGCGGCGTACTCACGCAGTCGGTCGGACCACCAGCCGCTGCCGATGACGTCCAGCACCAGGCCGGGCCTGCTCGCGCGCAGGGTGGCGACCACGTCGAGGGCGTCCTCGACGTGCTTGTGCGGCACCAGCCGGGACAACACGACCAGCCGCGGGGCGGCGGTGTCGGTGTCAGTGCCGGGGCCCTCGTGCGCGGCCGGCTCGCCCGGCTCGACGTCCGCCGGGAGCGGGTCGAGTCCGTTGCGCACCACGGCGATGCGCGCGGGGTCCACGCCGAGCCCGGCGAGCTCGTCGGCGGACGGCAGCGACACGGTGACGTACTGGCTGCGCCGGTGCACCCACGGGGACAGTCGCGACTCGATCCACCAGCCGATCCGCGCGACGAGCCACCCGGCGACCGGCCACTGCTCGCGGTGGATGTGGTGGACCAGGACCACGACGGGCGCCGTGGTGGCCAGGCGGGAGAAGAAGGGGACGCCGTTCTGGGTGTCGACGACGACGTCGGGCCGCCGTAGCGAGCCGAGCGGCCCCAGTCCGACCCTGCCGAACAGGATGGCCAGCAGGGCGCGCGGGTAGACCGTGAAGCGCCCACCGGCCCGGCTGAACGTCACCCCGGACCCGGTCGTGGTGGAGCGGGCCGCACCCCGCGAGCGTGAGGTCCGGTAGATGACGGTGTGCCCGGCGTCGGCGAGGCCGTCGGCGACGTGTTCGAGGTAGCGTTCGCTGCCACCGCCCTGGGGATGGGTGCTGTCGCGCCAGCACAGCAGCAGGATACGAGCCACGCGGACACTGTACGCGGGCGTCGGGACCGCCGACGGGGTGGTCAGCGCTGCCGCCGGTATCGTCACCGCCGTGATCACCGACCCGCTCCACCGCTCGACCGCACTGCGTTCGGTGGCCCGCCGCGCCACCCTCGGGCGGTCGCTCGGACTACTGCGCTCGTTCCCGCTCGAGCAGTCCGACCCGGACGTCTTCTACTCCGGCCTGGCCCACGACACGGTGGAACTGGTGGCCGACCTGTGGGAGCGCTCGGGGGACCGGGCGGCCGAGCCGGGCACCGGGCCGGGCACCGGCAGGCTGCCGGGGCTCACGGTGCTGGACGTCGGCGGCGGGCCGGGCTACTTCTCGGATGCCTACGCCGCCGAGGGGGCGCGGTACGTGTCGGTCGAGCCGGACGTCGGCGAGATGTCGGCCGCGGGCCTGGACCAGGCGGGCTCGATCCGCGGCAGCGGCATGTCGCTGCCGATCAGGTCGGACGCCGTCGACGTCTGCATCTCGTCCAATGTGGCCGAACACGTCCCCGAGCCCTGGACGATGGCCGAGGAGATGTGCCGGGTCACGCGACCGGGCGGCCTCGTCGTCGTCTCCTACACGCTCTGGTACGGACCCTTCGGCGGCCACGAGATGGGACCCACCCACTACCTCGGTGGCGAGCGGGCGCGGCGGATGTACGAGCGTCGCCACGGCCGGCCGCCCAAGAACGTCTACGGCGAGTCCCTGTTCGAGGTGGGCTGCGCCGAGGGGCTCGACTGGGCACGCCAGACCGGATCGGCCGAACTGGTCGCGGCGTTCCCGCGCTACCACCCGCGGTGGGCGTGGTGGATGGTGCGCGTGCCGCTGGTCAGGGAGGTCCTGGTGTCCAACCTCGTGCTGGTGATGCGGGCCGGGTAGCTGCCCCACAGGGCGCCGTGGACTCGCTACAGTGAGGTGGAACACGTTCTTGTTTTCTACCTCTCGGAGGTCCCCGTGGTCGTCGTCCATGACAAGCTCTTCTCCGGCACCCGCTGGACCGATCCCATCACCACCGGCGTCCTCGAGGTGACCTCGCCCGCCACCAACGCGGTCGTGGGTCGGGTCGCCGAGACCACCACCGAGGACCTGGACGAGATGATCAGCCAGGCGCGCGACTCGTTCGAGTCCGGCGTGTGGCGCTCCGCCCCGCCCGCCGAGCGCGGCGCCCTGCTGGCCCGCGTGGCCGACATGCTCGAGGAGCGCCAGGCCGAGGTGTGCCAGATCCTCTCCGACGAGATGGGCACCCCGCCCGGCACCGCCGCGATGATCCAGGTGACGCCGACCCTGGGTGTGCTGCGCTACTACGCCCGCCTGGCCGAGACCTTCCCGTGGTCCGAGGTGCGCCACGGCGACTTCGGCGCGTCGGTCATCACCCGCCACCCCGTCGGCGTCGTCGCCGCCATCACGGCCTGGAATGTCCCGCTCTACCTCAACACCGCCAAGCTGGCCCCCGCGTTGCTGTCCGGCAGCTCGGTGATCCTCAAGCCGTCGTCGGCCACACCGCTGTCCGCGCTGTGGCTGGCCGACCTGTTCCGTGAGGCCGGGCTGCCCGAGGGCGTGCTGTCCGTGGTGACCGGCCCCAGCTCCGTGGGCGACCACCTGGTCTCCCACGCGGACGTCGACAAGATCTCGTTCACCGGCTCGACCGGGGTCGGCAAGCACATCGCCGGGATCGCCGCCCAGAGCCTCACGCGCTGCTCGCTGGAGCTGGGGGGCAAGAGCGCCGCCATCGTGCTCGAGGACGCCGACATCGCCGCCAACGCCGGCACCATGGTCTTCTCCGCCCTGATGAACTCCGGGCAGGCGTGCGTGTCCCAGAACCGCATCCTCGCGCCGCGGTCGAGGTACGACGAGGTCGTCGAGGCGCTGGTGGAGAACGTCAAGGCCATGCCCGTGGGTGACCCGGCCGACGACGGCACCGCCTTCGGCCCGCTGGCCAACCACAAGCAGAAGGCGTCCGTCGAGGGCTACATCCGCAAGGGCGTCGAGGAGGGCGCGACCATCGCCTACGGGGGCGGCACGGTCGAGGGACTGCCCGAGGGTGTCGCCGAGGGCGCCTACGTGCAGCCGACCGTCTTCCGGGACGTCGACAACTCCATGACCATCGCCCAGGAGGAGATCTTCGGGCCGGTCCTGCAGGTCATCGCCTACGACACGGTCGACGAGGCAGTGCAGATCGCCAACGACTCCGAGTACGGCCTGGCCGGGGCCGTGTACTCCGCAGACCCGGACGCCGCGCTCGCCGTGGCCCAGCGGGTGCGCACCGGCACGATGGGCATCAACTGGTACGCCTTCGACCCGAGCGCGCCCTTCGGCGGGTTCAAGAACTCGGGCCTGGGTCGCGAGAACGGCCCCGAGGGGCTCGAGGCCTTCTGCGAGCTGCAGAGTGTGCTCATGCCGTTCGGATGGGAGCCCGGCGAGGGCTGAGACCTCGACAGATGTGAAGACCCCCGGCCTCGGCCGGGGGTCTTCACACATCGGACGCGTCGGCGCGGCGCCGACCGGCCGGGTGTCACTCCACGCGGTAACCGACGCCGCGGACGGTCTGCACCTTGTTCTCGCCGATCTTGCGACGCAGGGAACGGATGTAGACGTTGACGATGTTGGAGCCCGGGTCGAAGTCCATGCCCCACACGCTCTCGAGCAGCTGCTCGCGACTGATGGTCTCGCCCTTGTTGCGCAGCAGCATCTCGAGCAGCGAGTACTCGCGGTTGGTCAGCTCCTGGATCCGGCCGTCCACCTCGACCCGGCGGGTGCGGATGTCCAGGCGCATGCCCGCGTGCTCGAGGATGCCCGGGTCCTCGGTGGCCTCGTGCTCGCGCAGCCGCAGACGGATGCGGGCGAGCAACTCGGGCACGCGGAAGGGCTTGACCATGTAGTCGTTCGCGCCGGACTCCAGCCCCTCGACGGTGTTCGCCACACTGTCGCGGGCCGTGAGGATGATGACGGGTGCGGCGAACCCGCGGTCGCGGGCCTCGCGGAGGAGGGTCAGCCCGTCGGTGTCCGGCAGGCCGATATCGAGCAACATCAGGTCGATGTCGGAGATCGTCGACAGGATCGCCTGGGCGCTCTCCCCGTCCACGGCCTCGAGTGCGGTGTACTCCGCGCCGCCGAGTGCCTTCACCAACACCGATCGGATGAGATCGTCATCCTCCACGACGAGAACATTCGTCATGCAACCCTCCTTCTCGAACCCGGAGTATCCCACGGGAAGACATCAGTTGGACGCTGCCCGGTCCCGTGTCCGCGGGTTCGTCCGGTACGTGGGCGGGATCAGCGCGTACCGCTGTCCCCCGACACGACCGGGCCGGCGCCGGCGTCCTCGTCGTCGCGGGGGCGCTTCTCCGGTGGCGGCGCGATGAGGGGGACGACGATGCAGAACACCGCGCCCCCGCCCATGGCGTTGAACGCGAACGCACGTCCCCCGTGTGCCTTGGCGATGGTGGAGACGATGGCCAGGCCGAGTCCGGTGCCGCCCCGGCCGTCGCGCAGTTGGCCGCGAGCGGTGTGGAAACGCTGGAAGATGCTCTCTTCTTCCCCGGGCGGGATCCCCGGTCCGCTGTCGCGGACCCACCACAGGAGCCGGCGGCGGTAGTCCTCCCGCTTGGGCGACGGGGTGACGGGCCCCGCCGCGAACCCGTCGGGCACGGTGGGATCCCCCGGCTCGATGATGCGGCACCCGATCTCGATGGTGTCGCCGGGTCCGGTGAAGCGGACGGCATTGGAGCAGAACTGCATGAGGGCCTGCGTGATGCGGTGCTGGTCGAGTCGGGCCACGCCCTCGGCGTAGGGGAGCACCCGCCAGTCGCGGTCGGCGATCACGTCGATCTTCGCCTCGACGTCCAGCACGAGTTCGGCGACGTCGGTCGGGACGGTCCGGAGGAAGTCGGGACGGTCGGCCCTGGCGAGGGTGAGCAGGTCCTCCACGATGCGGGTCATCCGCGACAGCTCGTCCTGCATGAGGCGGGTGGCCTCGGCACGCCCGTCGGGGTCGTCGGGCATGAGGTCGAGGTTGCCCTGCACGACGGTCAGGGGCGTCCGCAGTTCGTGCCCGGCATCGTCGAGGAACTCCCGCTGGGTCCGGTAGGCCTCCTCGACGCGTTCGAGCATGGCGTTGACCGTGTCGGCGAGTGAGACGATCTCGTCGGGTCCGTCGGAGGGGACGCGCCTCGACAGGTCGGCGGCGGAGATGGTCTCGGCGGCCTCGCGGATACGGCGCACCGGCACGAGCATCCGCCCGGCGATCCACCACGCGAGTACCGCACTGACGACCATGCCTCCGGCGCTGGCCCAGCGCATGTAGAACACGACGCGCCGTGTCTCCTGGTGAGTGCCCCGGTCGTTGACGGCGACGACGATGTTGGCCAGCCCGGCGGGGCTCTCGACCGTGGTCTTGCGCCACCGCACCGAGCCGTCGAGGATCCCCGAACTCTCGGTGGAGACCAGGCCGATCCGTTGGATCTGTGAGCGTATCGCCGGCGGGAAGAGCTGGTCCTCCTCGGACCCGTACCGGGAGAGCGTGAACTGGGTGCCCGACTCGGTGGCCGTCCCGACCAACAGCAGCTCCGAGGACGGGTACTGCTGGGCGAGGTACGCCCGGATCAACTGCTCGACCGTGGGGTCCTCCGACTCGAAGGACGGCAGGATCCCGGCCGTCATGAAGGTCGTGAAGTCGGCGGCCTCCCGGTTGAGCCGCGAGTCCATCACCCGTTCGGTGCTGAGGTTCAGCAGTTGGAACGTGAACACCATCATCGCCGCGAACACGGCGGCGGTGATCAACGTGATGCCGAGGGTGATTCGGAGCCGGGCGGAGTGCCACCAACGGATCGGGGCCGACGTCCGTTTCGAGGGGTTCACCTCGGCATCGGGTGGTCGTCGCCGGACGCTCTCGGGCTGGACACCGTCGGGCTCGCCTCCGTCGCGCCCGCCCCCTGCGAGGTCGTTACCGGCCCGCTCGCGGCACGGTCTCCCACGGGAGGTCGGCCGAGCACCGGAGCGCCGCCGGCGGGCGACCGACCCGCGTGTGGGGGAGGCCCGGTCTCGTCGGCATGGGCCGGTCGGCCGGTCTCTCCGGCGTGGGGCGGGGGCCCGGGCAGCGGGCCACCTGCTGCGGGCGGTCCGGGAACGGACACGGGAGGCCGACCGGCATCGGGCGCCGGTACGGCGGGACGGCCGCCCGGCCCGCGGTCGTCAGGCGTGTCGCCTCGATCGACCCCGCCCTCGGAGTGGGGTTCGAAGGTCACCGGCTGGTCGTCCGCCCCGGAGCCGGGACCGGGGCCCGTCGTGGGGTCGCGGGGCACGAGGTCGTCCCGGACCCGGTCCGGGCCCTGCCCGGCGCGCGGACCGACGGTGTCCGCGGGAGCAACCCGGCCGTCGACCTGCGGGGGAAGCGGTGCCAGCGGCACGGAGGGCACCGTCAACAGCGAGAGGAACGACGGGATCGGCTCCGGTACGGGCAGGGCCGACCTGCCGTCGATCACCGTGAGGAACGGCTTGATCCCCTCGATGGCGGTGCCCGCGTACTCCTCGTCGACGGCCGGGGACGCGTCCGTCGACTCGCCGGTGATCCCGGCGGTGGCGGTCGGCCCGGCAGGAACGGACGTCGGGGCGGGGAGCCCGAGGCCGGCCACGGCGGCTGCTGCGACGCCGCTCGCCACGATGGGAAGCGCGATGAGGCCGATCACGCTGGCTCTCATGCCCCTCCTTCCGGGCGGGAACGCTGTTGCCCGCGCAGCCAGTAACTGTGACATCAACAAGGGCAGTAGTACAGGGCTTCGCCCAGATTGTAGAGGCGGACGGGCCACACCGGGGAATGGTGTGGCCCGTCCGCGTGGGTCTTTCCGTGCAGCTGCCGGTGTCAGCCGAGCCGCTCCTTGAGGGCGGCGAACTGCTCGTGGACCTCGGCCGGGACCTTGGGTCCGCAGAACTCGAGCCACTCGGTGATGAGCGGCAGCTCGCGGCGCCACTCCTCGGGGTCGACGGCCAGGGCGGCCTCGACGTCCTCGATCGGGGTGTCCAGGCCGGTCATGTCGATGTCCGCGGCGCGGGCGGTGATGCCGGCGGCGGTCTCGTCACCCTCCACGCGACCCTCGATGCGGTCCACGACCCACTTGAGCACGCGGCTGTTCTCGCCGAAGCCGGGCCACACGAAGCGGCCGTCGGCGCCCTTGCGGAACCAGTTGACGAGGAAGATCTTGGGCATCTTGTCGCCGCCCCGGGCGCCCATGTCGACCCAGTGCTGGAAGTACTCGCCGACGTTGTAGCCCATGAACGGCAGCATGGCCATGGGGTCGCGACGCACCGCGCCGACCTGCCCCTCCGCGGCAGCGGTCTGCCCGGAGGACAGGGTCGCGCCGATGTACACGCCGTGGTTCCACGAGTAGGCCTCGCTGACCAGCGGGACCGTGTCGGCGCGGCGACCGCCGAAGAGGATGGCCGAGATCGGCACGCCCTCGGGCGAGTTGAACTCCGGCGCGGTGACCGGGCACTGGTTGATCGGGACGCAGTAGCGCGAGTTGGGGTGCGCGGCGTTGCCGGCCTTGCCGTCGCCCTCCGGGGTCCAGTCGTTGCCCAGCCAGTCGATGAGGTGGTCCGGGGTGCCCTCGAGGTCCTCCCACCACACGTCACCGTCGTCGGTCAGCGCCACGTTGGTGTAGATGGCGTTGCCCGGCTCCAGCGTCTTCATGGCGTTGGGGTTGGACGAGTAGTTGGTGCCCGGGGCGACGCCGAAGAAGCCGTACTCCGGGTTGACGGCGTAGAGCCGGCCGTCGGCGCCGAAGCGCATCCACGCGATGTCGTCACCCACGACCTCCGCGCGCCAGCCCTCGATGGTGGGCTGCAGCATCGCGAGGTTGGTCTTGCCGCAGGCGGACGGGAAGGCCGCGGCGATGAAGTGGACCTCGTCGGCGGGGGAGATGAGCTTGAGGATGAGCATGTGCTCGGCCATCCAGCCCTCGTCGCGGGCCATGGCGGAGGCGATGCGCAGCGCGAAGCACTTCTTGCCCAGCAGGGCGTTTCCGCCGTAGCCGGACCCGAACGACCAGATCTCGCGGGTCTCGGGGAAGTGGGTGATGTACTTCTCCTCGTTGCACGGCCAGGGCACGTCCTGCTCGCCCTCGGCGAGCGGGGCACCCACGGAGTGCAGGCCCTTGACGTACTCGCCGTCCGTGCCGATCTTCGCCAGGGCCGCCGAGCCCATGCGGGTCATGATCTTCATCGAGACCACCACGTACGCCGAGTCGGTCAGCTCGATGCCGAGCTTGGGGTCCTCCGCCTCCAGCGGGCCCATGCAGTACGGCACGACGTACATCGTGCGGCCCCGCATGCTGCCGCGGAACAGTCCGGTCATGTGCTCGCGCATCTCGGCCGGGTCGCGCCAGTTGTTGGTGGGGCCGGCGCCCTCCTCGGTCTCCGAGCAGATGAAGGTCCGCGACTCGACGCGGGCGACGTCCTTCGGGTCCGACTGGGCCAGGAAGGAGTTCGGCTTCTTCTCCTCGTTGAGCTTGACGAAGGTCCCGGCCTCCACCATCTCGGTCGTGAGGCGATCCCACTCAGCGTCGGAGCCGTCGGCGAAGACGACCCGGTCCGGCTGGGTGAGCTCGGCGACCTCGGCGATCCACGCGAGCAACTCCGCGTGATCGGTTGGTGCCTGACCCTCGAGGCCGGGAATGGTGGTGGTGGTCATCACAGCTCCTCGCGCGTGGTGCATGGTGTTAGTCACAGAGTATCGTCAAGCGTTGTCGACTGCTCAGTCGCAGCCCCCTTTGCACACCCGGACATGAGGGATTCCTCAGGTCGCCGGTCAGATGTGGCCGTGGTCGATGCGTTCCCAACGAGCGGGCGACGGGAAGTCGCCGGTCGTGTCCCCGCGAGCCTCGTTCGTGAATCCCCCGAAGGGCACGCCCTCCGCGGGGTTCGCCAGCCGCCACGAGTCGTAGCTGCCGTCGAACCGCACGGTCGAGACGTGGTCGACGGTGCCGTCGCCGTCGGCGTCGGTGTACACGGTCAGTCCCCGGTCGTCGCCGAGGGTGACCGCCTCCATGAAGCCGTCCCCGTCGAGGTCCGCCTCGGGGGAGCCGAGGTCGAGGACGTCCTCGCCCACGGGCACGTGCAGTCCCAGCGACGAGGGTTCGGCCAGCGGGGCGTCCTGGAGGCCGCACACGTCGGGCGCCGGGTGGTGATCGAAGGAGTCCGCACCGAACAGCGGATCGGTCATGAGGGACTCCCTGTCGTGGGGGCCGGCGGGGCGGTCTGTCCCGCGCGGGTGGCTCGGATGCGGCGTTCGAGGTCGGCGACCCGGGGGCCGGGATCGTGGGCGAAGCCGTCGGTGATGGTGGCCTCCGCGGCGAGGATCCTCGAGCCGAGTGACTGCTCGGCATCGGCCCGCAGCGCCGCGAGCCTGTCGGCCACGGCCGCGACGGTGTGGGTGCGCAGCGCCTGCGTGCGGCGGACGGTGACGGTGATCCACCCCAGCACCACACCGCACAGGAGGGCGAGCGGGATGACCACCGCCGCGACCCCGGGGATCTCGGCGAGCGGGGACAGCAGCATGCGCCCCACCCCGGTCCCGCCGGCGGCACCCATGACCATGACGAGCAGTTCCTCGCCCGTGTTGCGCGGCGGTCGACCCGGGGCGATCCCGCTGGTGGGCGGGGGGATGCGGGGACCCGCCGGCGCGGCGGCGCCGAGATGGCGGGCGACGAGGGCGTCGGCGCGGCGGTCCGCGCGGGCGATGGTGCCGGCCACCGCGGCGTCGGCATCGGCGGCGAGCTGGTGGACCAGCGCGTCGACACGGGCGCGGGGGGCCGCAGCGAGTTCCTCGCGCGCGCGTCCGCCGAGGTCGCGCACCGACCGGTGGAGATCCTGGACGACCTGCATGCGCAGGGCCTGGACGTCCTGCCGCAGTGCCTGGGAGCGGGTGGTGATGGCCTCGGTGCGACGCGCGAGGAGCCAGTCGACGGTCGCGACGGCCGGGTCCGGTGGCGGTGTACCGCCGGGGGCGGGAGGCGCGGTGGGCGGACGGCGCACGCCGGAGGCGAGGACGGCGACGGCGGCGAGCAGCGCGGCCGGGGCTCCGGGGTGACCGTCGTCGATCACGTGGACCGGCGCCGTCACACCCGCCTCGGCCAGGCGCCGGGTGGTGACGTCGACCGTCTCCGACAGGCCCTCGGCGGTGCACTGGTCGGCGCGCCCGGCCAGGGCGACCGCCAGCGGCAGGCGGGCGGCGACGCCGCGCGCGACCTCGACGTCGTCGGGGCGTACCGGGCACACGGCGTCGACGACGAGGACAGCGGCGTCCGGCCGGTCCTCGGGTGCCGCGTCGACGAGCACGCGGATCCGGGCCCCGCCATCGACGGTCGGGGCCGCGGCCGAGGTCAGCGCCTCGGCGACGGCGGGCGCGGCGGAGTCCCGTGCGCCCAGGACCGCGATCGTCAGGTCACGGGGCGGGGAATCGCGGTGCGGGGAGTCGCGAGACGGGGAGTCGCGGGACGGAGCGGGCGCGGCGGTCACGACGGACCCGGTCCGGTGAGTACGCAGAGGGCGGCCTCCGCGAGTTCGCCCACCTCGTCGTGGACAGCGAGGCGTTCCAGTTCCGCCTCGAGACGGGCCACCCGGACCGTCGCCAGGGCGTCCAGGGCGCGGTCGAGAAAGGACACGACGCCGTCGACCGACCGGTGCCCCGGCTCCCGCGCGTCCACGGCGGGCAGCCCACGGGCCCACCGCGGCAGGACCTCGTCGTCGTCGTCGCTGCCGCTGCCGCTGTCGCTGCCGTCGTCACCGCCGCCACCGACACCCGTGGCCACCACCAAGAGGGCGTGCCGGCGCGGGCGCCGCACCCACGCCTCCTCGTGGCGGCAGGGGGCGGTGCGCAGGCACACGATCTCCACATCGGGCGCCGTCGTGGCCGGCGCGCCGGGAGCGGCGAGCACGTCGAGGTCGTCGACCTGTGCCCGCCACCCGCGACGCGCCCGCAGCGCCGCGGCCAGGGTGCGGCGCCCCGACCCCAGGCCGCCGCGGATCCGGATGTCGACGGGCGCGTCGAAGCGCGCGAGTGCCTCCTCCACCGGGCCGTGCACGCCCGGGTCGGACCCGGCCGGTCCGGTGGCGGGCTCGACCGACCGCCCGGAGCGTTCCCGGGCGGAGGAGACCAGGCGCCGGACGCGCGCGGCGGGATCCGGGCTCTCGGGTCGCACCGGGGCCTGGGGCTCGGTGTCGTGGGTCACGGTCGGCACGCGGTAATCGTGACGCGGGGATCTGCCCGCGGCAAGACCTTCCCCCAGGCAGGGTC
Source organism: Dietzia sp. KRD202 (assembly GCF_017168155.1). Taxonomy (NCBI): domain Bacteria; kingdom Bacillati; phylum Actinomycetota; class Actinomycetes; order Mycobacteriales; family Dietziaceae; genus Dietzia; species Dietzia sp. KRD202. The sequence goes on along the minus strand of NZ_JABFAN010000006.1, from coordinate 275,938 downwards.
ACCCGCGCGGCGCGGTGGGCGGCCCCGCGGCGGGGACGGGGACGCCCGGTCGGATTCGTAACCCGACCACGGATTACGGGATGATGGCCGGGTGAACCAGAGCGAGAACCCCGCCCCGGCGGCTGACGGGACCCCGGACGACGGTGTCACTCCCGACGACAGTGCCCGTCTGTTCCCCCGGGTGACGGCCTACCGGTTCCGCCGCGGAACCCTGCGGCCGGGCCAGCAGCGCAACTGGGAGGAGCACTGGCCCACCTACGGACGCAACGTCTCCGACGAGACCGTGGACCCGGAGCAGATGTTCGGGCGCCGCGCACCGTTGATCGTGGAGATCGGGTCCGGGACCGGGACCTCGACCGCCGCGATGGCCGCCGCCGAGCCGGACGTCGACGTGATCGCCGTGGAGGTCTACCAGCCCGGACTGGCACAGCTGCTGGGCATGATCCTGCGCGAGGGGCTCGAGAACGTGCGCATGATCCGCGGCGACGGCGTGGACGTGCTCACCAACATGATCGCGCCGGCGAGCCTGACCGGCGTCCGCGTGTTCTTCCCCGACCCCTGGCCCAAGGCCCGCCACCACAAGCGGCGGCTGCTGCAGTCCGGCACCTTCGAGCTCATCGCCTCACGCCTGGCGCCCGGCGGCGTGTTGCACGTGGCCACGGACCACGCCGACTACGCCGAGTGGATCGGCGAGACCGGCGACGCCGAGCCCGCGCTGAGACGGCTGGACCCCGCGACCGACCTCGGGCACGTACCGTTCAGTCTTGACAGACCCGTGACGAAGTTCGAGGGCAAGGGGCTGCAGGAGGAACGAGTGATCAACGAATTCCTCTGGCGTCGTACGAACTGACGCCCCTTCTCCACAGCCCCCGAACCACGACGACCGAGGCGGACGCGATGACCCCACCTGACGAGATGCGCAACCACGACACGACGGACGTGGTCACGCCCGACGCCCCGGGAGTGGTGCTCCTGGTGTGGGACGCGCCCAACGTCGACATGGGGCTGGGGTCCATCCTGGGCGGCCGCCCCACCGCGATCTACCGGCCGCGCTTCGACGCGCTCGGCCGCTGGCTGCTCGGGTACACCGCCGACCTGTCCCTGCAGACCGAGGACACCCTCGAGGCCGAGGCGACGGTCTTCACCAACATCGTCCAGGGCACCTCGGACAACGTCCGGCCGTGGGTCGAGGCGCTGCGCAACGTCGGCTTCGCCGTGTTCGCAAAGCCCAAGACCAGCGACGACTCCGACGTCGACGAGGACATGCTCCAGCACATCGACCTGCGGGCCGGCTCCGGCCGCCTCGCGGGCGTGGTGGTGGCGTCGGCCGACGGTCAGGCGTTCCGCGAACCGCTGGAGGACCTCGCCCACGACATCCCGGTCACGGTGATCGGGTTCCGCGAGCACGCCACCTGGGCCGTCCAGCACGACACCATCACGTTCCTCGACCTCGAGGACATCCCCGGTGTGTTCCGCGAGCCGCTGCCCCGGGTCAGCCTCGAGAACCTGCCCGACGAGGGTGCCTGGCTGCAGCCGCTGCGGCCGCTCACGGCCCTGCTCACCTCGCGCTAGGAGTTCCCCGGTGTTCAACTCACTCGGGCGGTTCGTCGCCCACCGCCGCGTGCTGGTCCTGGTGTGCTCGGTTCTCGTCATGGCGTTCATCAGCCTCGCCGGAACCGCGTTCGGCAACCCGTTCGGTCAGGGCGGGTTCGAGGACCCCGACAGCGGGTGGGCGACCGCCGAACAGCTCGAGCAGGAGGCGTACGGACGCGACGCGCTCGGCGACGTCGTGGTGTCGTACCACGCACCCGAGGGCACCTCGGTCGACGATCCCGCCTTCCAGGACCCGATCCGCGCCTCGCTCGAGTCGATCCGCACCGAGCACCCCGACGAGGTCACCGGCGTCACCAGCTTCGTGTTCAACCAGTCCCCGGCCCTGGTCAACAGGGACGAGGGCATCGTCGTGGCCTCCATCCAGATCGCCGGCGAGGACGAGGAGATCCTCGAGAACTTCCGGGTGATCGAGGACGAGATCGCCCTCGACGGAATCCAGACCGACGTCGCGGGTGTGCAGGCGGTCGCCGGTGCGCTGCAGGACGGGATGGACGCCGACCTGGTCCGCGCCGAACTCATCGCGCTGCCGCTGGTGTTCCTGCTGCTGATCGTGGTGTTCGGCGGTGTCGTGGCCGCGTTCATGCCGGTCGCGGTGGGCGTGCTCACGATCCTCGGTTCGCTCGGGGCGCTGCACCTGCTGTCGCTGGTCACCCCGGTGAACTCCTTTGCCCAGAACGTGGTGACGCTGATCGGCCTCGGCCTGGCGATCGACTACGGCCTGTTCGTGGTGAGCCGGTTCCGGGAGGAGATGGCCGAGGGCTACCCACCGGACGCGGCGGTGCGCCGGGCGGTCGCCACCGCCGGACGGACCGTGGTGTTCTCCGCGGTCATGGTGGGCGTGACCCTGTCCGGGCTGCTCATCTTCCCGCAGGCGTTCCTCAAGTCCGTCGCCTACGGCGCGATCGCCGCCGTCATCCTCGCCGCCGCACTGTCGGTGACGCTCCTGCCGGCCGTGCTGATGCTGCTCGGTCACCGCATCGACATGCTGGGCATCAAGCGGCTGCAGCGTCACCGCTCGCGCGAGCAGGTGGAGAACGGCCTGTTCGGTCGCATCGCCGACTTCTCCATGAAGCGTCCGGTGGCCGTGGCCATCCCCGTCGTCGTGGTGCTGGTCGCGCTCATCATCCCGTTCTCCGGCGTGAAGTTCGGTGGCATCAACGAGACCTACCTCCCGCCGGACAACACCACGCGCGTCGCGCAGGAGCAGTACGACGAGAACTTCCCCGGCACCCGGACCGACCCGGTCAAGCTCGTGGTGATCGGCTCCGACGGCGGCACCCTGTCGCAGATCCGCTCGGCGGCCAACGAGGCGCCGGGTCTGACCGGTCCGTTCCAGTTCGCCCGTTCGGGCGAGCAGGACGCGCAGGGCCGCGACGTGGTGGTGTTGCAGACCGGCGTGGTCGACCGGAACGACGCCGCCGACACCGTCGAATATCTGCAGTCGTTCCCGATCCCCGCCGACACCGAGGTGTACGTCGGCGGCAACCCCGCCATGGAGCGCGATTCGGTCGAGGCCCTGGTCGACGGTCTGCCGTGGTTCGTGCTGTACGTCCTGCTCGCCACCACGCTCCTCATGCTCCTCGCGTTCGGGTCGCTGGTGCTGCCGATCAAGGCCGCGATCATGAACCTGCTCGGCCTCGGTGCCACCCTCGGCATCCTCACCTGGATCTTCGTCGACGGGCACCTGTCCGGGTTGCTCGGGTTCACGGCCGGCCCGCTCACCTCGCCGGTCGTGGTGCTGCTCATGGCGATCATCTACGGGCTGTCCACGGACTACGAGGTGTTCCTGGTCTCGCGGATGGTCGAAGCACGCTCGCGGGGCGCTCGGACGACGGAGGCCATCCGCAGCGGAGTGGCGAACACCGGCCGGATCATCACCTCGGCCGCGCTCATCCTCATCGTGGTGACCGGCGCGTTCGCGTTCTCCGAGATCGTGATGATGAAGTACATCGCGTTCGGCATGATCGCCGCGCTCATCATCGACGCCACCGTGATCCGCATGCTGCTCGTGCCGGCGGTCATGCAGATGCTCGGCACCGACAACTGGTGGGCGCCCGGGTGGATGAAGCGCGTCCAGGAACGGATCGGCCTCGGCGAGGCGGAGATCGACGACGAGCCCGAGCTGCTCACCGGCCGACCCGCCACCACCGGCGCGGCCGAGCCGGTCCCCGCCGCGGACTCCGGGGTCTCCGCGGATTCCGCGGGCGCCGGACGGACAGAGGTCGCCGGACCCGCCACCGCCGTGGCCGTGCTCGACCGCGAGCCCGGGGCCGAGCCGGAGCTCGAGCCGGAGGCGGAGTTCGAGCAGGAGCTCGAGCCGGAGGCGGAGTTCGAACCGGAAACCGAGCCGGAGCCGGAGTGGCAGTCCGAGTCAGAGCTCGAGCCGGAGGCGGAGTTCGAGCCGGTCCGTGACCCCGAGTACGACGAGGAACCCGACATCACCGAGGACGGGAAGATCCCCGCCTCCGACCTGATCGCCCGTCTGATGCGGGAACGTCAGCAGGGGCGCGACGCGTGACGCTCGCCAGGGCCCTGCGGTGTGGGTCCTGGGCCGGGTCGGATCCTTTGGATATGGTGGATCGATGATGGGCACGCGGGGCGCCGAGGCGCGGCGTCGCATCCGGGTGGTCCTGGGCAATCCGTGGTTCAAGGCCATCGCGACCCTGACTGTCCTGGCCTTCATCCTCTACTGGCTCCGTGGCCAGATGCCGTTCTTCGCCGAGGGATTCGAGGCCGTCACCCGCCCGCACTGGGGTTGGGTCGCGGCCGCGCTGGTGTTCTCCTACCTGTCGATGTCGAGCTACGGCTCGGTGCAGAAACTGCTCCTGCAGTCCGCCGGTGTCAGGGTGGGCTACTGGGGCAGCGTCGGCCTGGTGTTCTCCGCCAACGCGTTCTCCACGAGCATCCCCGGCGGGCAGGTCTTCGGCACCACCCTGACCTACCGCAAGACCCGGCAGTGGGGAGCCACCCGCGTCGTCGCCTCGTGGCAGCTCGTCATCTCCGGCGTGCTGTCGACCGTCGGCATCGTCCTGCTGGCGCTGCTCGGCTTCTTCCTGGTGGGGACGGTGTCCAACCCGTTCCTGCTGGCGCTTTCTGCCATGGGCCTGGTGGGGATCGTGGTGGTGGTCCAGTGGGCCGCCCGGAACCCCGACAGGATCGAGGGGGCGCTCCTGGCCCTCCTCGAGTGGATCAACGCGCGGCGTCGCAAACCCGCCGACCACGGTGCCGCCGCGGTGCGCAAGGTCGTCGAGCAGGCCGAGGCCGTCGAACTGACCAAGACGCAGTTGTCCAAGGCCTTCGCGTTCTCCCTCCTCAACTGGGTCGCCGACATCGGCTGCCTGTGGGCGGCGGCCAACGCGGTCGGTGCCCAGCACAGCATCGGCGGCCTGTGCATCGCTTACGTGACCGGCAAGATCGTGGCCAGCGCGCCCATCACGCCCGGCGGGCTGGGGACCGTGGAGTTCGCGCTCATCACGACCCTGACCGCGGGCGGGCTCGGTGCGCATCAGGCGTTCGCGACGGTGTTCGTCTACCGCATCGTCAGCTTCGTGCTGGTCGCCCTGGCCGGATGGGTGGTCTTCTTCCTCTTCTACCGGGGTGCCGTGGACCTCGACCCCGACGCCGACCCGGACGACGCCGACGACCCGGGGGAGAACACCTCGTCGTCCCCCTCTCGGTCCCCCGCGTCGGCGTATCCCGCCGCGTCGAAGCAGACCGTCGCGGCGGCCCCGCCGGCCGGGCTCTCGGCGATGTGGCCGCTCAAGGGCACACCGTGGCGCCCCCATGTGCATCACGACTCGGGTCCCATCCCGCTGCTGCGCGTCCGTGAGGACGGGGTCGTGGACGAGGCCGGCGACGCGTCCTGCTCGGTCAGCGCGAGCGAGCGGCGGGAGGGGAAGAGACGGTGAGTCGAGTGGCGGTGCCGGTGATGATCGCGCTCGACGCGGCGCTGGTGGTGGTGTTCTCCACCTTCGGCCGGGGCGCGCACTCCGAGGGGCTCGGCGTGACGCAGGTCTGGGGCACGGCGTGGCCGTTCCTCATCGGGCTGGCAGTGGGGTGGCTGATCCTGCTGGCGACCCGCCGCGCGCCCGCCGCCGTCGGGTCGGGCGTACTGCTGTGGCTGGCCACGCTGGTGGTGGGCATGGTGATCCGCGGTCTCGGCGACGGGCGTGTGCCGCACTGGAGCTTCATGGTGGTGGCGGGCGTCGTCACCGCCGTCCTCCTCATCGGATGGCGTGCGATCCGCGCCGCCGTGGTGCGGCGCCGCGAACCCGCACCGCGCTGACATCGCCGGAGGCCGGCGCGTTCCGGGTCAGCGCATTCCGGGCGGCAGCTGGGCCACGACCTCGCGGGGGATCTCGATGGTCTCCGGCAGGCGCACCCCGTCCGGGGCCGGCAGGTCGCGCGGTACGGGGATCGTGAACGGCTCGACCGGGACGGGTGCCTCCGGCGGGATCCCGGCGGGCGCCTCGACGATCTCGCGGTCCGACACG
>NZ_JABFAN010000006.1:231121-269731 GCF_017168155.1 Dietzia sp. KRD202 | reverse complement strand
GGTCAGGGGTGGGGCCGGGGCCGCCGAACGACGCCGACGCCGGGGCCGGATACGAGGTGCCCGGCCCCGGGCGTAGGCGATCGCCGGCGGTGACCGGTCAGCCGTTGAGCTTCGGCTGGATCTGGGTCTCGATGATCTGCGCGGTCTCGTCCTGCACCTGCTGCATGGTCTCGCGGATGTCGGCGCCACCGAGGACACGGTCGAACGCGCCACCGATGCGCCTACCACCGTTGGGTACCAGGACACGGGCGTTGTCCTGAGGCCGGGTGTGCGCGAGCTGGTCGATCGCGGTGACCGCCTGCGGGGTCTCGGACAGGTAGGCCTTGATCTCCTGCGCCTCGCGGGCGGACTTACGGACCGGCATGTACCCGGTTCCCTGCGCGAAGGTCGCCGTCGACTGCGTGTTGGTGAGGAAGTCGATGAACTTCATGGCGTTGAGCTTGCGCTCGTCGGAGATACCGGCCGGGATCGCGACGCCCGCGCCGCCGGTCGGGCAGGAGTTCTTCTCGGCCGCCCCGGGCAGGAAGGCCGTGCCGAACTCGAAACCGGCGTTGGTCTTGGCGGTGGCGAGCGAGCCGGTGGAGGCCAGTGCACACGCGGCGAGACCGGAACCGAACTCGACGATCGAGTCGGCGGAGACCACCAGGAAACCGACGTCGTCGAGCTTCTTGATGTACTCCATGCCGCGAATGGTGCCGTCGTCGGTGAAGGTCGGGGTCCAGTCGCGGGAGAAGGCGCCGTCGAAGTCCCAGATGATGTTCTGCCCGGTCCAGTCCATGTAGTTGGAGCCGTCGTACATCGCGATGGCGTGCTTGCCGTCCCCGATGGCGTCCTGTAGGCGGGGTGCCCACTCCGCGAACTCGGTCCAGTTCTCCGGGCCGCGGTCGGGCAGCCCGGCGGCCCGCCACACCTCCTTGTTGTAGTAGAACAGCGGCGTCGACCGCGCGAAGGGCACGCCGAAGTTGTCGCCCTCGAGGACGTAGTCGCCCAGCAGGGCGTCGACGTAGTCAGCGGTATCGACGCCGGCCTCGGTGAACAGGTCGTTCAGCGGGGTGATCTGCCGGTTGAGCGCGAAGTTGAACCAGGTGACGTCGGAGACCACGACGACGTCGGGCAGCTCGCCGCCGGTGAGTGCCGCGTTGAACTTCTGGGCGACCTCCTCGTAGTTCTTCCCGCCGTCGACGAGGTTGACCTTGAGGCCCGGATTCTCCGACTCGAACGCCGCGATGATGTCGGTCTCGAGTGACTTGGAGTCACCGGGGTGGTTGGACCAGAACGTGATGGTGCCGGTGTCGCCGCCGGAGGCGGTTCCGCCCGACTCACCGGATGTGTCGCCGCCCGCGCCCGCGCAGGCGGTGAGGGTGGTGGCGGCCGCGGTGGCGCCGAGGACGCCGAGGAATCCGCGACGGTTCATGGGGTTCATTCGTGTCGGACCTTTCGTTGCTGCCGGACCGGTTCGGCCCGACGGGATTGGAGGTGGGATCGCGCGGAGTGGGTCATCCCTTCACCGCGCCGGAGGTCAGGCCCTTGATCATGTGGCGCTGGAGGATGAGGAACACGACGAGGATCGGGGTGATGGTGAGCACCGTGGCGGCCATGACCATCGGCCAGTCGGTGTAACCGCCGTCGGTGTTGACGAGGCGGGCCAGCCCGACCTGGAGCGGGGCGACGCGGTCGTCGGAGGCGATGAGGAATGGCCAGAGGTACTCGTTCCACTCGTTGACCACGGTGATGAGCGCGAAGGCGACCAGGGTGGGCCAACTCATCGGCAGTACGACCCGGAACAGCAGCTTGAGGTGCCCGCACCCGTCCATGCGCGCGGCCTCGATGATCTCGTACGGCAGGGTCAGGAAGTGGTTGCGCATGAGGAAGGTGCCGAACGCGACCCCCGCCAGCGGGATGATGATGCCCTGGAAGGTGTTGATCCACCCGAGCTGCGCCACCAGTGCGTAGTTGGAGATCACCGTGATCTGGTTGGGCACCATCAGGGCCGCGAGCACGACCATGAACAGGACGGACCGGCCTGGGAAGCGAAGGAAGACGAACGCGTAGGCGCTGAGGACCCCCAACGTGATCTTCACGATGCTGAGCAGGCCGGTGATGACCACCGAGTTGGTGAAGTACCGGAGAAACGGGACCTCGGAGAGCACCTGCGGGTACGCGTCACCGGTCAGCGGGGAAGGCCACCACACCGGCGGCTGGACGTAGACCTGGTTGTCCGGTTTGAGGGAGGTGACGACCACCCAGAACAGCGGGAGGCCGATGACCAGCAGGACGAGGATCATCACCGCGTACCCGATGATCATGGTCGGCGTGGAGCCTGCGCGGATAGTGCTCATCGGGCGTTCCTGTCCATGACGCGGACCTGTAGGTAGGTGATGACCAGCAGGATGAGGAACATGATCGTCGCGACCGTGGCTCCGTAGCCGGCCCGGAAGTTCTGGAAGGTCTCCTGATAGACCTGGAAGACCATGGTCGTGGTGGCGTTGCCCTGGGGCCCACCGCGGGTCATCACGTAGATGATGTCGAAGACCTGGAGCGAGTTGAGCATCACGGTGATCGACAAGAAGAACGTCGTGGGGCGCAGCATGGGCAGTGTCACCGAGCGGAAGGTGGTCCACCGGCCGGCGCCGTCGATCTCGGCGGCCTCGTAGAGCTCTGCGGGTTTGGCTTGGAGCGCCGCCAGATAGATGACGAACGAGTAGCCCAGGTTCTTCCAGATGTAGGTGATGGTGATCATCGCCAGCGCCCAGTCGGGGTCCTGGTAGAAGTCCGGCACCGGGAGTCCGACCATTGTGAGCAGTGCCGAGACCATGCCGAACCGGGGATCGAAGATGAACTGGAACGCCACGCCGATGGCAGCCCCGGCGATGACGAACGGCGCGAACACCGCCGAGCGCACGATGCCGCGACCGATGAGCTGCTGGTCGAGCAGCAGGGCCAGGGCCAGCCCGAGCACCATGGACCCCACGACGGCCGAGACGGTGAACACGCCGGTGTTTCGCAGGATCAGCCAGCTGTCGTCCCGCCCGAACCACTCGACATAGTTGGCGGCTCCCACGAACGTCGAGGTGGGGGAGGAGATGTTCCAGTCGAAGAAGCTCAGCCGGAAGTTGTCCAGCAACGGCCGGTAGGTGAACACGCCGAGCAGTGCCAGGTTGGGCAACACCAGAGCGACGAAGAGCGCCTTCTCGCGGAACAGTCCGCCCGCCCGGGCCCGGCGCCGGGCCGGGCCGCGCTCGGCGAGGTCAGGGGGAGCGGTCGCCGGGTGCCCGTCGACCGGGGAGGACAGAGTCTGCACGCTGTGCAGCCTGGCCGGGAGAGGTGAACGGGTCCTTTCCGGACGATTGACCGCCGGTGGCCCGGCGAGGTCTAACCGGTACAGGTGTTGAAAAGCATGATGTCCCCACGCTTCTCATTCCGGACGGCCGGGCCGCCGGCGAGCGGGCGTCAGTAGTTCCAGTCGCCCTGGCCGTCGAACGCGCCGAACGGGCGGCCGGGCCCGTTCTTGACGATGAACGGGTCGCCGTTGCGGCTGGTGTCGTAGTACCAGCGGGCGTCGGCGGGGCTGACGTTGATGCAGCCGTGGGAGACGTTGCGGACACCCTGGTCGGCGACCGACCACGGTGCGGAGTGGATGTAGATGCCGTCGTAGGAGAGCCGGACGGCGTCGTTGATGATCGAGTTGTACCCGCCGTCCTCGATGCGCAGACCGAACGTCTCCGAGTTCATGCGGACCTCACGGCCGCGCTGGCCGGTGTAGTAGGTGCCGTTGTAGGTCTCCCAGCCGGGCCGTCCGGCGGAGGCTCGCATGGTGCGGATGTGCTGGCCGTTGCGGGTGACGGTGACGAGCTTGGTGCGGTCGTCGAACACGGCGATCACGGCGTCGCCGGTCCGGAACGACTGCTGACGCTTGCCACCGGCCCACACGGTCACGGAGGTGTTGACCGGCCAGAACTCGTGGGGCCGCCAGCGCACCTCGCGGTCGTTCACCCAGTAGAACTTGCCCGGGACCGCCGGCTCGGTGCGGATGCCGATCGTGGCCTCGGCCCGCGCCCGGTCGCGGATGGGGCGGTCGAAGAAGAACATGACCGGCTGTGCCACGCCCACGATCTCGTTCGGGGTGGGGAAGATGTCGACGTTGCCGTACTCGGGTGTCGGCCGCGCGGGCCCGATGACCGGGTAGGTCAGTACGGGCATCGCGGCGACGCCCGGGATGGCCGGCGTGTACAGGGGCGCGTTCTCGAGCTGCGGCACCCCGGGAGGGCTCAGCGGCATGACGGACTGGGCCTCGGCGGTCGGGGCGGTGCCCGCGCCGACCGACACCCCCATGAGGAGCGCGATCGCGGCGAGGACCGCGGCGGCCACCGAGGGGCGGGAGGAACGGGTCATGTGAGGGGCTCCTGAGGACGGCGAGGGATTCTCTAAGCGTTACGACAGACTTCTACCCGGATATATCGTGCGTCACAACCGAAGTGTTTCGGAGCGGCGGCCCGCGGCCGCCCGCGGTCAGTAGTTCCAGTCGCCCTGACCGTCGAACGCGCCGAACGGTCGGCCGGGGCCGCCGGTGACGATGAACGGGTCGCCATTGCGGGTGTTGTCGAAGTACCAGGCCGCGTCCTCGGGGCTGACGTTGATGCAGCCGTGCGAGACATTCCGGACACCCTGGTCGGCGACCGACCACGGCGCCGAGTGGATGAAGATGCCGTCGTAGCTCAGCCGCACGCCGTTCTCCACGATCGTGTCGTACCCGCCGGCGGTCCGGGACAGTCCCCAGGTCTCCGAGTCCATGCGCACCTCGCGGGCCCGCCAGCCGTTGTAGTAGACGCCGTTGTGGGTGGCGTAGGCGTCGCGGCCGGCGGAAGCCTTCATGGTGCGCACCACCTGGCCGTTGCGGGTGACGGTGACGGTGTGGGTGGCGTCGTCATAGGTCGAGATCACCGCGTCGCCGGTGCGGAAGACGGTCTCACGCCCTCCGGCCCACACGGTGACGGAGGTGCCCGCGGGCCAGAACTCGTGTGGTCGCCAGCGCAGTTCCGAGTCGCCGACCCAGTAGAACTTGCCGTCCACGGCGGGCGCCGTGCGGATTCCCACCGACGCCTCGGCGCGGGCACGGTCGGCGACGGGCTGGTCGAACCGGATCATCACCGGTTGCGCGACGCCCACCGTCTCGCCCGAGGTGGGATAGACGGAGGCCACCCCGGTTTCCGCCGTGGTCCGTCCCACGGCGGGGACGGGCATGGTGAGCACGCCGGTCGATCCGCCGACCGCGGGCAGTGGTGCGGACTCGAGTCCGAGCGCGCCGACCGAGCCGGTGGATCCGGTGGGACCGAGGAGTGACTGCGCGGAGGCGGCGGGGGAGAGGCCGACGACGACGAGGCAGGCCGTGGCCAGAAGCGTTGCGAAGGACCGGGTGCGGCGAGACATCGTTCTCCTCGGAAGCGGGCACCGCGGCGGGCGGCGACAGCGGGGGTCGCGTGAGGGCGGACAGCCAACCCCACGCGTCACATAAGTAACATCAGTAACAGTACATATCAGGTGCCCGGCCTGTACATCTCCGAGGTCGGGCGGGGATCACGGTGGGTGCCCGCTCCGCGGGGGACGCGCACCGACCCGGCCGGGCACCTTTCCACCGTTCGTTGGTATCGCCGCGGGGAGAACTGCTGGTAGATCCATGCGGGGGCCGTAGTTGAGCGGAAGTCAACGGAGAATCGCCTGATCATGGGCTTGACCGAACAGCAGGTGCAACATAGGGTCATCTCAGTCACCGCCGAGGGGTGGGTGGCGAAGTGAAGTGGTTGCTGAGGGGCTGCGACTTCACGTAACGAGGGGCCGGTCTTCCCGACCGGGGCACCTGGGGGGTGCCGACCCGCAGCCGAGAGGCAGCGTGGAGGCCGGATCGTACGCGATCTGCCAGATGGAGGGACGGCGTCGGATGCTGAGGGGCTCCGGCGCCGTTCCCGTCATTTCAGCCCACTTCTAGCCGACGATCTCCCGTGCCACGCGGTGCAGCCCGGCCAGCGCGACCGCCTCGGTCTGCGGTGATCTGGGCGTCTCGGGCCTGAGCATGGTGATGTGCCACAGTTCGTCGCCGGAGACCAGGATCGTGTGCACCTCGACGCCGCCGCCGGTGGGTGCTGCCACGCAGTCGATGTACATCGTGGCGGGCCGTGGGCCGACCGCGGCGGGTGCCCCGGGCTCGCCCGGGGCCGTCAGGCCGGCCTCCGCGGCGCCCGCTTCGCGGATCTCCGAGCAGGCGTACCTGGCGCCCAGCAGTGCGGCCTGACCCGCGAGCGCGGCCTGGGCACCGTCGCGGGGGGTGACGACCCCGGCGGCGACGGTGTCGGGGACGACGTCCGGATCGAAGGCCGGCGGGGTGGTCGTCACCGTGGTCGCCGAGGTCGTCGCCGACTCGTCGGTCGTGGCGTCGGCTGTCGGCGCGTCGGTCGTGGCCTCCGCCTCGCCTGCAGCGCCCGCGGCGCCCGCCGTGTCCGCCGCGCCCTCCGTGTCCGCCGACTCCGTATCCGAGACCTCGGCGGCGTCGGCGTCGGTGCCCGCCGCGTCGGCGTCGGTCGTGCTGGTGCCCGCCAGTCCGGCTTGGTACCTCTCGGGTGACCCCGGGCCGCCGTAGGTGCACAGCAGCCCCAGGTCGCCGGAACCGGTCGGGGCGACCTCCGGCATGTCGGCACCGGTGAGGTCGATGATCTCCTCGGTGGTCAGGTCGAGGAGCTCGCAGGCGTTGAGTCGTTCCTCGGGCGCGGGCCGACCCTCGACCATCTCGGCGGCGACGTCGTGCCGGGGATTCGGGGTGAGTCTCGGCGGGCCCGCGTCACCCGAACCGGGGCCGGTGGCAGTGCATCCGGCGACAGTCACCGTGGCCGCCAGGGCGACGAACCCTCCGGCGAGACGGCGTCCGCGCGCCGGACGGGGTCGCTGCGATCGCATGGCCCGATCCTACGGGTCGGCCCCACGGCCATGACCCCGACGTCCGGCGTTCACCGCGCGTGCGCGGCCCGCTCATCTCGCTCGGCGACACTGCCGGGTGTGGAAGCGAGACGCGGGCGGGACGCGCAGCCGCTGCCGGGGCCCGCACTCGGCTACCGGCGTTCGGACCTGCACGAACACGGGAGACCTCCCGGGGGGTGGAGGGAGGTCATCGCCCACGCCGTGCTCGGCGAGGGCGTCGCCCTGTTCGACGGGGCCGCGGACGATCTGCTGAGTCTGGCCGCCCACGCCCGTGCGGGGATCAGGACGGCCCCGGCGGATCCGCCCCTGGCATCGGACCTCGTCGTGCTCGACGGGCCGATGCGTGGCCCCTGCCGACTTGTCGACCTGATCGACGAGTCGCTCCGGCAGGGCGTCGTCGTCGGCACCCTCGAGGGCAACACCGCGGTGGCCGAGCACCGCTGCCACATCGACCTGCACCCCGGGACGGGCGAGGTCACCGTCACCGTCCGGACGGTGTGGCGGCCGCGCACCTTCTCGGTGCTGCCCGGTGCCGCGGGCCGCGAGGCGCGCGCCTACCAACGCATGGGCGACCGCCTGGTCCGGACGCTCGGCGGCGCTTTCTAACCAGGCACGGCGCCGTCGGGGGCAGCCGGGCCTCTGGCGACGTCGGTCGGCTCGGTCACCGAGCCTCGGATCGCATCGAACGATTCCCGGATGCGGTACTCGAGCAGGGAACCCGGCTCGTCGGTGCGCCACCGTTCTACGGCGATGCGGAGGATCGCGATCGACGCGGCCGCCATCGTCGCGGCCTCCACCGAGTCCGGTTCCCGCCCCTCCCGGCGCGCCACCAGGGCCGCCAGCTCCTTCTCGTTGCACGCCAGGATCTCGTAGACCTGGGTCCGGACGCTCGCCTCCCTGCGCCACATGTCGTGGAATCGGTCGAAGGCCCGGCTCTGTCGCCGTGCATTGGACACCTGGTGCCACATGAGCCGTGAGAGGGCGGTCATGGTGGACACGCTGCGGTCGGTGAGGAATTCCCTCACCGCGTCACGACCGGCGGGGGGCGTGTCGGGGATGCACGCGGCGGCCTTGGACGGGAAGTAGTTGAAGAACGTCCGCCGCGACACGTTGGCGGCTCGGGCGATCTCGTCGACCGTCACCGCGTCGAGTCCCCGCTCGATGACCAGATCGACCGCGGCGGCGGAGATCGCACCGCGCAGGTCGCGGCGGCGGTCCTCCGCGCGGTCGGCGCCCGCAGCGATGCTCGTGGAGTCGCCCATCTGCCACCTCCCGGTGCCGTCGCCGTGTCGGCGGTCAGCCGCACCGCCACGGTCAACAGTACTGACCGACCCGGCATCTATCCTGGCGGTATGCGCAAACCCGCCTCCCCAGCCCTCGTCGCGGTGTCCGCGGTCCTGCTCGGTGCCCTCGCCGGGTGCGGCGGCTCCGAGCCGGCCCCGGAGATGGGCACCATCCGGACCGCCCCTCCCGAGACGACCGAGCCGGAACTGCCGCCGGTCGAACCGGTCGCGGATGCCGAGTGCCCGTACCTGTCCGCCGACGAGGTCACACGACTCAGCGGCCAGCCGGTCACCGACGTGCGGATCGACGACGGCGTGGAGCCCGCGGCCTGCTTCTTCTACGACTCAGACGGCGAGGTGCAGCTCACCACCACCGTGTATTCGGTCGCGTCCCCGGAGCGGGCGGCGGAGCTGGTGGAGGAGTCGGCGCCCTCCGACGAGGCCGAACCCTCGCAGGCGGAGGGAGGCTGGAGCGGCGGCCGTACGGTGGGGCTGGGCGGTGCGCTGGTGGTCCTGTCCCGCGACGCCCGGGTGCTGGCCGTGCAGTCCACGCAGGACGACCCGACGACGGCCCAGCGGATTGCCGAGCTCACCGCACCGCGGGTGGCCGGCTGACCCATCGCTCAGTGGGGATCACGTGCAATGAGGATCACGTGCAGTGGGTATCACGTCGGGTCGGTGACCATCCCCAGGATGAGCTCGGCCATGCTGCGGGCGGTCATCGCGGTGGTCCGGACCTCACCGAGCATCGCGGCGGTCACCGAGCCGTCGTGGAGGAGCGCCAACCGGTCGGCCAGGTCGGTGATGTTGTCCGGGTCCTCGAGGCCCATGCCGGCGAGCTCGGAGCGCAGGGTCTCGGCGACCCACTGTCGCTGATCGGCCACGGCGGCGCGGATGGCGCGCTCGCCGTCCGTCGCCGGGCTGGGGAACTCGATCGCCGCCGCGAGGTGGCAGGACCCGGGCATGGCGGGTTCGACCTGCTCGCGGACGATGTCGAACAGTGCCAGGATGCGGCCCCGGGCATCCGGGGCGAGGTCGGCGCGACGCCGCCACAGGTCACGGTCCCGTTCGGCGACCGACCGCAGGTAGGCCACGACGAGCTCGTCCTTGGACCCGTAGGTGTTGTACAGGCTGGCCTTGGCCACCCCGGCCTCCCGCAGGATCCGGTCGATCCCGACCGCACGGATCCCGTCGGTGGAGAACAGACGGGTCGCCGTCGCCAGGAGCCGCTCCCGCGGCCCGGGCTTGGTCGACCGTGTGCTCGTCACGGGGTACACACTATCGGCAGTGACCGCCGACACCACGGGGCCGGTGCCGCGCGCGGCGGACACCGGCCCCGTGGTTCGACGGCGCGGTCGATGACGGTCAGACCGGCGGATGCTGGCCGTCGGCCGGCGGGCGGCTGTGCTGCGACGGATCCGGGTCCGGCGTCGGGGTGCCGTCCGGGGCGTCCGGGTTGTCGGGTGCGTCCGCGGTGCGACCGGTGAGGAATTCGCCGGCCTTCTGCTGGGCGGTGTCGACGTGCTGGGCGTGCTTGCCGCCGGTGCGCTTGTCGAACGCGTCGCCTGCCTTCTGAAGCGCCGACTCCACCTTGCCCGGGTTCTTGCGGGCGAGGTCCTTGGCCTTGTCGAACAGTCCCATGTCGGACTCCTTCCACTCGGGGTGATGCAGACGGACGGCTCGGCCCCGACCAGGGGCCGGGCCGTCCGGATGTAGCGGTGTCTCTGGCGCCTCGCGCCCGGGTCAGACCCTGGTGCGTCCGCGGCCGCGAATCGCCGAGACGATCCAGATCAGGAGGCATGCGCCGACAATGGCGGCAAGGACGCCGGGGATGGAGAATGCATCCGGCATCGCGCCGCCCCCACTGTTCGTGAAGAACGAGACGATCCAACCGACGACGAAAGCCCCGATGACTCCGGCCAGGATGTTCGCGACGATGCCCATCTCGGCATCTCGCTTCATGATCTTGGAGGCGATCCAACCGGCAAGGCCGCCGATGATGATCCACGCAATGATGGTGCCCATTGTGGTTGTCCTTTCCCGAGAGTCGTACTCGGCCCGGGACGGGCCGCTCTCTCAGGAGAACACGACACCGACACGAAAGCTTCCGGTAGGGCGCACGGTGGCGTTAAACGTCGCTCACTCGTTACCGGTCCGTGTCCGCCGGGCCACCCGCCCGCGGCCTCAGGCGATCTCCGCGGCCTCCGGGTGCTTCTGGATGTATCCCGCGACGAACGAACACGACGGACGCACCCGCAGTCCCTCCTCCCGGGTCACCTGCAGCGCCTCACCGACCAGCGTCCCGGCGAGACCGCGCCCACCGAATTCGGACGCGACCACCGTGTGGGGGAACTCCCGGACGCCGTCCGTGCCGTCGGAATAGTCGGCGAAACCCGCCACCACGTCGTCCACGAGGATCTCGAATCGCCCGGCGGCGGTGTCACGCCGAACCTGAACGTTGTCCTCGCTGCTCATGAGTGCGATTCCGGGCGGACGACCATCACCGGGCACGGGGCCGCCTGCAGGAGCGCCCGGGAGGTGGAGCCGAGGACCATGCCCGTGAACCCGCCCCGCCCGTGGGAGCCGACGACGACGAGCTGGGCGTTCTCGGCCTGCTCGACGAGTGCCCGGACCGCGCGATCGCGCGTGACGAACCGCTGCACCTCGACGTCGGGGTACCGGTCCGAGAATCCCGCCAGCCGCTCCGACAGCGTCTGGAGCTGCTGCTCTTCGAGTTCCTTCCAGTCATCCTCTGTGAGGGAGATGCCGGCCGCCGCGGCCTGCACCTGCGGATCCATCCAGGTGTGCACGGCGACGAGGGGGGCGGACCGCGCGGAGGCCTCGGCGAACGCCCACTCGGTGGCCTTGGCGCTGACCTCGGAGCCGTCGATCCCCACGACGACCGGGCCGCTGCGGTTCAGGTCGTCCGTGTCCTCCCGGGTCACCACGACCGGGCAGAACGCGTGGCTGGCCACCGCCGCCGACACCGAGCCGAGCACCATGCCCTTGATCCCGCCCAGGCCGCGGGAACCCAGGACGATGAGCTTGGCCTTGCGCGAGTAGTCGATGAGCACCTGCGCGGGGTTGCCCTCGACGATCGCGTGCGACAACTCGATGCCGGGCGCCACCTTGGCCGCGGTCTCACGGGCCTTCTCGATGATGGGCGTGCACTCCCGCTCCAGCTCGTCGTAGACGGGCTGCGGAGGGATCATCCCCTCGGCGAACATCGCGGCCGGCATCGTGTAGCTGGTCACGAGGAGCAGCGGGATGCGGCGGGTGGCGGCGGTGTTGGCGGCGTACGCGACTGCACCGGTGGAGGCGGCGGAGCCGTCGACGCCGACGACGACGGTGTTCTCGAGGGAAGCCATGGCCCCGACCCTACCGCCGGGATACGACACCGGATCGCGGTTTGGGAGTGGGCCGTCTAGAGCTGGTCGGGGAACGGGGCGTTGGCCGGGTAGGCCATGTTGAAACTCCCCTGGAACGCCGGGAGGACGACGCGGCCCGGGCCGAAGAGGAAGAAGTCGACGACGACGTCGATCATGGGCGCTCCCGAGTGTTCAGAGTGGTGCGAGGGACAGATGGTGCTCGAGTGAGTGTAGCCCACCGACTAGGCTCGTGGACATGTCCAGCTCGAGACGCCGTGGGCGGCCCCTCCCGCTGCGGAACGGTGTCGACCCGGTCCGGATCCGGCTGGCCGACCCCGGACAGGGGCCCCGCAGCATCCCCGAGGAGTTGCGCCGACGCTTCCCCGACCGGCTCGCCGAGCTCACCGTGGCCCTCGAGGCGGGGCAGGTCGTCACCGCCGACGGGGCACCGGTCACCGCCGCCACCCGGCGGCACCGGGGGATGGACGTGTGGATGTACCGGACGCCGGAGCCCGAGATCCCGGTCCCGTTTGAGGTCGAGGTCCTGCACGCGGACGACCGCCTCGTCGTCGTCGACAAACCCCACCACCTCGCCACGACCCCCCGCGCGGGGCACGTCACCGAGACCGCACTCGTCCGGCTCCGGCGCGATCTCGCGCTGGACGACCTCGCGCCCGCCCACCGCCTCGACCGGCTCACCGCCGGCGTCCTGGTCTTCACCGTCGATCCCGCGCACCGCGGCGCCTACCAGGAACTCTTCGCCGCCCGCCGGGTCACCAAGACCTACCTGGCGGTCGCGACCGCCCCCGACGGGGTTCCCGCCGAACGGCAGCGGTCCAGCCGGATCGTCAAGACCCGCGGCGTCCTGCAGGCGGCCGAGGTCGACGGCGAGCCCGACGCCCACACCCGCATCACCCTCCTGGGCACCCGGGGGGACGGGGCCGGGCGGATCGGGCTCTACCGGCTCGAACCCACCACCGGCCGCACCCACCAGCTGCGCGTGCACATGAACGCCCTCGGGACCCCGATACTCGGCGACGACCTCTACCCCCGTGTGCTCGACGTTGCCCCCGGCGACTTCTCGACACCACTGCAGTTGCTGGCCGAGTCGATCGCCTTCACCGACCCCGTCTCCGGTGAGAATCGCGAGTTCGCCACCCGGCGGACCCTCGACGCCTGGACCCGTGAGCAGGATCAGGGTGGACACCCGGGCAATCCCCCATCGGCTTCCGCTCCGAATTCCTGGAAGCTTTAGATCGACCACCATGATCCGAGGGAGCACATGACCACCCAGGCCGAGACCCACCAACACGACGGCGAGCCGCACTCCGCGGCCGCCGTCGCCACCGACCTCGTCATGACCTACGGGGAGGGCGAGACCGAGGTCCGTGCACTCGACCACGTCAGCGCGACCTTCGAACGCGGACGGTTCACGGCGATCATGGGCCCCTCCGGCTCGGGCAAGTCGACCCTCATGCACTGCATGGCGGGACTGGACCGGCCGACCTCCGGGTCGGTGCGGATCGGCGATACCGAGATCGTGGGGCTGGCGGACAAGGAATTGACGGCGCTGCGACGCGACCGCATCGGATTCGTGTTCCAGTCCTTCAACCTCGTCCCGACCCTGACGGCCAAGGAGAACATCACCCTGCCCCAGGACATCGCCGGCCACGGCATCGACCGGGCCTGGTTCGACGAGGTGATCGGCCGGCTGGGGATCGCCGACCGGCTCTCGCACCGGCCGTCCGAACTGTCCGGCGGCCAGCAGCAGCGCGTGGCGTGCGCCCGCGCCCTGGTCGGACGCCCGGACATCCTGTTCGGTGACGAGCCCACCGGCAACCTCGACTCCACCTCCTCGGCCGAGGTCCTGGCCATCCTGCGCAGCGCCGCAGACGACTTCGGTCAGACCGTCGTGATCGTCACCCACGACCCGCGCGCCGCCACCTACGCCGACCGCGTCCTGCTGCTCGCCGACGGCCGGGTCGTCCGCGAGCTCGCCCACCCCACCGCCGACGAGATCCTGGCGGCCATGGGCGCCCTCGAGGAGCGGTGATGGCGGCCAGGCACGCCTCCGGGCACGCCGGACCCGCCGGCGGGGGGCGACACGAGTCCGCCCACGCCCCGCGCCACACGCGCCCGATGCTGCGCGTCTCCCTGCGCAACATCGCCGCCCACAAACTCCGCCTGGTGCTGTCCGTGCTGGCGGTGGTCCTGGGCACCGCGTTCGTCACCGGTTCGCTGGTCTTCACGTCCACCCTCAAGAGCACCTTCGACGGGCTGCTCGACCAGGGCACCGCGGACCTCGCCGCGATGATCGAACCCGAGGACCCCCGCGGGGCGGGCGTGCCGTTCGAGGTGGCCGAGCAGGTGCTCGACCTGCCGGGCGTCGAGGCGGCCATGCCCGGCGTGTCCGGCACCGTGGTGCTGTTCAACGCCGACGGCACCCCGTACCAGTCCGGCGGCGCGCCGTCCGAGGGCCTGGCCTGGATCGATCCCGACGACGCGGTCGGCGAGAGCAGCTGGATCACGGACGGTCGCGCCCCCGCCGCCGACGACGAGGTCGTCCTCCCCGAGACCGTGCTCACCGCCGCCGGCCTGGCCGTCGGCGAAACCGCCGAGGTCTACACCACCGGGCAGGGCGTCCTCGA
This sequence comes from Dietzia sp. KRD202, assembly GCF_017168155.1. Classification (NCBI taxonomy): domain Bacteria; kingdom Bacillati; phylum Actinomycetota; class Actinomycetes; order Mycobacteriales; family Dietziaceae; genus Dietzia; species Dietzia sp. KRD202. The sequence continues at coordinate 255,466 of NZ_JABFAN010000006.1, read as the reverse complement.
CGTGACTGTCGTGGGTGCCTACGCCAACGAGACCGACATCGGCGGGTACGTGGGCGTCGGGTTCTCCGAGGAACGCGCCCGCGCCCTGTTCACCGACGGCGAGAACGCCTCCAACGTCTCCGTCCGCGCGGAACCGGGCGTGAGTCAGGAGGAGGTCCGCGACACCATCGCGGCCGAGTTCCCCGACTACGAGGTCCGGACCGGCGAGGAGATCAAGGAGCGCTTGTCCGAGCAGCTGTCGACCGTCCTCGACTTCATCAATTACTTCTTCGTCGCGTTCGGGCTGATCGCTCTGCTGGTCGGCACGTTCATCATCTACAACACCTTCTCCATGCTCGTCGCGCAGCGGCTGCGGGAGCTCGCCCTGCTGCGCGCGATCGGCGCTTCCCGTGGCCAGCTCACCCGGTCGGTGATGGCGGAGGCCGCCGTCACCGGGCTCGTCGGCTCCGGGATCGGCGTGGTGGTGGGCTTCGGCCTGGCCCAGCTGATCTTCGTGGCGCTCGAGGCCTTCGACCTGGGCATCCCGTCCGGAGCCCTCACGCTCACCCCGATGTCGGTCATCACCCCGCTCGTGCTGGGCTTCGTCGTCACCGTCTTCTCCGCCTGGGCGCCCGCCCGTCGCGCCGGACGAGTGGCCCCCGTACAGGGCATGCGTGTCGGCGCGGCCTCCACCGAGGCCGGCGGCGGATGGCGCACCTCCGTCGGGCTGTTCGCCGTGGTGAGCGGCCTCATGCTCGCGGTGATAGGCACCTGGCAGGACACGACCCGGGCCGGTGCGATCACGGTCGGCGTCGGCGCGGCCGCGCTGATCATCGGCAGCTTCCTGGTGATGCCCGCGCTCGCCAAGCCGATCGCCGGTGGCATCGGCAGGGTGATCGGCGCACCGTTCGGCGCGGTCGGCAAGCTCGCCGCCACCAATGCCGGACGCAACACCCGCCGTACCGCCGCGACCGCGTTCGCACTCACGCTGGGTCTGACCCTGGTCGCGGCGTTCGGAACCCTCGGCGCCACCACGAAGGAGAGCGTCAGCGGCGTCATCGATCAGGACATCAACGCCGACGTCGTGGTCCAGGGCGTGGCCTCTCAGGGGCCACCGACCCCGCTGCCCGGCGGCATCGAGCAGCAGATCGCGGACGTCGACGAGGTCGGCGACGTGGCCTGGCTGGCCTTCGCGTTCGCCCAGCTCGCCGGGGAACCGCAGGCGCTGTCCGCCGCCGGCGGACCCGTCGGGGAGATGATCGACGCCACCGTGGTCGACGGGTCGCTCGACCCGGGCCCCGACTCGCTCGTCGTATCCCGCACCGTCGCCAGGGACAAGGGGTGGACGATGGGCGCCTCCGTGCCGCTCGTCGCGCCCGACGGCAGTGAGAGCACCCTCCGGGTCACGGGGATCTACGAGGACTCCCAGATCCTCGGGCAGTTCTACACCGGGATGGACGTCTACGAACGCCTGGTGCCGGAGAACCTGCGGTCGACCTTCAACGTGCTCGTCGCGGCGGACGACGGGGTGAGCGGGGACGAGGTCCTCGCGGCGGTGACCGACGAGCTCACCGACATCCCGATCGCGATGGTCCAGAGCAAGCAGCAGTACATCGACACCCAGACCGGCGGGATCGACCAGCTGTTGACGATCATTTACGCGCTGCTGGGGCTGGCCCTGGTCATCGCGGTCCTGGGCATCGTCAACACCCTCGCCCTGTCGGTGATCGAGCGTCGCACCGAGATCGGGATGCTCCGCGCGGTGGGCATGCAGCGCTCGCAGGTCCGCCGCACGATCAACCTCGAGTCCACGCAGATCGCCGTGTTCGGCGCGTTGATCGGCGCGGCGGTGGGCGTCTACCTCGGCTGGGCGTTCGTCACCGTGCTCGCGGACAGTGGCCTGACGGAGACGACCATCCCGTGGGGCAGCATCGGGATCGTGCTGGCGGCCTCGGCGGTCGTCGGGGTCCTGGCGTCGTTGTGGCCCGCGCACCGGGCGGCCAAGACCGACCCGCTCGAGGCGATCTCGGACTAGGTGCGGGAGGTGCGGGGGTCGCCCGCGGACGTCGCCCGTGGACGTCGCCCGCGGGCGACGTCCACGCTAGCGGCGCAGGCCGAAGAGGTTGCGGGGACCGCGGTGCTCGTGGCGGGCGAGCACCGCGCCCAGCACCTCGGCGTCGTGCTTGTGGTCGACCTCGACGCCGGCCAGCCTGCCGACCGTGCGCTCCCACAGCAGGCCCTCGTACACGGTCAACAGGTCCAGGGCGGCGGTGGCCGGGTCGCGTAGCCCGGCGGCGTCGAGCGCGCCCACGAGGTCGCTCGGATCGAGCAGTGCGGCCACGAGGTCCGTGGTGTCCTCCTTGCCGGCGAGTTCGACGATCAACGCCGACCTGGCCGCCAGCTCACCGCGGTAGTCGGCCAACAGTCCGTCGACCATGCGCGTGAGCATCCCCAGCACGTCGTCGGCGTCGGAGGACGCCAGTTCCTGGATCCCCGAGACCTCGACGAACCCCCTCAGCAGCGAGGTGAGCCGGTCGACGGTGAGGGTGAGCAGCTGCGCGCGGGTGCGGCAGTAGTAGGAGGTGGAGCCCGAGGGCAATCCCGCCTCCGAGTCCACGGCGCGATGGGTGAGGGCACGGACCCCGTCCCTCGCCACGACCTCGATCGCGGAATCGGCGATGAGCATGCGCCGGTCCTCCATGGGGGCTCCCGTCGTCGTGTTCCACAGACATTCAGCTCGACCGGTGTAGTGCCGGACGTCGACGGGTCCCGCCGACTCGAGCGACAGCCTATCGCCGTACGGGGCCGTGGGCGTCGGAATCACGGACGCCCCGGCACCGGTCTCCGGTGCCGGGGCGTCCCTGGCGTCGATCCTGCGGCCGCTGGTCAGGCCACGGCGGCGACCTTGCGGGCCCGCCGCGTGGCGCGGTGGTGCTGCAGCGCGGTCTTCAGGCCCGCCCGCTGACCCTCCACGGCCGGCAGCGGCTTGGGCAGGTCGGCGAACATCCGCTCGGAGTGGGTCTCCGGCGCGTCGTCGGTCGTGTCGCGCAGCATGTGGTTGGGCAGCGACAGCTTGGCGATGGTGCGCCAGGTCTTGAAGTACTGCACCGGCAGGGGACCGGCCACGTAGGGCAGGTCGTACTTGCGGCACACCTCACGTACCCGGATGGACGCCTCCGCGAGCCGGTTGGACGACATGTCCGGGTAGATGTGGTGCTCGATCTGGTACGACAGGTTGCCGGACATGAAGTCGACGACCGGACCGCCGGTGATGTTGGCGGAGCCGAGCATCTGCCGCAGGTACCACTCCGCCTGCGTCTCGTTCTCCACGTCCTTCTTGGTGAACTTCTCGGCACCGTCGGGGAAGTGGCCACAGAAGATCACCGCGTTGGTCCAGACGTTGCGGATCCCGTTGGCGACCAGGTTGGCGGTGGCGGTGGACTTCCACCCCTTGCCGGACAGCAGCGGGTAGAAGACGTAGTCCTTGGCGAGCTGACGGCCGGCCTTCTTGGCGAAGAGCGAGAGCTTGCTCATGGTCTCGCGACGGTCGTCACGACCCTTGGCGACCTTGCCCAGCTCGAGGTGCTGGATCCCCACGCCCCATTGGAACAGCAGCGCGAGGGCCGCGTTGTAGGCGATGTTCCCGTAGTAGAAGGGGTGCCAACGCTGGTCGCGGGTCACCCGGAGAACGCCGTACCCCACGTCGTCGTCCAGGCCGACGATGTTGGTGTACTTGTGGTGGATGTAGTTGTGGGTCTGCTTCCAGTGCTCGGCGGTGCCCACGATGTCCCACTCCCAGGTGGTGGAGTGGATCTCGGGGTCGTTCATCCAGTCCCACTGCCCGTGCATGATGTTGTGGCCGAGTTCCATGTTCTCGACGATCTTGGCGACACCGAGGGTGCCTGCGCCGATCGCCCAGGCCGTGCGGTTACGCGAGCCCACGAGGAGCAGTGCACGGGCCGCGATCTCGAGTCCCCGCTGGAAACGGATCGTATTGTGGATGTACGCGGCATCTCGCTCGCCGAGGGAGCCGATGATGTCCTGACGGATCTGCTCGAGCTCCGCGCCGAGGGCTTCGATGTCGGACTCGGAGAGGTGCGCGAATTCCGGGATGTCGGTGATGGCCATGAAGCTACGGTACCGTAACTTACGGTCGCGTAGGTACGTTCGGTTGCGTGGGTCACAATTTCGGTGTGCGGTGAGCTGATCGATCACCGCCCAGTTGTGGTGTGGCCGAGGACTCTTTTCCGGCGCCGAAGCGTGCGTGGCCTGCGCGGGAGTTCGACGATGTCACGCCGGACATCACGGTTGTGTAACGTCGAGCGGGTTCGTGACGACATAGATGGCGTTACGTGGGGTACAGACAGAACGCCCGATACCGCAGTACGACTCAGTACGCAGCAGTAAATACGAGGGGACACATCATGAGCAACGCCAACGACATCTTCCTGCAGGCCATCCAGCCGGTCATCGACATCTTCTGGTCGCTGGTGTGGACCGCCACCGGTTCGACCATCAGTGTTCCCCGTCCGACCGCTCCCGCGGGCACTCCCGAGTCGGTCTGATCCTTTCGAGCGCCGGGTTCATCGCCCGGTGATCTCCGCGGCAGCCCGACCCTCGCTCGAGGGGCGGGCTGCCGCGTTTCATCCGGTCGGCCGGGTGGGTGGCGGTGCTTGCAGCGGCCGTGCCGCCGGCTCAGAGGCCGAACTTCTCGCTGCCACCCAGGTCGATCGGGATGGAGGCGCCGGTGATGCCCGCGCCCGCGTCGCTGCACAGGTAGACGGCCATGGAGGCGATCGCCGACGGCTCGACCCACGGCTGCGGCAACTGGTTCATGCCGCTGAAGGTCTCCGCGGTGTCCTCGAGCGTGGTGCCCTGCCCGCCCGACATCATCGCGATCATCGACGGGTTCTCGATCATGGGCGTGCGCACGTTGCCGGGGTGGATCGAGTTGCACCGGACGCCTGAGAACCCGAGCTCTCCGGCGAGCGCCTTGGCGAGTCCCCGCACGGCCCACTTGGACGTCCCGTAGCTGGCGGTGAAGGAGCCGCCCCGCAAGGCCACCATCGAGCTGATCAGCACGACCGAGCCGCCGCGCCCGGTCGTCAGGATGTGGGGGATCGCCACCGTCGTCGTCACCCACGTGCCCTTGAGATTGATGTCGAGCGTCGTGTCCCACTCCTCCTCGCTCCGCTCCCAGGACGCGGCGGGCTGGGGCGAGACCCCGGCATTGGCCACGACGAAGTCCAGGCCGCCCAGCTCGGCCACCGCGGCGTCGACGGCTGCACGCATGCCGGGAAGGTCCCGAACGTCGACCTCCCCGGTGATGCAGCGCCTGCCGAGCGCGCGAACGGACCCGGCGGTGGCCTCGAGGTCCTCCGGATTGGCCATCGGGTAGGGGACCGTCTCGATGTCCCGGCACAGGTCGAGAGCGATCACGTCACATCCGGCGGCGGCGAACGCCTCACAATGTGCGCGCCCCTGGCCGCGTGCGGCGCCGGTGACCAGCACGACCCTTCCGCTCAGATCGGCCTGGGTGGGGACGGCTTGCGACATCGGGGCTCCTGACGTGGTTCGGCGGCGGACCCTGCGGGGTCGCCCGCCCTGCGGCATGCTGGAAGTCAACGTAGACAATCAGAACAGGTAGTGATCATCATGCTTGAACGGACTCTGGTCCTCGTGGATACCTCGTATCTACTGGCTAGTTTTTACAACTCGTGGGAGGAGGGTGCGCGCGGCCAGCTGGAGATATCCCTGGCCACGGTCGTGCACCGTTTAGACCACGTAGCCCACGGTCTGGTGGACCAGCCGGTCCAGCGCCAGAACTGGTATGACGGCATCCCGGACTCCGGCCCGCACCGGTATCAGCGCACTCTTCGCGTGATCGAGGGCGTGCAGCTGCGCGCCGGCCAGTTGATCGAGTGGGGTGAGAGACGAACCCAGAAGGCGGTCGACACCCTCCTCGTCGCCGACATGATCCAAGCCGCCTACAAGGGCCAGTGTTCGGACATGGTCCTGGTCACCGGGGACGCCGACATGATCCCCGGCGTGCGGGTGGCGGTCGACGCCGGTGTCCGGATGCACCTCGTGGGTTTCGGCTGGGATTCGATTTCCTCGGCGCTGCGACACGCCTGCGACACCACGACCGTGCTCGATCCCCGCACCGACTTTCACGACGCCATGCAGATCAGGGTCCTCGAGGGCCCCATCCCCCCGAAGGTCAGGACCCCGACGGCGCCTCCGGTGCATCCGGGGGAGGATGGCCACGAGACCGAGGAGTCGGTGGGGATGGCCGACGTCGTCCTGCGCTCGGATCGCGCCTCGGCCACCTCGGTGGCCGACGAGACCCGCCTGACGGCCGCCGAGGAGGAGCGTGCGGCCGATGCGGAGGAGTTGGCGGCGGACGAGCAGGAATGCGCGGCGAGAGCCGATTCCGAGCCGCCCGCGCCGGAGGCCGGGGATTCCGCGCAGAAACCAGCCGAATCGCCGACGGCCGGTAAGGTCCCCACGCCTGGCGCGCCGTCGAAGCCCGAGAGTGCACAGGGCCCGGGGCCGTCGCCCGCGCAGCTGGCCAAGCAGAGCGGCAAGCCCGAGAAGGCAGAGAAGCGTGACAAGGTGGGCGAGCCCGAGCGGCCCGGCCCGGCCGAGGCGTCCCCCGAGGCCGCCGAGGCGCACCCGGGCCCCCAGCCGCCGGCGCAGTCCTCCCGGGTCGCTCCCCAGTTCGCGGGCTCGGTCCAGAAGCCCTCGGACCCCGGTGCGGATTCCAACGGGTCGTCCCGGCCGAACCCCTCGATGATGGCTCCCCATCGTCGGCCATTGCGGTCGAAGTTCGTTCCGCTCCCGGACGAGGTCTGGACCTCGTCCGGTGAGCAGACCCCCTTCGACGTGGGTCAGCAGTACGCAACGTGGTGGTACGAGCGGGCCGCCACGGAGAGTCAGCGGGACCAGGCGCATCTCCTCTCGGGCGGCGTGCTTCCCCCGGGGATCGACCGCCCGTTGCTGCAGTTCGCCTGCCAGATGCTCAACGAGTTCACCCTGACGGAAGCCCAGCGGGTTCGTCTGCGAGACGGCTTCCACGAGGGGATCCGAGCAGTCCTGCTCAAGCACCGCTGACTCCTTCCCACCCGGCCGGTCAGAAGGGCGGGGGGTCGGGGTCGTGGTGGTGGTCGTGTGGGGTGTCTGGTGGTGGGGGCCGGGGCCGTAGCCGGCGGCGATGTCGCGCAGTTCCTGTTCCTCGCGGCAGGTGGCCCACAGGTCGTGGCAGGCGCGCAGTCGGGCGGCGGCCGCGCGGTTCTCGGCGTGCAACGCGGCCAGGGCTGCGGAGCTGGCGGCGGTGACGGCGGGACTGCCGGCCACCGCTCCGGCATCATCCCCGGTAGTCGCCTCCCGCATGTGCACCCCCTTGCCGGCGGTTGCCCGCCACGACCCTGCTTCGCCTATGTGTTCGATTGGAGAAACACTAGCAAGGGGGTCCGACATGAGTCTCTCACCTGCGAAAACAGGTGGAGGGCGCGCAGTCGACGACCGCAGCGGCAGCCAACCGCCTCAGCCGCCCAGCAACGCCCGGTAGTGGTCGGCCAGCGCGGGGTGGTAGTCGGGGGAGAAGCGCAGGGCCTCCGGATCGCGGCCCGCCTCGGCCTCGACCAACCGGTCCAGATAAAAGTCCCACCCGGGACCGATGTCGGACGCGGACTCGGCGTCCGCGATGTCCTGTTCCAGGGAGATGGTGACCTCGTCGTCGTCACCCTCGATGCGCACGGTGACCACCCAGCCGTCGGGACCGATCCTGACGACGACGAGGTTCGGCGCCTCACACCGCAGTACTCCGACGGTCTCGGCGGGCGAGCCCTCCTCGGCGGACATCGTCATCTCGACGGTGCCCGACGCCGGGTCGCCCGACCACGACCCGATCCAGCGCGCGGTGCGGGCCGGATCGGTGACGGCCGCCCACGCCTCATCCCGGGACAGTGGCAGTCGGCGGGGGAAGACAACGGCACCCGAGGGGGCGAGATATCCGGAGGCCCGGGGTGTGGTGGCCATGGCGACTCCTCACGTGAGGGACGCCGCGGTGGTCAGCGCAGCGCTGGCATCAGCGTATCGCGCATCGGGGCGACGAAACGCCCGAAATTATCCCAGTTGTGCAGGCCGGTGGGGAGGTAGTCGACCCGGGCGTCGATGCCCAGTTCATCGAGCCGCCGGTCCATCTCCACGGTGCAGGCGTGTGTGGCGACCTCGAGCCCCGCACCCTGGGTGAACCGCAGCAGGTCGCGGCCATTGCGGTCCCATTCGCCGGCATCGGGTCGGCCGGTGGCGGTGGCGAAGTAGAGGGCCTTGCCCCTGAGCTTCTCGGCGTGGAGGAGCCCGTCGTTGTCCCGGTAGGCGGGGTCGGTGCGCGGGCCCCACATGTTGGCGATGTCACCGCCGCGGGTCTCGGTGACGATCTTGGCGAGGATGAACCCGAGATCGTCGCGCGCCGTGTAGCACCCGGCGATCGCGCCCACTGCGTCGTACAGGTCGGGGCGCAGCTCGGCGATGGTGACGGCGCTCGCCGCGCCCATCGACAGGCCCGCCATACCGCGCTTGCCGTTGAAGGGGATGTCGCCGGCCTCGAGCAGCGGTCGGAGCTCGTCGGTGAGGAAGGTCTGCCACTTGTTGCGGCTCAGGACCGGGTCATCGCGCTGCCAGTCGGCGTGCAGGGAACCGTCCGCGCGGGCGGGCATGACGAGCGTGACGTGCTCACCGGCGAAGGTGCGCTCGACCCCGCCGGGCAGGAGCCACCCGCTCGGCGAGGGGGAGTCCACGCCGTCGAGGAGGTACAGCATCGGTGCCGGGGCGTCGGTGGCCGGGCGCCAGATCTCCACCGGCAGGACGCGGTTCATCGACTTCGACGCCACCCACCAGCGTTCGAAGCGGGGATCGCCGCCGGCCACCAGGGGGTCGCCGATCTCCACGCGCCGCACTTCGCTGACGGCGACGGGCTCGGACTCCATGCCGATCGGCGGGGTGGCGGCGGTGTTCTGCGAGCCGGTGCCCAGTGGCGGGAGGGTGCCCGAGCCGGTCAGCGAGTCCGTACCGGTGGATCCGGTGGAACCGATCGTCGCCGCGCCCGCGGCCGCGCTCGAGGGGTCGACGCTCCCTCCGGCCGCCGTCAGTGATCCGATACCCGGCGAGGAACTGCCGGGCAGGGACTGCGCGAGGGCCGGGGCCGCCGTCCCGCCGACCAGCGCCGCGGCCAACGCGGAAGCGAGCAGCGGCAGGACACGGGGCGTGCGGTGAATGGTCACCGTGACACGATATGTCGCCCGCGTTGCGAGCAGGAATCTACTCCCTGGTGTCCCGGGGGAGCGTGGGCCCGGAGAGGTCCTCGGGGCTCGGCTGGTCGGTCGCCTCGTCGGGATCCCTCGGGGCCTCCGGGTCCGCCTGGCCGGGCGCCCCGGCCTGGCCGGTGGACGACGCGGCCGGCGACCCCGCCGACGACCCGGACTGCCCCTCGCCTCCGGTGAGCTGGCGGTCGGCACCGGAGTCGGAGCCCGAGTCGAGCCCCATCGAGGCGCGGATCTGCTCGAGCTTGCTCTTGCCCTCGGATTCGCGCGTGAACGCGGCGGCGTCGAGCTGTGCGGTCGATGTTGCGCCGGTCGCCTCGGCGAGCTCCTGCTTGCCCAGTGCGGTGGTGTAGCGGCCCTCTATCTTGGCGCGGATCTCGTCGAAGGTCGGGGAGGTGCCGCCGCCGGCGCCCTGCAGGGAGCTCATGGACTCGGTGGTCCGGTGCTGCATCTCGGCCTGGGTGGCCTGCAGGAGCAGCTGATCCTCCTGCGCCAGGGTCTCGCGCAGCCGGTGCTCGGACTCCTTCACCGCCTGCTTGGCCTGCTCGGCGGCCTGCACGGCCTGGCCGTGCAGCTGCTTGGTGTGGTCGAGGTCCTGTTCCAGTGCCACCAGCCGTCCGGCGAGCTGCTCGGCCTGGGTGTCGAACTGCTGGGCGCGGGAGGTGTCGCCCTCCGCGCGCGCCTGCTCGGCCACCTGCAGGGTCTGTCGGATCTGACCCTGCACCTCGTCGAGCTGCCGCGTCTTGGTGCCCATGGCGATCTCGAGCTGCTTGGCGTTGCCGATCACCGCGGCCGCCTGGTCGGACACCGACTTGTGCTGGTCGCGCGCGTGGTTCATCGCCTGGCGCACGAGGATCTTGGGGTCCGCGTTGTCGTCGACCGACTTGTCCAGCGAGGCCTTGAGGTAGTTCCAGCCCTTGGCGAAGGGGTTCGGCATGGCGGCGTCCTTAGATGTCTCGGTGTCAGGGGTCGGTGTCAGGTGTCCCGACGGCGGTTCGGTGCGTGCTCCTACCTCTTGACGGTACCGATCAGCGCGGCCACCGGCAGGGCGGTCCGTGGCAGGTACGGCTGACGCCACAGTCCGCCGGATGCCGCTCCCGACGACTCGTGCTGCCATTGCACGTCCACCTGCGGCCGGCCCACGTTGAGGTCGTGGACCATCAGCGCGGCGAGCAGGGCGGCGGAGGTGTCGGGCGCGAAGATCTCGATGCCGAAGGCGTAGGCGCCCTTGTAGGTGGCGGCGAGGATCTTGTTCTTGGTCACCGAGTGGGTGTCGGTGGCGGGGGCGACGTTGACCGAGACGGTGTGGCCGTCGGCGAACGCGGTGGTGGCGCGCCAGCGCTGCACCCGCTTGGCCAGGGTGTAGTTGGGGCCCTGCTGGGGTACGAGGGCGTCGTGCACCGCCGGGCCGTGGCCGGCGGGGTAATTGCGGGCGAAGACCTTGCCGCGGGCGACGGAACCGACGAGTCGCTTGACGTCGGTGATCTTGCGCGACGCGAGTGCCGCGTTGGCGGCCTCCCGCACGTCCGCGGGGACGACGAAGGTGTCCATCGGGGTGGCGAGGTAGGCGAGCGCGTCGGCGGTGTTGTCGCGGAGGAGGTCGACGACGAGGGCGTCCGCCGCGGAGGAGAGCTGGACATGGGTTCCGCCGTCCGCGTAGAAGTAGCTGCCCACGGTGAGCGGTGCGGGGGCTGCGGCCCTGGCCCATGCCGCGAGTTCGGGGAGCTGGGTGAGCAGGTCGATGCCGGGGCGGCCGTCCGGTCCGGTGGGGACGTGCAGGCGCCCGGCGAATGTCGATGCCTGTTCGCGGAAGCGCTCCCACGCCGGACTCGACGGCAGGTCGACGCCCATCACGTCGGCGCCCCACTGCAGGAGGCGGCGAGCAGGTCCCATCTCCGAGCCGAGGCCCAGGACGAGCATGGCGCGGCCGGGCAGGGAGAGCCACTGTGGATTGTCCTGGACGAGCTTCAGGGCGTCGGCGCAGCTGGGTTCGATCACACCGGCCGCCACCCACTTGTCCAGCCGGGCGCGCAGGAGGTCGCCGGTCAGTTCCTCGCCGCGGAAGGGGATGGACAGCTCGCGGACCGGGGTCGCCGTGCCCTGGATCGTGTCGGTCGTCGGGGTGTTGGTGGGAGCGACGACGGCGAGGTAGTCCGACATCGGGGTCTCCACGGTCTCCCCGTTCGCGTCGTGTACCCCGACCATGCGGGACTGCAGCGACTCGAGCGCGGCCCGCGCGACACCGTCCCAGGCCGCCGGGTCGGACACCCCGGCGCTGACGAGTTCGGTGAAGGGCTCGATGTAGCCCTTACGCCAGTCCTTGATCCGGTGGACACGCTCGGAGGCGGCCGGGTCCACGGTGGCGAGTGCGTCGGCGACGACGTCCTTAGCCAGCCGTCCGGTCGAGCGGTTCCCGGAGGAATCGGTGGGGAAGAGGACTCCGGTGGTGCTCGATGCCATGACGCTCCTGATGATCGGGAATAATTCGAGGTTAACCTCATCTTCGACCGGATTGTGTTCGGTTCGCCCACTCCCGCCCGACTCTGCAACGGCATACCCGAACATGTGATTAAACTCACCCAGGGCCTATTCGCTACCGTTAAACTAGTGCGCGTTTATTTCTTAATATTTACATATGCCGAGGTCGTGGGGCGAGATCGACTGCGAGGCGCGCGTTATCGCCTCTAGCTGCAGGATTGACCGACCGCCCATCGTCGGCGTGTTGCTGTGTCATATACGAGCGTGGTGTAACAGCCCTGAGTATCACCTCGATATGGTGATGACACGATCGAACGGCGGGTGGTCAAGGCCACATGCCGGGCCGGCGAGCAGGGGGAGATTCCGAGTCGCCGCGTCGTCAACGACAACAGGAAGGCAATTCCTATGAAGAACTCCAAGCGGATGCTCGCCGTCATCGCGGCCTCCGGACTCGCGCTCGGCTCCATGCCGGGTGTGGCCAACGCGCAGGGCGCCGGTAGCGCCGAGCTCGGGCTTAACCTCGGCGCGGCGCTCGGCTCGGCCGAGCTTGGCCTGGAACTCGGTGCGGCGCTCGGTTCCACCGCCCCGGGCGATCTGCCGACCATCCCGGGGGACTTGCCCACCGGTTCGGACGGGCTGTCATCGGGTTCGACGGATGCTGACGGCAATCTGGACCTGGGTTCGCTGACCGAGGGTTCGACGGGTGACAACGCTCCTGACTTCGGTTCGATCACCGAGGGTTCGACGGATGCTGACGGCAATCTGGACCTGGGTTCGCTGACCGAGGGTTCGACGGGTGACAACGCTCCTGACTTCGGTTCGATCACCGAGGGTTCGACCGATGCTGACGGCAATCTGGACCTGGGCTCGCTCGGGAGCATCACCGACCCCTTTGATTCGCTGAGTGCGGGTTCGACGGATGCTGACGGCAACCTGGACCTTGGTTCGCTGACGGGGGGCACCGGTTCCGACTTCGGTTCGGGTGACATCAACGTTCCCGGTTCGGGCACCGGCTCTGACGCCGGCACCATCCTGGCTCTCGGTTCGCTGGCCGGCGCCGGTATCGGCATCGGACTCATCGTCTCCGGTGGCGTGAACCTCCCGGGCAGCACCCTCCCGCCGCTTCCCGAGATCAACCTGGGCATCGTCTGCAACCTCCCGCCGGAGGCCATCGACTTCCTCAAGGACAACGGCTCCATGGAGCAGGATGAGTGCGAGCCCGAGGAGGAGCAGAACTGAGGTTCTGCCCACCCACGCTGACTGAGTCAGCGACCGCATAGCTCCCCGGCGATCCCCCGTCGACCACACAGTCGGCGGGGGATCCGCCATTTCGCCCCCCGGATACGCTCTCGGACATGGGCACCCCCGACTTCGTCCTCGAACTCCGCAAGCACGTGGGCTCCGCCCCGCTGTGGCTGGCCGGAGCGACCGCGGTCATCCGGGACCCCGACGCAGCCCGCGTGCTCCTGGTGCGGCGCAGCGACAACGGCTGGTGGACGCCCGTCACCGGCATCGTCGACCCCGGCGAACACCCCGCCGACGCCGCCGTCCGCGAGGCCCACGAAGAAGCCGCCGTGACCATCCGCGTCGACCGCGTCGCCTCCATCGGCGTCTCCCGCATGGTCACCTACGACAACGGCGACCAAGCCCAGTACATCGACCACACCTTCGCCTGCACCTACCTGGACGGCGACCCACACCCGGCCGACGGGGAGAACACCGACGTCCGCTGGTTCGACGTCGACGACCTGCCCGAGATGCGACCCCACATGCTCGCCCGGATCGACGCCGGGCTCGCCGAGGAGGAGCGCGCCCGCATCGTCACCACCACCGAGGGTGACACCGGATAGCCTGCTACACCCCCCGGGGCATAGAATCGAGCCATGTCCGCCGACCGCCTCCGCGCCGAGGTCCCGCCCGCGGTGACCGCGGTCGTGGGCATCGTTGTGGCGCTGGTCAGCGGCGTGTTCGGCATCAGCGCCCACGGACTGGCCGCCGGCGCGCTCGCGGGCCCGCCCACGGTTGGCCAGATCCTCTCCGTCGCGGCCGCGAGCGCCGGGGTCGGCGTGGTGACCGCCGCCGTCGCCCGCCGCCGCGCCCCCGTCCTCACCGCTGCGGCTGGCCTGATCGCGGGACAGGGACTCGTCCACCTCGTACTGGCCTCCGGCCACACCCACGGCGCCACCGGCACGACCGGTGTGCTCGGCCACCACGCCACGGACCCGGCAGCGCTCCGGGCCGCGATGGACGGCGTCGGCCCCGCCCCCGCATCCTCCGCGGCCGCACTACTCACCCCGGGAATGCTGGGCGCCCACGTGGCAGCGATCGCCGTCACGCTCGCGCTCGTCGCGATCCTCTCCGGGACCCTGTCCTGGCTGGCGGCTCGGATACCGCCCATGGTGGAGACGGCCCACCTCGTCGTCGTCGCCCGACTCCTGGCCTCCTACGACGCCGACACCCCCCGCGGACGGTTCCTCCTGGCCCGCGGGGGAACCCGCGCGCCGCCCGTGGCCGTGTGACCACCACCCGCACCGGTACGCACCCCGCGCTGCCGGGCGATCACACACACCACACCGAGGACTCCCACACCATGCGTACCCACACCCGTGCCGCCTTCGCCGCGGCCTGCGCACTCGCGCTCGCCCTCACCGTCACGGCCTGCGCGACCGACGACACCGACACCACGACCGCCGCCACTCCCGCCGCCGCGGCCGACACCGCCCACACCGCCGACTCCGGCGCCTCCACGACCGTGACCTTCGACGACGGATGGGCCAAGGCCACCGGCACGGAGATGACCGGCGTCTTCGGCACCATCACCAACCCGGGCGACGCCGACCTGCACCTGATCGGTGTCGAGAGCGACCTCGGCGGCAGCGCCGAACTGCACGAGACCGTCCCCGGCGGAAGCGGGATGATGATGCAGGAACGCGAGGACGGCTTCGTCATCCCCGCCGGCGGCGAGCTCGTCCTGGAGTCCGGCGGCAACCACATCATGCTCATGGAGCTGGGGCGCCCCATCACCACCGGCCAGCAGATCACCCTCACCCTCGAGTTCGACGGCGCCGAGCAGGACGTCACCGTCTCCGCCCGCGACTTCCAGGGCGGGGAAGAGGAGTACGTCGGCGGCGGTCACGGCGAGATGAGCGGGGGCACGAGCCACGATGGCTGAGCAGGCCCGTCGCGGTCTGTCCCGGCGGTCGGTGCTCGGCGGCGGCGTCGCGGCGGCGGTGGGTGCCGGCGTCGTCGGTGGCACCGTCGTCGGCGGTGCCGCGGGGTACGTGGGGCGAGGTGTCGTCGACGACGACGAGGTGATCCGAGACTGGAAGGCGGTCGCCGACTCGCGAGTCGTCGGGACGGCCACCGAACCGTTCCACGGCCCGCACCAGGCCGGCATCACCACGCGACCGCAATCGCATGCCGCGTTCGTGGCGTTCGACATCGTCCCGGGGGCGACCCGCACGGAGATCCAGGGAGTCCTGCGGGCGTGGTCCCAGGACGCCGCCCGGCTCACCTGGGGGCGGGGCGGACTCGCGGACCTCGAACCCGAACTCGCCGAGGACCCGGCGCGGCTCACGGTGACCATCGGGTTCGGGCCCGGGCTGTTCGAGGCGATCGGGATGCCGGACAAGCGTCCCGCGTGGCTCGCTCAGTTGCCGGCGTTCCCGCAGATCGACCGACTCGAGGACCGCTGGTCCGGCGGGGACCTGCTGCTGCAGATCTGCGCCGACGACCCGGTGATCGTCTCCCACGCTGCCCGGGTGTTGGCGTCCGGCGTGCGGGGGGTTGCCCGGCAGAAGTGGGTGCAGCGGGGCTTCCGCAAGGCCGTCGGCACCGACCCGACCGGGCGGACCCAGCGCAATCTGTTCGGGCAGATCGACGGCACCGTCAACCCCACCGAGCAGGACGTGGACTTCGATCAGATCCTGTTCTCCGACGGCACCTCCGCGGACGGGCAGGTCCAGCGGTGGATGCGGGGTGGGTCCTCGCTCGTGTTGCGGCGGATCCGCATGACGATGGACACGTGGGAGGAGATCGACCGCACCTCACGCGAGCTGAGCGTCGGCCGGCGGCTCGACACCGGTGCGCCGCTGACCGGGGTGCACGAGCACGACCCGGCCGACTTCGACGCGATCGACGAGGTGGGCCTTCCGGTGATCCCGGCGGAGTCCCACATCGCGCGGGCGAGGCAGCTTGAGCGGAGCGAGGCCATGCTGCGGCGGCCGTACAACTACGACGATCCGCCGGAAGGCGGCGAGATCAGCAACTCTGGTCTGCTGTTCACCGCCTACCAGGCCGACCCCGTGCGGACATACATCCCCGTCCAGCGGCGGCTCGCCGAGCAGGACGCGCTCAACACGTGGACCATCCCCATCGGGTCGGCGGTGTTCGCGCTGCCGCCCGGCGCTCCCGAGGGCGGGTACGTGGGGCAGGGGTTGTTCGAGGGCTGACGGGCGCCCGCCTCACGAGGAATCCGCCCGCCTCACGACGCAGCCGCCCCCGGGCGTGGCGTCCGGCGCGCGCTTCGGTGCGCGCGAGACGCCATGCCGGGGCGGGCGGCTGTGGTCGTACCGGGATGGCGGCGGTCAGATGGCGGCAGCGACCGCGTCGGCCATGGCCTCTTGGCCGAGTGCAGTGGGGTGCATCGGGTAGGCGCCGGTCGGGGCCCCGCCGGTGAAGTCGGTCCAGCGCTCATCGTCGTTGCCACACGCACTGCGGTCCACGGTGGGGTCGACGGGCAGGACCGAGACGTGACCGTTGCGGACAGCGGCGGCGTCGACGGCGGCGTTGATCCTCGCGGTCACCTCGCGGGCCCACGTCACATCGTCCGGGACGAGCTGCTCGGTGAACGCGCAGCTCTCACCCTCGGCCGGCATGAGCGGCAGGTACTGGGTCGCGACGACCGTCGCGTCCGGCGCCTTCTCCTCGATCAGCGCGTAGATCGTGTCGACCTTCGTCGCGACCGGCACGTCCCCCTCGGTACCCGCGCCGAAGACGGAGTCGATGGCAGCGGTGATGTCGTCGTCGAGCTCAGCACGACAGTTGGGAGTGGTGGCGTAGTCGTTCCGCTTGGTGATGCAGTCGACGATTGTGCCGAAGCCGACGTCGTTGCCGCCGATCGACAGGGTCACCAGATCGGTGTCGGCGTCGAGGGCGTCGAGCTGGGCGGGGACCCCGTCGTACTGGAACCCCGTGAGGCTGGGGATGATCGCCCCGCCGCAGGTGACGTCAACCAGCTCACCAACCGCCGAGTTCACGTCGAGCACATTCGGATAGTTGGTCAGACTGCGGCCGCACCGGGCGGCGGGGCCATCCGTGACCACGGGCTCCGTCTGGTCCCCGAACGCGGCATAGGAGTCGCCGAGCGCCACGTAGTCGGCGTAGGCCGGAGTCGAGAGCGAGCCGAGCGAACCCGACGCACTGACAGGGGTGCCGACGCTCGACCCCAGGGAGCCGAGGGCGATCGTGCCGTCCGCCTGGGTGGTGGACTGGGCACCAGCGACGGGTGCGGCCGTGAGGACGACGGACGCGGCCAGGGCGAGGGAGGTGGTGAGGGTGCGGGAACCGGCGAAGCGGCGCCGAGGAGTGGTGAGCATGAGCTCTATGTTCTCTCATCGACGCCGCTTCGTTACCGAATTGGGCCCAACTGGACAGTCGTCAGGTGACGTGACCGGACTCAGGCATCGCCCAGCGCGGCGAGCACCCGATCCGCGACGTGCGCATGGCCGGCGGTGGTCGGATGGACCGGCACCGCGCCCGTGTCCAGCCCGGTGAAGTCCACCCAGCGGTTCTCGGGCGGGGTGCACATCGAGTGGCCCGGTTCATCGGGGATCACGACGGTGGCGCCGTTGCGCTCGGCGGCGTCGCGGACGACGCGGTTGATGCTGTCCTGGAAGCCGCGGACCTTGGCCCGCTCCTCCCGGCTGATCGCCATGAACGGAGCGCAGGCCGGGGATTGCTCGATGATCCGGTCGTCCGCGGGCACCGCGGCCAGGTACCCGACCGTCACCACGCGGGCCTGCGGTGCGCGCTCGGCGATCCCGGCGTACACCGCGTCCATGCGCTGGTCGAGCGTCTCGAGCGCGCGGGCGGCCTGCCTGTCGATGACGTCCGAGCACCCGGCGGTGGGATCGAAGCCCTTCGACAGGCTCGCCGTCGCGCCGTCGACGAGCGGCAACAGCTCGGGTGCGGTGTTGGGCCGCAGGGCGCACGCCACGATCACGGCGGCGAAGCCCACGTCATTACCGCCGATCGTCATGGTCACCAGGTCGGTATCGGCGTCGAGGGCATCGAACTGGGGAGGAGCCCCGGTCCGGCCGACCGCGAGGAAGTCGTCGGCCACCGCGCCACCGCAGCTGGCGTTGACGAACGTGCCCACCCCCAGCTCGCGGGCCACCACGGTGGGGTAGGCGTCGTCGGTGCGCACGCACGCGACGGGACCGGCCCCCCACGCGCCGGGCGCGATCCTGCCGACGGCGGCGTAGGAGTCGCCCAGCGCCACGTACTTGGACGGGCCGGTGCCCGCCCCCGACAGGACGGTCGGGCCCATCCCGGTGCCGGTGACCTGTCCGGCGATGGTGCCGCCCAGCGTCTGCGCCGACCCGGCGGCGAGCTCGACCGGGGAGGCCTGAGGCGCGACGGGCCCGGGGATGGCGGGCGCGGCCCCCGCCGTCGCGGCCGTGCTCGTCGCGGCCAGCAGCGGGGACAGCAGGACGACGGCGGCAGCGCCGGCACCGGCGACCAGGCGGCTCGCGGCGCGGCGGGAAGGAGACGTGTGCATGGGATCACTGTCTCATGAACACATGTCTAGTTGGCGTCCCTCCCGAGGCCTCCCGAGGCCTCCCGAGGCCTTTTGGGGCACGCCGGGGCACGCCGGGAGGGACGCCGGGACCGTCAGTCGACGGGCGGGGCCGCGGGGAGTCGGACGACCTGGCCGGCGTAGGAGAGGCCCGCGCCGAACCCGATGCACAGTGCGACGTCGCCCTGCTTGGACTGGCCCTCGCGCAGCATGGTCTCCATGGCCAGCGGGATCGAGGCGGCCGAGGTGTTGCCGGTCTGCTCGATGTCGTTCGCGATCGCCACGGTGTCGGGCAGGCCGAGGTGCTTGGCCATCGCCGAGTTGATACGGCCGTTGGCCTGGTGCGGGACGAATGCCTGGATCTGCTCCGCGGTCACCCCGGCCGTCTCCAGCGTCTCGGCGCACACCTTCGACACCTGCACGGCGGCCCAGCGGAACACCTTGGACCCGTTCATGGTGAGGAAGGGCTGACGGACGTCCTCGGCGCCGGAGTCGACCTCGTCGACGTACGCCTTGAAGTCCTTGGTCTGGCTGATGGCGCTGCCCTGCTCGCCGTCGGAGCCCCAGACCACCGGGCTGATGTCGTTGGTCTCGGCCGGGCCCACCACGACCGCGCCGGCGCCGTCGCCGAAGATGAACGAGGTGTTGCGGTCGGTGAAGTCGATGCCGTCGCTCATCTTCTCCACACCGATCACCACGACGTACCGGGAGGCACCGCCGCGGATCATGTTCGTCGCGACCGCCAGGCCGTAGCCGAACCCGGCGCAGCCGGCGGTGAGGTCGAACGCGGCGATGCCGTTGCGGCCGAGGTTCGTGGCGACCTGGGGCGCGGCGTGGGGCACCTGCGTCCAGTTGGTCGACGTGCACAGGATGACCGCGTCGACGAGCTCGGGGTCGATCCCCGCCGAGGCCACGGCCTTCCTGGCCGCCTCGGTCGACATCATGACAACCGACTCGTCGGGGCTCGCGAAACGACGGTTGAGAATCCCGGACCGCTCGTAGATCCACTCGCTGGTCGAGTCGATCGTCTCGCAGATCTCCTCGTTGCTGACGACGCGCTCCGGGCGGTACGCGCCGATACCCAGCAGGGTGGAGCCGGGCGCGCCCTCGCCGGTCGCGATGGTCACGGTCTCGTTGGAATCCGCCATACGGATGTAGCTCCTCGTCGGTGTGCGGTTCGCGATCGGGTCACGCTGGCGCGGACCGTCACGATACGTCCCCGCAACAGTACTGCGGTCGGTGAGAACATCGGCGCATCCGACCGCGACGTTTCGCCCCCGACAGCGATCACCCCCGACGATGCCCACCGCCGACAGCGTCCAGGCGCGTGGGCACCCGGCTCACCCGCGGGCGAGCCCCTCGAGCCACTCCCGCCAGCGCGGCGCGTCCCAGGTAGGCGGGACGTCCACCGCGGCGGCCCCGAGCGGTCGGCCGTCGCCACCGGGGGCGTCGACGTACTCGAACACCCGCACCGCCAGCGCGGCCCGGCCGACGGCGTCCTCGTGGGTCTCGCCGGCGGGGAAGGCGAACAGCTCGAGCATGCCGTCAGCCGGCGCCGAGAGGATGAGCGTCCGCGAGGCCTCGGACCCGGTCGCCACGATGCCGCCCACCTCACCGGACCTGGCGACCACGCCGCCGTCACCCGGGTTCCCGCCCACACCGGACGCCGGGGCGATGAGCGCCGCCGTGACCCGGGCCCACAGCTCCGGCACCGTGGCCTCGACCGGATCGGTGGCCGCGTCCACGGTCACCACCCCGTCGGCCGGGCGATGGGTCAGCCGGTGGGCCAGCACCGTCAGCGCCTGCACCCACCCGTCGAGACTGCCATCCACAGACTCCTCCGCCAGTTGCCCGCCGGAGCCGAACCCCGACCGCAGGGTGAGCACGCTGCCGCCCTCGCCGTCGTCGACCACCTCACACGACGTCTCCCACGGCGGAACCGGGACGCCCTCGCCCATCCAGTCCCGCTCGGCGTAGGAGAACAGTCCGGGCACACTCCCGGCGGGCGGCGTGTAGACGGTGATCTCGCCGACCGTCGCGGTGAGCATCGCCTCGGCCGCGGCCTCCGGGCCGGTCGTGGGATCGGGGGCGCCGGGGTCGGCGAACTGCACGATCCGGCCCCCGACCTGCGGTTCCATCGCGCACGGCACGAACCAGGAGGAGATCCCCTCGCCGGTGGCGACCGCGTCCCACACCACCGCGGGCGCCACGGGCAGCGGCACCCGGCACGCCACGCGCCGACCGCCGTCCTCGGTCTCGATCCCCGCCGTCACGTCGTACACGGGCGTACTCCCCTCACCGGTCCGCTGCTCTTGCCGCGTAACGCTACCGGCGCGCCGGCCGGACGTAGTGTGGCGGTCGTGAGTGCGACGACCCGGACCGGTACCACCCGCGGACCGATCGCCGCGACCGCCCTGCTCTTCGCCGCCAACGGTGCGATCTTCGGCGCCATCGTGCCCCGCCTGCCCGACCTGAAGAACGCGCTCGACCTGGGCCCGGCCGGATTCGGCCTGGCCATGGCCTGCTATCCGGCCGGCGCGCTCGTCGGTGGCCTGCTCACCCCCGCGTTGATGCGGCGGCGTTCGGACGGGGCGGTCGCGGTCGCGGCGATGGTCGTGGCGTCGGGTATCGCGGCACTCGTCGGCTTCTCGCCCGTCGTGGCCGTGTTCGCGGGATTGCTGCTGCTGTTCGGGCTGACCGACGCGATCACCGACGTGGCGATGAACGCCCACGGGATCCGCGTGCAGTCGCGTCACGGCAGGTCGCTGATCAACCGGTTCCACGCGGTGTGGTCGCTCGGTGCGGCGCTCGGCGCGGTCGGGGGATCGGTGGCCGCGGGCGTCGGCACGCCGGTGGTGGGGCAGATGATCGGGGCGGGAGTCGTCTGTGCGCTCGCCGCGCTGGCCGCACTTCCCCTCCGGCTGGGTCCGCCGGTCGCCGAGGACGACTCCGGGCGCGACCTCGACACCACGCCCCCGTCCGCCGCGTCGTCTCCCGCCGAGCGGGACGTCTCCCGCCGCGTACCGGTCGGTCGCGCGCTGCTGCTCCTGCTCGCGCTGGGGGTGCTCGCCGGGTGCGCCACCCTCGTCGAGGACTTCGCCCAGACGTGGTCCGCGCTCTACCTGCGCGAGGTCGCGGCAGCGGGCGCCGGCCTGGCGGGTCTCGGGTTCGTCGCGGTGCAGGGCACGCAGCTCGTCGGACGCGTCACCGGTGACCGCCTGGTCGAGGGGTTCGGCGCGGCGCACGTCGGCCGGATGGGCGGGGCGTGCGTGGTGCTGGGCTCGGGTGCTGCGCTGGTCGCGTCGTCGCTGCTCGACGGCCCCGCCCTGCTGATGGTCCTGCTCGCGGGATTCGCGCTGGCCGGGTGGGGCATCGCCACCGTCATCCCGGGTGCGATGGTCGCCGCCGACTCCGTGCCCGGCCTGGCTCCCGGCGCGGGCCTGGCGGTGCTCAACTGGGTCCTGCGACTGGGCTTCCTGGCCTCCCCGCCGCTCGTCGGTCTCATCGCGGAGCATGTCGGGATGCGCTGGACGGTCGTACCGATGCTGGTGGGCGGCGTGCTCATCGCCGCGCTCGCCGGGCCGCTGCTCGGCCGCGACACGAGGGGAGATCGACGTGGATGACCGGGTGTTCGTCAAGAGGGGCTCCCGCCACGGCCCCGACTTCTTCCGCCACGAGGCCGCGGGTCTGGCCTGGCTCGCCGCGGCCCCCGGCGGGCCGAGGGTGGTCCGGGTAAGAGGGGTCGACGACGACGAGATCACGCTCGAGAGGATTCCCGCGGGTCGCGCGACGACGCGGGCGGCTCTGCGGTTCGGTCGGTCGCTGGCGGCGATGCACGACGCGGGCGCGGCCGCCTGGGGCGCACCCGCGGACGGCTGGGCGGGCCGGTGCTTCATCGGCAACCGGCCCCAGGAGTGTGCGCCCACCGCGTCGTGGGGCGAGTTCTACGCCGAGCAGCGGGTCCGACCGTTCGTCCGGATCGCGGTGGACCTCGGAGTCCTCGGCGGCGCCGACCTCGCCGTGGTCGAGCGGGCCTGCGACCGCGTCGCGTCCGGCGAGCTCGACGACCCCGACGACGTCCCCGCCCGCATCCACGGCGACCTGTGGACCGGCAACGTGCTGTGGACCCCGGCGCGGGCCGACGGGGAGGGCGGCGGAGAGAACGACGTCGAGGCCGTGCTCATCGACCCCGCCGCGCACGGCGGCCACCGCGAGACCGACCTCGCGATGCTCGCGCTGTTCGGCTCGCCGCACCCGGACGAGATCCTCCGCGGGTACGACGAGGCGCACCCGCTTCGGGAGGGATGGCGCGACAGGGTCCCGCTGCATCAGCTGCACCCGCTGGCCACCCACTCCGCCGGGCACGGCGCCGGCTACGCGATCGCACTGGCCGACGCCGCCCGGCAGGTCCTGCGGCTCTAGGCCGGTCAGCCCGCCGCCGGGCTGATGCGGAACACGGAGTCGCGATTGTCGGCGTCGGAGGTCGTCACCAGCAGCGAACCGTCGGGCTCGGGCGCCAGGGACCGCAGGCGACCGAACTCGCCCTCGAGGAGCACGGCGGAGTCGACGACGGACCGCCCGTCCTCGCTGAGTCGGAGGAGGACGAGCTTCTGGCTTCTGAGGTTGGCCATCGCGAGCGCCCCCTCCCACTCGCCCCACTCGGATCCCCGCAGGAACTCGATGTCCGACGGGGCCAGGGTCTGCTCCCCGGAAGACCAGACGGCCTCGACCGCGTCCGGGAACTCCTCGGTGTCGGTCATGGGGACGTTCTGGTTGTAGCGTCCGTCGACGTTCGGGTTCCAGCCGTAGTTCGCGCCCGGCTGGAGGAGGTTGACCTCGTCGTGGGCGTCCGGCCCGTGCTCCGCGGAGTAGAGACGGTCGCTGTCGGGGTCGATGGCCAGCCCCTGGACATTGCGGTGACCGATCGTGTGGACAACCGAATCGCCCGACGCGGGTGAACCGTCCGGATTGATGTGCAGGGTCTTCCCGGCCAGCGAGTCGGGCGACTGCGGGGCCGTGGCCGTGTACGTGTCACCGGTGCCGACGTAGAGGGTGCCGTCCGGGGCGGTGAGCAGCCGGCACCCGCTGTGGATGCCCTCCTCGCCCAGCGGGATGCCGGTAAGGGTGTCGCGGACCTTGGTCAACTCGGACCAGTCGTCGGCGGCCTCGAAGGTGGTGATCCGGTTGTCGCGCTCACCGTCGGCCGATCGCGACCAGCACACGTGGATCTCGCGGTTCTGCTCGAAACCGGCATCCACGGCCATGCCCATGAGGCCGCTCTCGGACTGGCGGACGAGGCCGGGCAGGTCGATCGACACGGTGCGCTGCTCCTCGCCGGGCTCCTGCACGACCATCCGGCCGCCGCGCTCGCCGGTGAGGAGGGTGCCGTCCGGCGTACGGACCACGTCCCAGGGGATGTTGAGCCCCTCCATGACGGTGGTGGCGCGGACCGCCGGACCCTCCACCACCTCGACGCCGTCCCCCGCACCGTTGCCCACCTCGGGCGGGAACAGGACGCCCGGCGGGATCAGACTGGTGTCGAGCGACCCCGAGGAGCCACCGGGCAGGCTGCTCTGAGCGAACGCCACGGCGGGCATGACGACGACGACGGCGGCAGCGGCGGCGGCCCCTGCGAGAGTGCGGGTACGGGTGCGGGTGCGGGACGGACGGGACATGGGGCGGACGAGCACGGAGAACTCCCTGCTGTGGGGTGAGAAGTGATGCGAGCCACAGGTTATGGGCCACACGTGGGCAGCGGTACCGGTC
>NZ_JABFAN010000006.1:185058-231021 GCF_017168155.1 Dietzia sp. KRD202 | reverse complement strand
GTCGGGGCCGGGGCGGGGTTGTCAGCCTGCTGCGGGCCGGACGCGCAGGACCTTGTCCGTGCCGCCACCGTTGGAGGTGGTGACGAGCAGCGACCCGCCGGGCTCCGGGGTGATCGATCGCAGGCGGCCGCGTTCTCCTCGCAGGATCGCTGCGGTCGCGGTGACGGAGGTGCCGTCCTCGGACAGCGTCATGAGGACGATCTGGCTGGTCTTGAGCATTGCCACCGCCAGGGCTCCGTCCCACTCGCCCCACGCGGGGTCGTCGAGGAACGCGATCCCGCCCGGGGCGAGTGTCGGGTCCCCGGATCGCCACGCCGCCTCCACCGCATCGGGGAAGTCGCGGGTGTCGGTCATCGGTACGTTCTGGTCGTACCGGCCGCCGGCGTCCGGGTCCCATCCGTAGTTGGACCCGGCGAGCACGAGGTTCACCTCGTCGTCGACGTCCGGCCCGTGCTCGGCGGCGACGATCTGGTCCGAGTCCGGCCGCAGGGCCAGCCCCTGCACGTTGCGGTGGCCGTACGTCAGGACGGGGGAGTCGCCGATGGTGTCGTCGGCCGGCTCGCCGTCGCGGGTGATGTGCAGGATCTTGCCCGAGAGCGACTCGGGGTCCTGGGGCGCCGGGCCGGTGAACGCATCGCCCGTGCCGATGTACAGAGTGCCGTCCGGGTGGACGAGGATGCGGCAGCCCGAGTGCAGGCCCCGGTCGGCCAGCAGGATGCCGTCCACGAGAACCCGGGGCGACTCGAGGGCGGACCAGTCCTCGGTGGCGGTCCAGGAGGTGACGCGGTTGTCGTCCGCATCGGCCGAGGAATGGCAGGTGTACACCTCGCGGCTGGTGGCGAAGTCCCTTGCCAGTGCCATCCCCATCAGGCCGCTCTCGCCCCGGTCGTACAGTTCGCCGAGGTCCGCGTCGACAACGGTCCGCTCCCCGCTCCCGCGGATCGCGTACAGGGTGCCCGAACCCCGCTCGCCGGTGACGATGACGCCCTCGGGGTCGCGGACGACGTCCCAGGGGATCGTCAGCCCGTCGGCGACCGTCTCCACCTCGACGACGGGGCCCTGCGTGGCAGGGTGCCCGGGGGGCTGCGACCCGACCGGGCCGGCGCCCGGGGCGCCACCGGAGTCGGTGCCGCCGGAGCCGACGCCATCCGGGTCGCCGGTCGTCGAGCAGGCGGTGAGCGTGACGACCACGGCCACCGCCACGAGGGCGGCCGGCCGGGCGAGGAGGCGGGGGAACTCGGTGCGGTGCACAGCTACTCCTGGGCCGGGGTGAGGGGATCCGGTAGGGCTCCCCCCTGCGGCCGAACCTATTCGACGCGCGGCCCGCGCGACACCGGATCTCGGCCCGGCGGGTCCGGCCCGGTGGGTCCATCCACCCAACGACAAGAGCGTCCCGCACACCTGCCTCTCGGGCGACGTGTGCGGGACGCTCTTCTCGACGACGGAGCCCGGTCGGGCCGCGTGCCGGGTGGGGCCTAGAACTCCTCGATGCTCGCGGTCGCGTGCACGGTGCCCAGCTTCTTGGGATTGCGCACGGTCAGCGACCAGGCGGGATCCCCGGCGCCGCCGCGACGGGCGTAGATTCCCAGCTTGGCCGGCAGGATCACGGGCTTGCCGAACTCGACCGAGTAGCGGGCCCGCTCGGGGATCCCGCCCTCGACCGTGCCGAGGAGCGTGGCGGCCGTCCACATGCCGTGGGCGATGACGTTCGGGAAGCCGAACGCCTTCGCGCCCACCTTGGACACGTGGATGGGGTTGCGGTCCCCGGACACGGCCGCGTACTCCGCGATCTGCGCCTCGGACACCGACTTCACGACGGTGGGGTCGCCGATCTCGGCTGCGGTCGGCGGCTCGGGCTTCGGCGGGCGCGGGGCGTCCTTGGCCGGGGTCAGCGAGGTCCGCCGCTTCGAGAGCAGGCCCGACCGTTGCACCCAGGCGGGCTCGTCGTCGTCACCGGTTCGGATCTCGGTGACCACGTCCAGCAGCAACCCGGCGGGGTGCTCACGCAGGTTCTCGGCGTGCGCCCGGATGTTGAGCTCGTCGCCGACCCGCAGCGGGCGGCGCGATTCGATCTCGTTGGTCAGGTGCACCGACCCCATCGCCGGCACCGGGTAGTCCGGATCCAGCATGAGCTGCATGCTCAGCGGGAACGCGAGGGTGAACGGGTAGGTCAGCGGCAGTTCGTCCGTCAGTCGCAGGCCGCAGACGCGGGCGTAGGCGGCCAGGTTGGCCACGTCCACGCGCACGCCGGCGACCTCGACGCCCCTCGACGGCATGGACTTACCGTCGCGGGAGCCGCCCACGACGGGCATGGCTCCCACCGCGGCCTTGCCGTACTGGGCGAGCAGATTGGGGATGGCGGGAAGGCGGGTGTACTCCACGTCAGATCACGCACCCAGCAGGGACTGGCCGCACACGCGGATCACGTTGTTGGTGACCGTGGACGAGGCGGGGTTGGCGAAGTAGGCGATCGTCTCGGCCACGTCGACCGGCAGACCGCCCTGCTGCATGGAGTTCATGCGACGGCCGGCCTCGCGGGTGGCGAACGGGATGGCGGCCGTCATCTGCGTCTCGATGAAGCCCGGCGCCACGGCGTTGACGGTGACGTTCTTCGAGGCCAGCTCGGCCGAGGCGCCGTTGACGAACCCGATGACACCGGCCTTCGAGGCTGCGTAGTTGGTCTGGCCGCGGTTACCGGCGATGCCGGCCATCGAGGACACACCCACGACGCGCGAGCCCTCGCCCAGCACGCCTTTCTCGGCGAGCTCGGCGGTGATGCGCTCGGGGGCGATGAGGTTGACGGCCATGACGGAGTCCCAGCGGGCGCTGTCCATGCCGGCCAGCGTCTTGTCACGGGTGATGCCGGCGTTGTGGACGAGCACGTCGACGCGGCCGTCGTGACGCTCTGTCACGTGCTTGGCCAGGACCTCGGCGGCGTCGGCGGCGGTGACGTCCAGCGGCAGCGAGGTGCCGCCGACCTTGTTGGCGGTGGCGGACAGTGACTCGCCGGCGGCCGGGATGTCACAACAGATCACGTGCGCGCCGTCGCGGGAGAGCACGGCCGCGATCTCGGCGCCGATACCGCGGGCGGCGCCGGTGACGACGGCGAGCTTGCCCTCGAGCGGGCGGTCCCACGATGCCGGGGCGGTGGCCGAGCCGGCCCCCACGCGGAACACCTGCGCGTCGACGTACGCCGACTTGCCGGACAGGATGAACCGCAGGGTGGACTCGAGTCCGGAGGCTCCCGCGTCGGCGTCGGGGGAGACGTACACGAGCTGGACGGTGGAGCCGCGCTTCATCTCCTTGCCGAGCGAGCGGGTGAAGCCCTCGAGCGCGCGCTGGGCGATGCGCTCCTCGACCGAGCCCGTCTCCTCCGGGGTGGTGCCCAGTACGACGATGCGGCCGCTGGCGGCGACGTTGCGGACGACCGGGTTGAAGAACTCGAACAGGGCCTTGAGGTCCTCCGGGCGACGCAGCGAGGTGGCGTCGAAGACGAGACCGGCGAACTTGCCCTCGGCGCCCGCGGCGGCCAGCTCGTAGTCGCCGGCCAGCATCTCCCGGACGGGCTCGGCCAGGCGGCCCTCGCCGCCGATGAGGACGGGACCGTGCAGGGCGGGCTGCCCGGCCTCGTACCGGCGCAGCTGCTCCGGCTGCGGGAGGCCGACCTTGCCGGCGATGAACGACCCCGGGGCCGAGGTCACGAACTGCGAGTAGAGGTCGAGGTTGCCCTGTGCCATGGCGATCATCTCCTGGAGAGGTGGTACTACGGGTCGACAAATAACTTACTGCTGAGTAACAATACGTGCAGGGCCGCGTTTCGGGCCACCGGACACCGAGAACACAACGGGAGTGACACACGTGACCACCAGCCCCCGCAAGGTCGCCATCGTCGGCGGCAACCGAATTCCCTTCGCCCGCTCGAACGGCAAGTACGCGGACGCCTCCAACCAGGACATGCTCACCGCCGCGATCGACGGACTGGCCAGCCGCTACAACCTCCAGGGCAAGCGCGTCGGGTCGGTCGTCGCCGGCGCCGTGCTCAAGCACTCCCGCGACTTCAATCTCACCCGCGAGTCGGTGATCGGCTCGGTGCTCGACTCGGCCAGCCCGGCCTACGACGTCCAGCAGGCCTGCGGCACCGGCCTGGCCGCCGCGATCCAGGTGGCCGACGCGATCGCCCTCGGGCGTATCGAGTCCGGCATCGCCGGAGGCACCGACACCACCTCGGATGCGCCGCTCTCGGTGAACGACGACCTGCGCAAGACCCTCATCAAGGTCAGCTCCGCCAAGTCCACCGTCGACCGCCTGAAGCTCCTCGGTGAGATCCGCCCGCAGGGCCTCGTGCCCGAGCAGCCGCAGAACGCCGAGCCG
Organism: Dietzia sp. KRD202; assembly: GCF_017168155.1. Taxonomy (NCBI): domain Bacteria; kingdom Bacillati; phylum Actinomycetota; class Actinomycetes; order Mycobacteriales; family Dietziaceae; genus Dietzia; species Dietzia sp. KRD202. Next base: position 226,650 of record NZ_JABFAN010000006.1, on the reverse strand, counting down.
CGTACCGGGCTGTCGATGGGTGAGCACGCCGCCATCACCGCCCGCGAGATGGGGGTGACGCGCGCAGACCAGGACGCGCTGGCCGTCGCCAGCCACCACAACCTCGCCGCCTCCTACGACTCCGGGTTCCAGGACGACCTGGTGACGCCGTACCTCGGCGTGGCCCGCGACGACAACATGCGGCCCGACTCCTCCGAGGAGAAGCTGGGCAAGCTCAAGCCGGTCTTCGGCAAGCGCGACGCCGAGGCCCACGGCACCGAGGCCACCATGACGGCCGGCAACTCCACCCCGCTGACCGACGGCGCGTCCACCGTGCTGCTGGCCAGCGAGGAGTGGGCGAAGGAGAACAAGCTGCCGGTCCGCGCCTACCTGGTGGACTCGGAGACCGCCTCGGTGGACTTCGTCCACGGCCACGACGGTCGCACGCCCGACGGGCTGCTCATGGCCCCCACCTACGCGGTGCCGCGGCTGCTGGCCCGCAACGGCCTGACCCTGCAGGACTTCGACTACTACGAGATCCACGAGGCGTTCGCCTCGCAGGTGCTGGCCACCCTGGCCGCGTGGGAGTCCGAGGAGTACTGCACCGAGCGTCTGGGCCTGGACAAGGCCCTGGGGTCGATCGACCGCTCCAAGCTCAACGTCAACGGCTCGTCGCTGGCGGCCGGTCACCCGTTCGCCGCCACCGGCGGCCGCATCCTGGCCGCCGCGGCCAAGCTGCTCGAGCAGAAGGGCTCCGGCCGGGCGCTCATCTCCGTCTGCGCCGCGGGCGGCCAGGGCGTCACCGCGATCGTGGAGCGCTGACCCCCGCACCTCGTCCACCTCGCCGCGGGCTCGTCCCGTGAGTCCGATGAGTGCAGCCCCCGCGTCCGGCGCGGGGGCTGCACTCATCGGTATCGGTCCGTCATAGTGGTGTTCACAGTGGTTCGGGCGGGGACGTCCCCGGCCGGCGGCCCGCGGGGTTCCGCCGTCCCCCGCTCGGGAGGAGGTGGATGACGCGTGGTCGAGTCCCACGATGACGACACCCCGGCACGCCCCGTCGCGATCGAGGGCGCGGGCCCGCACCCGGCTGCGTCCGACCGACATCGGTACCGGGTGCGGTCGCGGTGGATCTACACCGGTGTGGGCCTGTTCATGGCACTCGCGGTCCTGTACGGCTTCGATCTCGTGCACAGCATCGGCCGGGTCCCGCGCGGGACGGAGGTCGCCGGCATCCAGGTGGGCGGGATGCGGACCGCCGACGCCGAACAGCGACTGATCGCCGAGCTCGGACCGCGGGTCGACGACGAGGTGGATCTGCGCGCCGGGGCCGTGTCGACCACGCTGGACCCCGACTCGGTCGGCCTGTCGGTGGACTGGCAGGGCACGCTCGACCGGGGCGGTGAACAGCCCCTCAACCCGCTGAAGCGGCTGATCAGCGTGGTGTGGTCGACCGAGGTCGGTATCGCCAGCGTCATCCCGGACGCACGGCTGACCGATTTCCTCGAGCGCCTCGCCCTCCAGGCGGACTTCGAACCCCGCGAGGGCGCCATCTGGTTCGACCGGGATCAGGTCCGCTCGGCCATCCCGCTCGACGGGCAGCGCCTACAGATCGAGAACTCCCGCGACGCGGTGCTCGAGCACTGGCTCGACGACGACGGAGTGGACCTGCCCGTCGACTACACGCCCACCGAGACCGACGCCGAACAGGTGCGGGCGCTGATCCGGGACGTGGCCGAGCCCGCCGCCTCCCGGGACCTGACGCTGCTGGCCTCGCGGATGCGCGACGACGGCACCGAGCCGGCGACCACCACCGTCACCACCAGGCTCCCCGCCCCGCCACCGGGCCCCGGGCGCGAGCGGCCCGAGCCCCCCGAGCGGGAGATCGAGATGGTCGACCCGGACGACCCGGGCGCGGTGCCGGTGCTGTTCCCCCGCGACCGGATCGGGGAGTACCTCAGCTTCGTCCGCGAGGGCGACGTGCTCGAGCCCCGCTTCGACGCCGACGCCGCCAAGGGGATCCTGGACCCGCTCCTGGAGGAGACCGAGCAGGTGGGCAGGGACGCGAGTTTCGAGTTCAGCGGGTCGAACGCCACCATCGTGCCCGCGGTCCAGGGACGCACCGTCGAATGGGGCCCGCTGCTCGGTCGGCTGCCCGGGCAACTCACCGACGTCGACGGCCCGCGTGTGCTCCCCGTCGGCTACGTGGGCCGCGACCCCGAGCTGACCACCGCGGAGGCCGAGCAGGCCGGCATCCGCGAGCCCGTCGGCCAGTTCACCGTGGCCGTCGGCGCGAGCGGACAGGCCCAGTCGATGATCGCCTCGCTGGCCGGGCACTTCATCCCGGCAGGCGGGAGCTTCTCCATGGCGGAGGTCGCCGGCACCGTCTCCGGAGACGTGTCCGCCGACGCCGTCGCCACCGCCCTGTTCAACGCGGCGTTCGAATCCGGCGCACAGGACCTCGTCCGCAGCTCCCGCGGTGTCGACGGCGACGCGTTCCCGGCGGGCCGCGATGCCACCGCCTCGGCCGACGTCGGATTCCGAAACGCCCAGGACACCGGCCTGGTGATCGATGCCTCGGGTAGCGGCAACTCGGTGACGGTCCGGCTGTGGGGGACGCCCGAGTACACGGTGAGGGTCTCGACGGCCCCCCGGACCGACATCCGGCGGGCCCAGACCCGGGTCGTCAGCACGGCCGGGTGTACCCCGAGTCCGGGCGCAGACGGGTACACCGCCCGCGTGACCCGGGTTGTCCTGCGCGGCGGCGACACCGTGAGCACCGACACCGTGTCGTCGAGCTACGCGCCGCGAGACCGGATCGTGTGCCGGGCCGAGACTCCGGAGGACGACGATCCCACCTCGTCGCCGCCACCACCGCCGCCCCCGCTCCCCGGACCCGGTGACCCGATCCGGATCCCGGGCCTACCGGAGTTCCGCATTCCCGGCGTACCCGGCAACTAGAGCGCCGAATCCGCTACCCGGATTCCGGATCCGCTACTCCCATCGGCATAGCGGATCGGGAATCCGGGTAGCCGATTCGTGGGGGTGGGCCGCCCGCGTCCGGCGAAACGAGTCGATCCGCCGCCCGGGCAGGGGCGGCGGATCGACGGTGGGGACCCGGTAGGGCCCGTCAGGTGGGGATCAGAACGCGGACTCGTCCAGCTCCATCAGCTCGTTGTCGAGGTCTGCGACGATCGCGCGGGTGGCGCTGATCAGGGGCAGCTCGTTCTTGGCGAACCACCGGGCGGCGGCGATCTTGCCGTTGTAGAAGTCCTTGTCGTCGTCGGACGCCCCGTCCAGCGCGCCGAGGGCGACCTCCGCGCCGACCAGGAGACGCCAGCCCATCATGAGGTCACCGAACGCCATGAGGACGCGCACCGAGGCGAACCCGACCGTGTACAGGCGCTTGGGGTCGTCCTGCGAACCCATGAGGTGATCGAAGCACGTGCCGATCATGGCCTCGACGTCCGCGAGGGCGGTCGCGAGCAGCTCGCGCTCGGCCGCCAGCCGGCCGCCGCACGCGTCGCTGTCCAGGAACTGCTTGATCTGCGCCGACACGTGGCCCACGGCGGTGCCGCGGTCACGGGCGATCTTGCGGAAGAAGAAGTCCTGGGCCTGGATCGCGGTGGTGCCCTCGTAGAGGGAGTCGATCTTGGCGTCGCGGATGTACTGCTCGATCGGGTAGTCCTGCAGGAAGCCCGACCCGCCGAACGTCTGAAGCGACTCGGTGAGCAGCTCGTAGGCGCGCTCGGAACCGACGCCCTTGACGATCGGCAGCAGCAGATCGTTGACCCGATGGGCCAGCTCGCCGTCGGCGCCGGAGACGCGCGCGGCGGTCTCGACGTCCTGGTGGGCCGCCGTGTACATGTACACCGCGCGCAGACCCTCGGCGAACGCCTTCTGGCGGATCAGCGCACGTCGCACGTCCGGGTGGTGGGTGATGGTGACGCGCGGGGCGGTCTTGTCGGCCATCTCGGTCATGTCGCCGCCCTGGACACGCTCCTTGGCGAACTCGAGCGCGTTGAGGTAGCCGGTCGACAGGGTGGAGATGGCCTTGGTGCCGACCATCATGCGCGCGTGCTCGATGACATCGAACATCTGACGGATGCCCTGGTTGAGCTCGTCGCCGCCGACCATCCAGCCCTTGGCGGGCACGCCGTGACCGCCGAAGGTCAGTTCGCAGGTCGTGGAGACCTTGAGGCCCATCTTGTGCTCGACGCCGGTGACGAACACCCCGTTGCGCTCGCCCATCTCGTTCTTCTCGAAGTCGAAGTGGAACTTCGGCACGAAGAACAGCGACAGGCCCTTGGTGCCGGGGCCGGCGCCCTCGGGGCGCGCCAGGACCAGGTGGAAGATGTTCTCGAACATGTCGTCGGAGTCGGCCGAGGTGATGAAGCGCTTGACGCCCTCGATGTGCCAGGAGCCGTCGTCCTGCTTGATCGCCTTCGTGCGGCCGGAACCGACATCGGAGCCGGCGTCGGGCTCGGTGAGGACCATGGTCGCTCCCCAGCCGCGCTCGACGCAGGTGGCGGCCCACTGCTTCTGCTCCTCGGTGCCGTTCTCGTAGAGGACGGCGGCGAAGGCGGGGCCGGCGCCGTACATGAACGCCGCCGGGTTGGCCCCGAGCATCATCTCGCCGGTGGCCCACACCATCGCGCGGGGGGCCGGCATCCCGCCGAGCTCCTCCGGCAGTCCCATCGACCAGTAGCCGGCGTCGTACCAGGCCTTGAAGGACTTCTTGAAGTCCTCCGGGATGGAGACCGAGTGGGTCTCGGGGTCGAACACCGGCGGGTTGCGGTCGGCGGAGGCGAAGGACTCCGCGACCGGGCCCTCGGTCAGGGTCGCGACCTCGGAGAGGATTCCCTTGGCGGTCTCGGTGTCCATGTCGCCGAACTCGCCGGCGTCGAGTGCCTCGTTCATGCGCAAGACCTCGAACATGTTGAACTCGAGGTCGCGGACGTTGCTCTTGTAGTGACCCATGACGGTCTTCTCCGATCGACAGTGCGGTGCCGTGGCAATGGTGGTGCCCGGAAGGGTCGGTGCGGGGTGCCGCGGGCACACCGGAACCTACTCACCGGTAACAAAACTGATGCTAGTGCGTTGTCAGCAAACAGTCCAAGGTGAGGGAAGACTCTGATTTCGGCGCGGACCTGCGAGAGCGTGCCGCGCGGTCAGTCATGCCCGGGACGGGCGGCGGCCCGGGCGGCGTCGAGCAGGATGGTCCGCTCGGCCCGCGCGACGGTGCGCCGGGTCATCTCCGCGTAGTCCGGCGTGACGGAGACCGACGTGACCCCCTTCCGGACGAGGTGCTCGGCCATCCGGGGATCGGTCGACGCCGCCTGTCCGCACAGGGACACGGTGAGGCCGGACTCGTGGCAGCGGTCGATGATCTGGTCGATGAACGCGAGCACCGCCGGGTCCATCGAGTCGAACAGGTCCGCACACACCTCCGAGTCGCGGTCGACCCCCAACGTCAACTGGGTGAGATCGTTGGAACCGATCGATACGCCGTCTATTCCCATGGCGGCGTACTCGGGGATCCAGTGCACCACCGAGGGCACCTCGGCCATTATCCAGCGCTTGAGCCCCGTGTCCCGACCGATCGGATGGGCGTCGATGATGTCCAGACAGGCACGCAGTTCCCACCCGGTCCGGACGAACGGGATCATCAGGTGCAGGTTCCGGTGCCGCCGCCGCACCCGCTCGAGCGCGTCCAGTTCCAACCGGAACAGGTCAGGTTCCCGGGTGTAGCGGAAGCAGCCCCGGTAGCCGATCATCGGATTGCGCTCCTCGGCCTCCACCTCCCCTCCGAGCAGCCCCCGGAACTCGTTGGACCGCAGGTCGGTGGCGCGGTACACCACGGGCCTCGGATCGAAGGCGGCGGCGATGGTGCTGATCCCCGAGGCCATCCGCTCCACGTACTCTTCCGTCCTGCCCTCCGCGATGAGCCGGCGCGGGTGCAACCCCTGCAGAGCGCTGGTGATGAGGAACTCCGCCCGCAGCAGGCCGACGCCGTCGACGTCCATCGCCGCGACCCGCGCCGCTGCGTCGGGCGTCGCGAGGTTGACGTAGACGGCTGTGGCGGTGACCTCGCGTGTGCGCACCTCGGGAGCCGCACCGGCATCGGCGGGAGCCTGCGGTGCCGTGGCCGCGCGGACCTCTCCCGGGTAGACGACGCCGGCGGTGCCGTCGACGGTGATGGTCTGCCCGTCGGCGATGTCGGCGGTCGCCGACCGCGTGCCCACGATCACGGGACGCCCCAGTTCGCGCCCCACGATGGCGGCGTGACAGGTCACGCCCCCCTCGTCGGTGACGATCGCGGCGGCGCGCTGGAGGATCGGCAGCCAGTCGGGGTCGGTCATCGTGGCGACCAATATCTCGCCGGCCGCCAGGTTCACTCCGTCCGACAGCTCTGTCAGGACGCGTGCGGTCCCGATCGCGGTGCCGGGCCCGGCGCCGAGGCCGGAGACGATCGGCTCCACCGCATCCCCCGTGGCCCCGGCAGCCCCGCCTGCCTCCCCAGCCCCGGGATCGCCCGCACGCCCCGCCTCGGCGTCCAGAGTGGTGATCGGGCGGGTCTGCACGATGTACAGCTCACCGTCCTCGAACGCGAACTCGGTGTCCTGTGGTACGCCGTAGTGCTGCTCGGACATCACTGCGAGGCGGGCGACCCGCCGCACCTGGTCGTCATCGAGCACCCGGTCCAACTGCTCGGCCTCCGGAACGGGGACGAGCCCGTCGACCGTGCGGCCCGCGACGATCCGGGCGACCTTCCGGCCCACGTGCACGGTGAGGAGGTTCAGATCTGCCTTGGACACGACGTACGTGTCGGGTTCGACCTTGCCGCCCACCACCACCTCGCCGAGTCCGAACGCCGCCTCGATCACCACGCGGTCGACCTGGGAGGTGCGGGGGTCGGCGGTGAAGGCCACGCCCGACGTGTCGGAACGGACCATCTTCTGCACCACCACCGCGATCGACGGTTCGTCGTCGTACCCCGACACAGCCCGGTAGGTCATGGCGCGCGGCGTCCACAACGAGCACCAGCAGTCCTGAACCGCCTTGAGCACGGCCTCCTCGCCGACGACGTCCGTGTACGACTCGTGGATCCCCGCGAAGGAGGTGTCACCGGCGTCCTCCGCGGGCGCGGAACTACGCACCGCCACGGGGACGTCCGACCCCAGCGACCGGTAGTGCGCCACGATGTCCTCGCGCAGTCGCGGCGGCATCTCGACCCCGGCGACGGTGCCGCTGAACTCCGCCGCGAGGGACATCAGCTCCGCCTCGCTCATCCCGTCGGCAGGGACCCGGCCGTCGTAGAGGCGCGACCGGACACCGGCCGTCTCCATCGCGGCGAGGTAGGCCGACTGGCCGACCGAGAATCCCGGCGGCACGGGGAACCCCGCGCCCGTCATCTCCCCGAGATTGGCGGACTTCCCGCCGTACTCCGGTGCGTCCGCCAGCCTCAGCTCGGCGAAATCGGCGACCCATCGTGCGTCCATCGTTCGCTCCTTCGAGATCGCGGCCCGACCGGTCGGAACCGTCGCTGTCTCCATGGTGGGCGGACCGGCTGCCCGGTGTGGGTGGTTCAGGCACAATCAGCGCATGGCAGACATCCAGCTCCGCGTTCCCTCCGCCTCCTCCGTGGTGGGAACGGCGTTCCGTGTCGTGGAGTGGGAGCTGAGAATGGCCAGGGAGTTGCTCATGCTGCCCGCCCGCGTCCTCGTGCTACTCGCGGACGTGGAGGACGTGGTCGTGCGGATCCAGGACCTGCTCGACGAGGTCAGCCGCACCGTGCGGCAGATCGACGGGATCGTGGCCACCGCCGTCGACACGGTCGACGGTGTCCGCACCACGGTGGCCAGGGCCAACCGGGTCGTCGACGAGGTCGCCGTCACGGTGTCCGCCGCCGAGGGGATCGTCGGGCGGGTGGGCTTCGGGCGGGTGGGCGCGACCGTCGCCTCGGCCGAGGGGGTGGTGCGTCGCGTGGACGGCACGATCGACTCCGCCGAGGGGGTGGTGCGTCGCGTGGACGGCACGATCGACTCCGCCGAGGGCGTGGTGCGTCGCGTGGACGGCACGATCGATTCCGCCGAGGGCGTGGTCGTACGGGTGGGGAGCACCGTCGAGTCCGCCGAGGGCGTGGTGGCTCGAGTCCGGACGACGGTGGACACCGCCGACGATCTGGTCCTCGACGCAGGCGGGCTCATCGAACGGGTCGTCCCCCTCGTCGACTTCGCGGACTCCACCTTCGCGCAGGTCAAGCCGGTCGTCGAGGCACTGCTCGTGGACGCCGACCTGGACGTGGAGACCGCTCGTGTCGTGGCGACCCGGATGACCGAGGTCCTGGCGTGGGCGGACAAGACGATCCGACTGCTCGAGCCGATCGCCGACGACGTCCTCGAATCGGTCGACCCCGACGAGGTCAAGGCGGTCATCCAGTTCATCGACCACCTGCCGGCGCTGGGGGACACCCTTGAGAACGACGTCATGCCGGTCCTGGCCTCACTGGACACCGTTGCCCCCGAGGTCCATCAGATCCTCGAGGTGGCGCAGCAGTGCCTCGAAGCGGTCGCCGGCATCCCCGGGTTCCAGCTCCTGCGCCGCCGCGGTGGGGACAACGGTAAGGCCGACTGATCCGGCGCTCCGTCAACAGGGGCTCCGTCAGCAGGGGCTCCGGTGGGCACCGCGACGCCGCCCACGCGGGCGGGAGGTCACCCGGCCGGCGTGCCGTCGTCAGCGGTCAGGACCACGCTGCCCAGCACGTGGCAGAGGGCGAGAGCCAGGTGGGTGTCCAGGCGCCTGGCCCCCGGTTCCCGGCCCAGTTCGTGCTCGGCCTTGGTCAGTCGGTACTTGACGGTGTTGCGGTGCAGGAGTAGTCGGGACGCCGTCTCCGAGTAGTTCTCCGCCGAGTCCAGGAACACCCGGACGGTCTCCCGTTGCCTCGCCGCGTCGTCCGTGTCCCTCGCCAGGCCGCCGAGGACCTCGCGGATCCATCGCCGGGTGGACGCGGGGTCCTCGGCCAGTCGGGCGATGACGGGGATTCCGTCGTCCGCGTACGAGACCACGTGCGCCTCGTCGCCGGCGGACACCTGCGCGATCGTGCCGACGAGCGCTGCCTGTGTGCGGGTGGTGCGGAACCCCCCGACCCCGGCACCGGGCGCGCCGAAGGATATCCGGGCTGCGGGGCTCGCCGCGGCGATCGGCGCGAGGGCTCCCGTGTCGACGGCGAGGCGACGGCCCTCCATGCCGAACCAGGCCTCGGCCGTGGCGCGGCCGGTGGCGATCATCAGCGGCGGGCGGTGGACGCCGAGTTCCCCGGCCAGACTGTCCACGACGCTCTCGAGCAAACGTGACTGATCGGTGAACGCGCCGAAGTTGTCGATCCACACCCGGCACCCGACGTGCACCTGGTTCAGTCGGTATCCCGTCACCCGCTCGAACTCGGCGGGGTCGATGTCCTCCCCGTCGAGGACCCGGTTGACGATCGAGTTGATCGACCGCGCCGCCCGGTCGTGGGAGGAGCGCACCTCCTCCTCGTGTGCGGCGATGACGGTCCGGGTGATCTCGTCGACGTACTGGTACAGCCATCCGGCGAGGTGGTGGTAGAGCGGCAGCTTCTCGTGGTCCTCGCACTCGACCTCCTGCACCTGGTCGAACACATGGGCCACGAGACAGTCGGAACCGACGTGATAGGCCCGCCGCAGTGCGGCGCTCGAGACGTCCCTGCGGGCGAGCGCGACGGCGTAGTGCACCGCGTCGGGCAGGGGAGGCAGGTCGTGTGCGTCCTTGGTGTGCGACAGCATGTCGATGATGACCTCGACGTTGTTCGTCACGCTGGCGTGCAGAGCCGAGTGTGTGTCCTCGTCGGTGAGTTCGCCGATGGCGTCCTCGATGGCCGCGGTCATGCTGTCGGAGATGGCCGCGGTCCGCGAACTGAGCCTCAGACCTATGCGGCGGGTCAGTTCGCGGAGGCGCTCGGGATCCTGCGGTGTTGTGCTGAGCATGTGTGCGGGCGGGGTCGCGTCCGTTTCCGGGGCAGGTCCCGCCGTGTCCTTCCTGCGTGATCACCGTGTGGACAGGTACGACAGGGCGGAACGCGCGGCGTTCCACCCGGCCATCCCGTGGGCGCCCGCCCCGGGCGGGGCGGCCGCCGAGCAGATGTAGACGCCGGGTACGCCGGTCGAGTAGGGGTCGAGGGCGACGCGCGGCCGGAAGACCAACTGCCGGGGGTCGTTGGCACCCGTCACGATATCCCCGCCGACGTAGTTGGGGTTGTGATCCTCGAGTTCACGGGTCGAGCGCGTGTGGATCTGGTGGACGCGATCGCGGAACCCGGGGGCGAATCGCTCGATCTGGTCGATGATCGTCTGGGTGGCATCGCCCGTCCACCCCGCGGGTACGTGGGCGTAGGCGTCGACGGGATGCAGCCCGTTCCTCGCGCGGGCGGGGTCGGCGACGGACTGCTGGCCGACCAGGACGAAGGGCCGCTGCGGCATCTCCCCTCGGACGACCTGCCGCTCGGCTGCGGCGATCTCCGCGAAGGTGCCCCCCACGTGGACCGTGCCGGCCGACCGGGACGGCTCGTGGGACCACGGGATGCCGCCCTCGACCGCGAAGGCGACCTGGAACGCCGCGGGCCCGTGTCGGAAGCGGCGGTAGGCGCGGTCGACCCTGCGGGGTATGACGCCGGAGAGGATCCCGGCAGCGGCGGCAGGAGAGGTGTCGAGCATGACGATGTCCGGGTTGCCCAGCTCGCGGTGGTCGCGGACGGTGACCCCGGTGTCGATCCGGCCGCCGTACGAGGTCAACATCGACGCCATCGTGGTGGCGATCGTCGCCGAACCCCCCACGGCCACCGGCCAGCCGAACCGGTGTGCGGCCGTACCCAGGGCGACGCCGATCGCCGAGGACATTACCGAGCCGAGCGGGCGGAAGGCGTGTGCGGCGACGCCTCCGAACAGGGCCCGCGCCTCGTCGGTGTGCCACCGGCGGGCCAACACGCTGGCAGGCATGGCGGCGTAGGCCCCGAAGCGGGCGAGGACGAGGGGATGGTCCGGGACGTGCAGGAGGGGCTGGAGGAACTCCTCGGCGATCTGTGGGAAGCGTGCGGTGAGGGCTCCGAACATCCGTCGGTAGGACTCCCCGTCGTCGCCGAGTCGGGAGGCCGTGTGGTCCACCGACTTCCAGACCGCCGCACCCCTGCCACCGTCCAGCGGGTGCGAGTACTGGACCTCGGGGAGCGCCCACCGTAGGCCGTGGGCCTCGAGGTCGAACCGGCGGCTGAAGGCGGTGTCGACGGCGAGGGGGTGGAATCCCGAACACTGGTCGTGCAGCAGGCCCGGCGAGGTCATCTCGCCGGACCTGGTGCCGCCGCCGATGGAGTCGGATGCCTCCAGAACGGTGACATCGACTCCATCGGCGGCCAGTGTCAACGCGGCTGCCAGGCCGTTGGGCCCGCTACCGACGATGATCGCTGTGGGCATGAACTCAGCTCATCCCGACCGTGGACTCGTCGCGACCGCCCGCGGGGGACGTGTCCGTGAGCGGGCCCTCGGCGCCGGGGGAGGCGGGAACGCTCGCGGACGCCCGCTGATCGGCCGGCAGGTACTCCGGGTGGCGCCAGGTCACGGTGAACGGGATGGGCCCGTTCGGAAGCCACGGCTGCTCCGTGACCACGTCACGGACGTCGTAGTGGCCACGCTCGACGACCCCGAGGGCCGCGTCGATCACGCGGTACTCGATGGTCTTCTTGTGCAGTGGCTGGGACTCGGTCCAGACGCTGATGAACTCACCCGGCTCGAAGTTGCACCGCTTCTGCACCGCCGAGATCGTCCGCTCGTCGAACAGGTGCCCGTCTCCGAACTGCCACCCGGAGAAGAAGGTGCACAGCACCTCGCCCTCGCGGAACCGGTAGTTCTCCATGCTGTCCAGGACCGACGGCATGATCGACATGTGGCCGCGGCCCTGGGTGTTCATCATCCGGAACGCGGTGGTCTTCTGCAGGAAGATCTCGGCGCCCTCGGGGCCGAACAGCGCCGACAGCTGGTTGTGCGGGGACGTCATGGACGTCACGAAGGCCGGGTTGTCCAGCTTGGCCTCGCACCCGTTGTTGCGGAACGCCATCGTGGAGGAGGCCCAGTTGCCGGCGTACTGACGCATTCCGATGAGGAACGAGATCTTGTCGGGTCGGAAGTTGCCGACTATCGGGCCGGTCAGGGTGAGCACCGCGGCGACAACGACGACCCACACGCTGCTGGCGTCCCACAGGGCGTACCCGTCGCCGGCGAAGAAGCCGAGGAAGACCACCGGCGTCGCGAACACGTAGAAGAGGTTCCACTCCTGCGGCATGGCCAGCGCGAACATCGAGTAGATGAACACGTGGAAGCACATCATGAACGCGGCGGCCAGGACCGCGACCGTCCAGTTGGTGGTGAAGAGCAGGACGAGCGGGACGACGAACTCGACGATCGTGCCCATGACGTGCGCGGCGAAGAACGCCACCTTGGTGGGCATGAGGTCCTCGGGCGCGTTGCGGTAGAGCGACCGGCGCAGCGCCTTGGACTTGATCAGCGGGCCGTTGGTGAGCATCGTCTGCACGGTGGGCGTGAAGTGGACGCCGAGCTTGGAGATGAACGCGCCCCACCAGACCGCGAACATCGCGATCTTGGCGACGATGATCATGTCCACGTGGCCGGCGCCGAAGGTGGTGAGAACACCGAAACCGAGCATGATGACGGAGTACTGCTCGGGACGCGACGCCAGGAACGTGACCCTGTCCCGCAGACCCATCACCAGCTGGATCGCGACGAACGTGACGAACGGCCACAGCGGCACGAGTCCGGCCTCGCTGTAGGCGGCGGCGGTCTGCTGACCGGGCAGGACCAGGCCCAGTGCGAGGGTGGCGAGCATCGCGAAGTACAGCCCGACGTCGATGGCCTTACGCTCGTCCCCCTTGGTGAAGGGGATCTTGTCCGGCCAGGGCGGGAGCCGCAGCGTCCCGGTTCGCATCCAGTAGCGGTACCCGGCCGTGTTGGGCTTGAACTTGAACGCCAACGGGCCCCACGATTCGTTGAACCCGGTGGCGGACCAGAGGATCACCCAGATCATCGCCTTCTGGTAGACGATCACCTCGCCCCACCACGCGCCGAGGTCGGTCAGCGGGAGGCCGGGCGTGGAGAGCCCGATGATGAGCCAGCCGCCGAGGAAGAAGACCAGCCCCTTGACGAGGTACAGGGAGTGCATGATTTTCGGCGCACCGAATCCGAACTCCACCCAGTGGTGAGCGAGCAGTTTCATCCGTTCCATCGTGGGGATGGACTCGAACTTGGCCGGATCGACGTCCGGGACATCGGCTTGTAGAAACCCCATGGGGGACTCCTTCTCGGGTCGGGTTGAGGGAACGAGGGTTGAGGGAACGAGGGTTGAGGGGTCAGGCGACGAGCGAGGTGCGCAGGCGCGGTTTGTCGATCTTGCCGACCGGGTTCTTGGGCAGTTCCGCGGTGATCGTCACCTCGACGGGCACCTTCACCCGGGTGAGACGCTCACGGCAGTGTGCGATCACGGCGTCGGGTGTCAGCTCCACGTCCGGGTAGGGGACGACGAAGGCCACGGGGACCTCACCGAGCACGTCATCCCGGCGGCCGACCACGGCGACCTCGAGTACACCCGGCAGGCTGCCGATGGCGTTCTCGATCTCCTTGGGGTACAGGTTCTCCCCGCCGCGGATGATCATGTCCTTGAGCCGGTCGACGATGCTGAGGTACCCGTCCTCGTCGAGCCGGCCCACGTCACCGGTGCGCACCCACCCGTCGACGATCGTCTGCGCGGTGGCCTCCGGCATGTTGAGGTAGCCGGCCATCACGACGGCCCCGGTGATCAGTACCTCCCCGGTCTGTCCGGTGGGTACGTCGCGGAGTTCGTCGTCGACGATCCGGATACGTTGGCCGGGCAGTGCCGGCCCCACGGTCCCGGGCTTGCGCGGGCCGTCGATCGGATTGACCGCCGAGGCGCAGGTGGCCTCGGTCAGGCCGTAGCCCTCCAGGATGGGCACGTCGAAGAACTCCTCGGCCGCGGCGAGGAGCTCTCGCGTGGCCGGAGCAGCGCCGCAGACGGCGAACCGGAGCGAGGACATGTCCGGTCGTCGGCCCTCCGCCCTGGTGAGCAGCAGTGCGTAGATGGTGGGTACGGCGGAGAAGTAGGTGGGCCGGAGGTTCTCGACGGTGTCGTAGAATTTCTGGGCGTCGAAGCCGCCCATGATCGTCAGTTGCGCACCGACCTGGAGGGGAGCCAGGAGGCTGACCATCAACGCGTTCACGTGGAACAGCGGCAGGACCAACAGGCAGTGGTCGTCGGCGGTCATCCGCATGGTGTCGGCCATGGTTCGGGACATCGCCGTGGCGTTGGCATGGGTGAGCATGACGCCCTTGGGGCGCCCGGTGGATCCGCTGGTGTAGATCACCAGGGCGAGGTCGTCGTCCGCCAGGTCGACGGGGTCGAGCTGCGCACCGTCCCCCGACGTCCTTAGGTCATCGACGCTAATCGCCGGTCGCCCGCCGGAGGGGGAGTCGGCGGTGGAGTTCACGACGAGCACGGCGTCGGCGTCGTTGATCTGGTGATCGGCCTCGTCGTGGGTGAAGTTCGGGTTGATCGGGGTGGCTGCTGCGCCGAGGTACCACGCCGCGAAGATGGAGATCACCAGTTCGCTCCGGTTGGGGAGCATCACCGCGATCACGTCTCCGCTGGTGACGCCCTGTTCGCGGAACTGTGCCGCCACCGAGGTCACCGCCCGGTCGAGTTCGCGGAAGGACATCTGGGTCGCGTCGTCACGGATGCTGGGAGCGTCGCCGAAGCGTTCCGCGAGTGTTCGGGGGAGGTATCCGGGTTGCACATCTACTCCTCGTCGGCGACCTGTGTGATCTCGGACACTACGGAGATCGGGCGGGCCGCACATCGGTAGATGTGACGAACTTCACGTCCTGGTTAGTGCACGATGCACAATCGGAGAAGGTGGCGTCGGGGGCAGGCGCGGAGGGCCCGCTACAGAGAACTGCGGGGCACCTCGCTGGTGGAGGTGCCCCGCAGGACGGCCCGATTCGGGCAAGAGAGCCGATGACGGGAATCGAACCCGCGCTGTCTGCTTGGGAAGCAGAAGTTCTACCATTGAACTACATCGGCACCGATCTTCATCGGCAGTGCCTGCTGGAGGCGGCTTCAGGTTAGCACGAGCCCCGGTGGCCGCAGGCGCGGTGGGGTCACTTCCGGGCGGACTTGCGCTTGGCGCTCGTGGTCATCGGCCGCTTGGGCTGGTTGAGCGACGCGCGGGGGACGAACCCGAACGCCACGCCACCGATCACCGCCACCGCGATCGCGCCGATGATCCACGGTGTGACCGACCCGCCGCCGGTGATCCCCATCAGCACGATGAGTACGGCGACGCCGACACACACCCACGACCACTGGGTCCAGCGCCAGAAGTATCTCGAGGGCTCGTCCCTGATCTCGTCCATGGGCCCATTTCACCACGTCAGCGGGGGGCGGCGCATATCCGCCGAATGCTCTCGGGGGGTCGCCGGGCCGCGGGAGCGTCGGGATGTGGCAGGTCTCACGTGGTTTCGAGGGCTGGTTCGGGAACGAAACGGGCGTGCCATGCGCTGAACTGGAGGACAGTCCGATTTGTGCGACCGGGTGGCCGGTCCGCGGGCTCAGCCCTGCAGGAGGTGCGTGGTGGACGTGCACGAGGCCATGGAGCGGCCGATCGCCGAGCGGGTGCGGACGGTGCTCGCCCGCGGTGCGGCCGGAACCATCGAGGCCGGGATCCTCAGGCGGCCGCTGCGCTCGGCGCGCGTCCGGGACGACGGAGTGATCGTCCTGGTGGTCGACGTGGGAGGCATGTCGCGTGAGGCCGGTGACGTCGACCGGGTCGCGGCCGCCGGAGCCACCGCCACCGTCGAGATCGTCGACACCGTGTGTACCGGTCGGTGCCGGGGTTCCGCGCCGCGCCCGTCGTTCGCTCTCGACGGCCGCCCCGCGTCGTGTGGTGCGGGACGCGGAGGGGCCGGCGGTGGGGGGCGCGCTGCCGGGGGCGACGACGACGACGACTGCGCTGTCGCCCGGGGAGTTGTCACCCTCTCCGGAATCGTGACGGCCTCGTCCCCGGCGCGTCGGCGCAGGTTGGTCACCGCCGACGGGGGCGGGACGGGCCCGAACTCGGAGGGCGGGTCGCTCCGCCTGAGCGAGTTGCAGCCATTGGAGATCACCTACCTCACCGCGGACGGCGTCCACGTGGTGCCCCGGGCGTCCCTCGCCGCCGCAGCGGTCGACCCGATCGGCGTCGACGAGCAGGTCTGGCTGCACCGTCTCGCCGCCGACACCGGGCTCGCCTCCCGTCTCGCGTTGCGTGCCGGGCGGCAGATCGCGGGCACGGATCCGCGGATCGTCGCGATCGACCGGTACGGGGTCGACCTCCTCATCGGATCGACCGAGGGCGGGTTCCGCGACCTCGTCAGACTCCCGTTCGCGCAGGTCTGTGCCGATTCCGACGACGTTCTCGCCCAACTCTCGTCGCTGAGTCGGTGAATCACTTCACAAGAATTCGCTGAAAGCCCTTGCCTTTACAGGTAAGCCTTACCTAAGTTAATCGCTGCGGGTAGTCACGTCCCCGCTCCGGTGTTTTCCGTTCCGGCGCCACTACCCCTGAGGCGCCGGAACGGAAAAGGCCGGGACCGCGATGACGAGAGGGCGAAGGCATGCGATCACTGGTGGGACCCGTTCCCGAGCCGGCCGAACGGGCGAGCTCGGCACTGCGGCGCTGCCCGAGGGCCACGCTGAGCCTCCCCGCTCCCACCGTCGAGTCCCGCGGGAGCACCGCCGGGTCCCGCGGGAACACCGCGGGGTCCCGCGGGAACACCGCGGGGTCCCGCGGGAACACCGCGGGGTCCCGCGGGAACGCGACTCCCGCGGTCGCGCTCGCGCACCGGTCTTCCGGAACGGCCGACCTCAGCCTCGTCATCCCGACCGCCGACGCCGCCGCGATCCCGTCCGGGGGAGTGCACGCCCGTCTCGAGGTACTCGACGAGATCCTCGGCGGGGCAGCCCGGGGCCGGTGTCGCCGCCTCGTCGTCGTCGACGGACTGGTCGAACAGATCGACACGCGCGCCCAACGCCACGCCGCCACCCACATCGCGCGAGACCTGCCCGACTCCGCCCTGCTCGGGGTCGGATCCGAGTCGGCACTCGTCCGGCTCCGGACGGAGCGGATCCTGCTCACCGACGACTCCGGCGTCACCGACATCGCCCCGGACGACCTCGCCACCTCCGGGCCCGACCCCTTCACCGACCTCGAAGGGCACTGGCTCGACCACCTCAACGATCCGCGCTGCCAGGTGGTGCCGCGGCTGGCCCTGCGTGTCTGCCGGTGCCTGCCCGCCGAGCGCCCCCTCCTGATCGGCATCGACCGCGCCGGCGTCGACATCGAGCTGACGGACCGCGAGGGTCGCGCCCGGCGCGAACGGCTGCCGTTCGCCGAGGCCTGCACGGACGTCACCGAGCTGGGGACCCAGCTCCGGTTGCTCGCGGGAGGCGCGCGGTACCCTCAGGACCGTGCTGCTCTCCGACCGTGACCTCCGTACCGAGCTCGCCGACGGGCGGCTGGGGATCGACCCCCTCGACCCCGCGCTGATCCAGCCGTCGAGCATCGACGTCCGGCTCGACCGGATGTTCCGGGTCTTCAACAACTCGCGCTACACCCACATCGACCCCGCGCAGCAGCAGGACGAGCTGACCGAACTGGTCGAGCCCGCCGAGGGGGACCCGTTCGTCCTGCACCCCGGCGAGTTCGTCCTGGGAGCCACCCTCGAGCGACTCCGGCTGCCCGACGACCTGGCCGGCCGGCTCGAGGGCAAGTCGTCGCTCGGTCGACTCGGGCTGCTCACGCACTCTACTGCCGGCTTCATCGACCCCGGGTTCGACGGCCACATCACCCTCGAGCTGTCGAACGTGGCGAACCTGCCCATCACGCTGTGGCCCGGGATGAAGATCGGCCAGCTGTGCCTGTTCCGGCTCTCCAGTCCCGCCGAGACCCCGTACGGCAGTGCCTCCGTGGGCTCGAAGTACCAGGGCCAGCGCGGCCCCACCGCCTCCAAGGCGTACCTGAACTTCCGGTGACCCGGCGGACGGCGGCCATCCGGCGCGCACTGCTCGCCCGCCGTTCACCAGCCCGTTCCCGCCGCGCCGCGTCGACGGGGTAGAACAGCGCCATGCGTATGACCGTGTTCGGGACCGGGTACCTCGGTGCCACCCACGCCGCCTGCATGGCCGAGCTGGGCCACGAGGTGCTGGGGGTGGATGTCGACGAGGCCAAGATCGAGCGGCTGCGCCTGGGCGAGGTGCCGTTCTACGAGCCGGGGCTGCCGGAGATCCTGCTGCGGCACGTGGAGTCGGGGCGGTTGCGGTTCACCACCGACTACGCCGAGGCGGCCGCCTTCGCCGACCTGCACTTCATCGGGGTCGGGACCCCGCAGCGCAAGGGTGAGTTCGCCGCCGACACCTCGCACGTGGAGGACGTCGTGGCGCGACTGACGCCCCTGCTGTCCGCGGATGCGGCGGTGGTGGGCAAGTCGACGGTGCCGGTGGGCACGGCCGCGCGGCTGCAACAGATCGCCGACTCCCGCGCCCCGGACGGGGTGCGCGTCGAGGTGCTGTGGAACCCGGAGTTCCTCCGCGAGGGCTTCGCCGTGGCGGACACCCTGACGCCGGATCGGATCGTGATCGGCCTGGCCGGCGGTGAGTCGGCACTGGGGCTCGCGCGGGAGTTGGTGTCCGAGGCGTACGCGCCGATCCTGGAGGCAGATCCGTGCCCGGTGATCGTCACCGACCTGGCTACGGCAGAGTTGGTCAAGGTCAGCGCGAACGCGTTCCTGGCGACCAAGATCAGCTTCATCAACGCGGTGTCGGAGGTGTGTGAGGCCGCCGGCGCCGATGTGACGGTGTTGGCCGATGCGATCGGCATGGACAAGCGGATCGGGCGGCGCTTCCTCAATGCCGGCCTGGGCTTCGGTGGTGGGTGTCTGCCCAAGGACATTCGCGCCTTCATGGCCCGCGCCGGTGAGCTGGGCGCGGACGAGGCGATGACGTTCCTGAGGGAGGTCGACTCGATCAACATGCGCCGGCGCGAGCGGATGGTGGACCTGGCCGTCGAGGCGTGCGGGGGCACGGTCATCGGCAAGACCGTCGCGGTGCTGGGGGCGGCGTTCAAGCCGAACTCCGATGACGTGCGGGACTCGCCGGCGCTGAACGTGGCGGGCATGCTCTCGCTCAAGGGCGCGAGCACCGTGGTGTACGACCCGCAGGCCCTGGACAACGCCCGCGCACTCTTCCCGACCCTGACCTACGCCGAGTCGGCCCTGGCCGCCTGCGAGGGCGCGGACGTGGTGCTGGTGGCCACCGAGTGGCCGGAGTTCGTCGAGCTGGACCCGGCCGCGGTCACCGGGGTGGCGCGAGGCCGGGTGCTGCTGGACGGGCGCAACTGCATGCCCGCCGACCGCTGGCGCGCCGCCGGATGGACCTACCGCGCCCTCGGACGCGGGGTGCCGGCGGCGGGCGCCGCCCGCCGCACGGGGGCCGGCCCCGCCGGGCCGGGGGTCGTCTCGCCGATGCGCTCAGGACACCCGTCGACCTGACCCGGCCGACCTGGCACTGGCCGACCTGACACCGGCCGACGCGGCCCCGGGCTACTGCCGGTACGAGGCCAGGAAGTTGCCGATCCGCTCGATCGCCACGCCCAGATCGCGGGAGGCGGGCAGGGTGACCACCCGGAAGTGGTCGGGGTCCGGCCAGTTGAAGCCCGTGCCCTGGGTGATGAGGATCCGCTCCTGCTCGAGCAGGTCGAGGGCGAACAGCCGATCGTCGTGGATCTCGTGGACGTTCGGGTCCAGCTTGGGGAAGGCGTACAGCGCACCCATGGGCTTGACGCAGCTCACGCCCGGGATCGTGTTGAGCTTCTCCCACGCGATGCCTCGCTGCTCGTGCAGCCGGCCGCCGGGCTCGATGAGCTCGTTGATGGACTGGTAGCCGCCGAGAGCCACCTGGATGGCGTGCTGCGCCGGGACGTTCGGGCACAGTCGGGTGGACGCGAGGAGTTCGAGCCCCTCGAGGAACCCGGCCGCATGCGCCTTGGGCCCGGTGATGGCCACCCAGCCGGCCCGGTACCCGGCCACCCGGTACGTCTTGGACAACCCGTTGAAGGTCAGCACCAGCAGGTCGTGCGCGAGGGTGGCGATGGAGGTGTGCTCGGCCTCGTCGTAGACGATCCGGTCGTAGATCTCGTCCGCCAGGATGAGCAGGCTGTGCTCGCGGGCGAGGTCGACGATCCCCTGCAGGACCTCGCGCGAGTAGACCGCCCCGGTCGGGTTGTTGGGGTTGATCACCACGATTGCCTTGGTGCGCGGCGTGATCTTGGAGGCGATGTCCTCCAACGACGGATTCCAGTCGTCGTCCTCGTCCGCGAGGTAGTGGACGGGCTTGCCGCCCGCTAGCGACGTCATGGCCGTCCACAGCGGGTAGTCGGGTGCCGGGATGAGGACCTCGTCGCCATCGTCGAGCAGCGCCTGCATGGTCATGGTGATGAGCTCGGAGACGCCGTTGCCCAGGTAGATGTCGTCGACGCTGAGACGGGGGAAGTCCGGGACGAGCTCGTAGCGGGTGAAGATCGCCCGCCGGGCCGACAAGATTCCCTTGGACTCGGAGTAACCCTGCGCGTGGGGGAGCGCGGCGATCATGTCCCGCATGATCACGTCCGGCGCCTCGAACCCGAACGGCGCGGGGTTGCCGATGTTCAGCTTGAGGATGCGGTGACCCTCGGCCTCGAGCTGATTGGCCCTGGCCAGTACCGGCCCGCGGATCTCGTAGAGGACGTCCTTGAGCTTGGAGGACTGGTCGAGCGTGCGCAGCTGGTGGAGCGTTCGTCCCGTGGTCTCAGGCGTCATACCTTGCGATTGTGCCACCTCGGTCCGCGTGTCCGGTGTCACGGACCGGCCGGGAGGGGTGCGGGGTCAGATCCCGTACCGCAGGTCGACGATCGCCGGGATTTCCGAGTCCGGCAGGAGGTCATCAGGATGCTCGACGGACAAGTAGTCCACACACTGCCGCTCGTGCGCCGCCAGACAGTAGGGCTGCGATCCGATGCTCAGACCGGTGGCCTGGCGAAGTCTCCGGACCTCGCCCCTCACCGTGGTCGTGGCGGACCCGTCGTCATAGAGGGCCTCGGACAGGGCGCGCGCTGACCACGCCTCCCGCGAGGCCAGGAGCGCGAGGAGTTCTGCCCGCCTCGGGGTCAGGGCGACGGAGGTCCCGTCGGCACGGACCACCGCCGGCTTCCACCCGAGAAGACGGATCGAGGTCACGGGGGAGCGCGTCCCGTCGGGTTCGGGATGTGGGTCGTGCGGGCCGGGGGCATCCGGCCCGGGGGCGACGGCGGGGGTCGCGGTGCCCCGGGCGGTCAACAGCGTCTCGGCGAGCCGGACACCGCACCGGACCAGCGAGACGGTCTCGGCGCACGAGAACCGGAGGGGATGCGAGACGTCGAGGACACCGAGGACCCGTCCGTGGGGGTCCCTGATGGGACTCGCCGTACACGTCCACCCGTGGTGGGCGCGCACGAAGTGCTCCCCCGCCGTGGCGTGCGCGAGCGTCCCTGCGTCCAGCGCCATCGAGATCCCGTTGGCGCCGATACCCCGCTCGGACCAGTCGGCCCCCTCGGCGAACGCGATCGAGTCCGCCCGACGGAGCACCTGCGCACTGCCCGATCGCCAGAGCACCCGACCACGGACATCGGAGATGACGACCACGTGTCGCCCGGCCGCGGAGGTGTCCGCCAGTGAGGAGACGACGTCGTCCGCGATGTGACGCAGCGGGGTGTCCGCCCGAGCGGTCACGAGTTCGTCGCCGGACAGCACGCTCGCCGGGAGTTCCTGGTCGGGGGAGACGCCGGCCTCCCCGCTGCGCCTCCATGCGCGCAGGAGCCGTGAGTCCAGATCGGGGGGGAGCCCACCGGCCAGGGCGGACTCGTGCGCCCTGATCGACTGCGCCGCGAACGCCCCCGGGTCGGAGAACCGCAACGTCGCGTGCAACGACATTGCCACCCCCTTGGGAAGAAAGTGTGATCTACGTCATCCCAGAAGCTACAGGAAGTGGAGGAGTGGACATGACCGAGACTCAGCAGGCACCGGCAGACCGCGGCCCCGGGGGTCCGGACGTCGACCGCGGTCAGCCGGACACAGTGGTCGAACGGTGGTTGGCGGCCTTCGACGAGGCCCTGCGATCGGGGGACCCGGGCCGGGCGGCCGACCTGTTCGGCACCGACGGGTACTGGCGCGACTTCGTCGCCTTCACCTGGAACCTCAGAACACTCGAGGGCCGCGACCAGATCCGCGACATGCTGAGCCGCCAGCTCGCAGCCGTCGAACCGTCCGGGTGGGCCCTCGACGAACCCGCCACCGACAGCGACGGGGTGGTGGAGGCGTGGGTGCGTTTCGAGACGGCCACGGGCCGCGGGTGGGGCCACCTCCGACTGAGGGACGGGCGGGCATGGACTCTTCTGACGACCCTGCAGGAACTCAAGGGCCACGAGGAGAAGAAGCGCCACAGTCGCGACCAGGGTGTCGACCACGTCATCACCCGGGGCCGGAAGACCTGGCTCGAGCAGAAGATCGAGCGCCAGGAGACCCTCGGGTACACCGAGCAGCCCTACGCCGTCATCATCGGCGGCGGCCAGGGCGGTATCGGGCTCGCCGCTCGTCTCAAGCGCCTCGGGGTACCCACCATCGTCATCGAGAAGAACGAACGCGCGGGTGACTCATGGCGCAAGCGCTACAAGTCGCTCCATCTCCACGACCCGGTCTGGTACGACCACCTGCCGTACATCCCTTTCCCCGAAGACTGGCCGGTGTTCCCCGCGAAGGACAAAGTCGGTGACTGGCTCGAGCACTACACCGCCATCATGGACCTCGACTACTGGTCCGGAACGGAGTGTCTCAAGGCGGACTTCGACGAGGACTCGGGGACGTGGCGTGTCGAGGTCGACCGCCGCGGCGAGAAGGTCGTGCTGCGCCCGACCCAACTCGTGTTCGCGCTCGGGGTGTCGGGGTACCCGAACATCCCGCGGTTCGAGGGCTCGGAGGACTTCGCCGGCCGGCAGTGGCACTCGTCCGAGTTCACGGGCGAGGGCGACGTCGCGGGCAAACGGGCCGTGGTGATCGGGTCGAACAACTCGGCTCACGACATCTGCGCGGCTCTGTGGGATCACGGTGCGCACGTCACGATGGTGCAGCGCTCATCCACGCACATCTCCCGCAGTGAATCCCTGATGTCCCTCGCCCTGGGCCCCCTCTACTCGGAAGAGGCTCTCGACGCCGGTGTCACCACAGAGAAGGCGGACATGCTCTTCGCCTCATGGCCCTACCGACTGCTCCCGGGGGCGCAGATCCCGGTCTACGAGCAGATGGCGGAGAAGGACGCGGAGTTCTACCGGCAGTTGCGCGAGGTGGGATTCGACCTCGACTTCGGGGAGGACGGTTCCGGTCTGTTCCTCAAGTACCTCAGGCGCGGGTCGGGTTACTACATCGACGTCGGTGCGAGTCAGCTGTTGATCGACGGCGAGGTCGCGCTCGAGAGCGGCCAAGTGTCACGCATCCTGCCCGACGGCGTCGAGCTCGACGGCAGCCGGGTGCTTCCGGCGGACATCATCGTGTACGCCACCGGGTACGGGTCGATGAACCAGTGGCTCGTGGACCTGGTGTCCCAGGAGGTCGCCGACCGGGTGGGGAAGGTGTGGGGCTACGGGTCGGACACGACACGCGACCCCGGCCCGTGGGAGGGCGAGCTGCGCAACATGTGGAAGCCGACCAACGTCGAGCAACTGTGGATCCACGGGGGCAACCTGCATCAGTCCCGCCACTACTCGAGGTACCTCGCGCTGCAGCTCAAGGCCCGGATGGAGGGTATCCCGACACCCGTCTACCAGGTTCAAGAAGCTCACCACCCCTGCTGACGCTGGACAACACGGAAATGAAACGACCGCGGCCCGTGATCAGGAGACCTGATCACGGGCCGCGGTGGCGTCCGGTGGGCGTCAGCCCAGAGAGAGGCCGTAACCTCCGGACTTCTTCGAGCGGGGGATCGCCCCGCCCGACGCGGGCTTCGCCGGGGCGTCGGTCGACGTCGACTCTGCCGCAGTTGACTCCGTCGCAGGTGACTCAGCCTCGGCCGTCTCAGCCTGGGCAGCGGAGTCGGCGGGTTCGGCCTTCTCCGGGGCCTCGGTCGCCGGGGCGGCGGCCGGCGCCTTCGGAGCGCCGGGTGCCTTGGGTGCGCCGGGTGCCTTCGCTGCACCCTTGAGGCCCAGGCCGACGGCCGGCTTCGCGGGCGCGGCCGGGGCGGTGTCCGTGCCGGACCCGGCATCGGCGGTCTCGGTCTGCGCGGCGGCGGACTCGCCCGCGGACGGCTCGGACGCCGCAGCCGTGGCCGTGCCCGGAGCCTTCGCCCCGCCCGGAGCCTTGGCCCCGCCGGGCGCCTTGGCCCCGCCACCCAGGGTGAGCCCGCCGGACTTCGGCGCACCGGCGCTCGGCTTGGGAGCGCCGGTGGTGGCCGGAGCGGAACCCTGCGCGGCCTCGCGGGTCTCCTCAGTGCGCTCGGCGTCCTTCACCGCGGACTGGGCCTCGGTGGCGGACTCGCCGCTCCCGGCGGCGCCGGGGGCCTTCGGAGCGCCGGGGGCCTTGGGGCCGCCGGGGGCCTTGCCGCCGCCACCGAGCTTGAGGCCACCCGACTTGGGTGCGCCCGTCGAATCGGCGGCCGACGGGCCGGCCTCGGCCGCGCTGGCCGCGCCACCGGTGCCGGCGGCGGCGACCTCCGCGCCCTCGCCCTCGTCGACGACGGCGTTGTCCGGCGCGGCCTCGGCCGGGGCAGCGGGGGCGGCGGCCGTGGCGGACTCCGCCTCGGCGGCGTCGCGCTCGGCCTGCTCGGCCTCCTTCTCCGCCTTCGTCTTCTCACGCGTGGGCTGCTCCAGCCACGCGGCCTCGCGAGGCTCGGGCAGGCCGCCGTCACGGGAGACGGACTCCAGGAGCAGCTGGGCGACGTCCACGACCTCGACCTGGCCCTCCTGCTCGGTGCCGTCGGTCTGGGCGGTGGCCCCGTCCGAGAGCATCACGCGACAGAACGGGCAGCCCGTGGCGATCTTCGTGGCCTTGGTCGACAGGGCCTCGTCGACACGGTCGATGTTGATCCGCTTGCCGACCGTCTCCTCCATCCACATGCGCGCGCCACCGGCGCCACAGCACATGGACCGCTGGCCGTGACGGGGCATCTCCGTGAGGGTCACGCCCGAGCCGTCCATGAGCTCACGCGGGGCCTCGTAGACCTGGTTGTGGCGGCCGAGGTAACACGGGTCGTGGTAGGTGACGCCACCGTCGATCGGGGCCACCGGCACGAGGCGCTTCTCGCGCACCAGACGGTTGAGCAGCTGGGTGTGGTGGACCACCTGGTAGTCGCCGCCGAAGTCGCCGTACTCGTTCTTCAGCGCATTGAGGCAGTGGGCACACGTCACGACGACCTTGCGCTGCGCGGCGGGCACGCCGTCGAACGCGTCGTTCATGACCTCGATGTTCTGCTGGGCGAGCATCTGGAACAGGAACTCGTTGCCCGCGCGGCGGGCCGAGTCGCCGGTACAGGTCTCGCCCTGACCCAGCACCGCGAACTTCACTCCGGCGGTGTGCAGCAGCGAGGCCACGGCCTGGGTGGTCTTCTTGGCACGGTCCTCGAAGGCGCCGGCACAGCCCACCCAGAACAGGTACTCGGTGTCGGCGAAGTCCTCGATGTCCTTGCCGATCACGGGGATCTCGAAGTCGAGGGAGTTCATCCACTCGTCGCGACCGGAGTTGTTCTGGCCCCAGGGGTTGCCCTTGTTCTCGAGGTTCTTGAACAGGCCCGCGAGCTCGGTCGGGAACTCGGACTCGATGAGGACCTGGTAGCGGCGCATGTCGATGAAGTGGTCGACGTGCTCGATGTCCACCGGGCACTGCTCGACGCAGGCGCCACACGTGGTGCAGGACCACAGGGCCTCGGGGTCGATGATGCCGGCGGCCATCGGGTCGTCGGAGAGGTCCGCGGTGGTGTGACCGACGAGGGGGCGCTGGGCCTCGAGGCGGGCCGCCTCCGGGATCTTGGCGAGCTTGGCCTCGTCGGGGTTGCCCTCGGCGTCGACCAGTCCGGTCTCCTCGCCCATCGTGGTCTGCCCACCGGCGAGCAGGTACGGCGCCTTCGCGGCACCGTGGTCGCGCAGGGACATGATCATGAGCTTGGGGCTCAGCGGCTTGCCGGTGTTCCAGGCGGGGCACTGCTCCTGGCAGCGGCCGCACTCGGTGCAGGTGGAGAAGTCCAGCCAGCCCTTCCACGAGAAGTCCTCGATGGCGCCCGCGCCGAGCTTGGGCTCGAAGTCCTCGTCGGCCTCGGTGAGCTCCTCGACCTTCTCCATGGTCAGCGGGACGCCGTCCATGGTCATCGGCTTGAGCGGGCCGAGCGCGGTGCGGCCGTCGGCCTCGCGCTTGAAGTAGATGTTGAAGAACGCGGAGAAGCGGTGCCAGGCGACGCCCCACGTGATGTTGCGGCCCACGACGTACAGCCAGATCATGCCGGTGAGCAGCTTGATCAGCGCGAAGACCGAGACCATGAGCTCGTTGGCCGGCAGGATCGTCGACAGCGGGCCGGTGACCCAGTCCGTGGACCAGTGGAAGTCGTACCCGTCGGCGGCCTGCAGCGAGAGCTTGCCGGCCTTGACGAAGATCATGCCCAGGCCCTCGAGGAGCACGACGGTCTCGACGAAGTAGGCGGCCTTGCGGTCCGAGCCGACGAAGCGGTTGAGGCCGCGACGCTGGTTGATCTGACGGATGATGATCAGCACGGTGATGCCGATGACGGTGCCCAGGCCCAGGAACTCGTCGACGGCGTGGTACCAGGCCTGGTCGGACAGCCAGGGCCAGCCGCCGCGGGGGTTGAACGTCTGGATGTAGGCCTCGAACCAGACGATCGAGCCGAGCAGGAAGCCCACCATGACGAACCAGTGGAAGAAGCCCACCGACCGTTTGCGGGCCATCCGGGTGTGGGCGCCCACCTCGACGATGACGTTCTTCAAACGGGGCAGGATCGGCCGCAGCCGGTCGAATCCGTCCTTCTGTCCCAGGAACAGGCTGCGCACCATGCGCGTGACGCCGCCTATGAAGGATGCCCAACAGAACAGACTGAGCAGGACGCCGATCGTCCCGAGTGTGATGGTCACGCCTGACATGGTTCGCGGCCTTTCGTCGCACTTCTCGACGCACGAGCACTCATAGGAACCTGTGGGCGCCCGTCGACTGTGTCGAGGTCAAAGGTAAGCCACGCGGGCCCCGTCTGCCGAGTTGAGGCTGCCCTTACCGGAGCAGGCTCCACTCGCAGGCGGGGCCCGCGTGGAAGGGGAGGGTCAGTTGGTCCGGAGCGTCAGCCCGGGGTGTGCGGCGAGGACGTCGGCGATCGGGACGGCGGACAGGCGCGGGGTGAACCCGGCCGTCCGGGCCACGGCGTCGGCGTCGGCGCAGGTGACGGAGTCCGCGACGTTGGACGCGCTCGAGATGCCCAGGGCCCTGTCGCCGGAGAAGACGACGCCGCCGCTGTCGCCGGGCAGGGCGCACAGGTCCACGGTGAAGGCGTTCGAGATGGTGCGCGTGCCCGCCACGTCGATCGTGGCGCCGACCTGCGAGATCGTCCCGCAGGAGAAGCCGGTCCGGAATCCGGTCTTGCAGGCCTTCTGTCCGACGACCGGGTCCGCGGTGCCGATGATCTCCTGGGTGCTGTCCGGCCCGTCTCCCACCAGATTGGAACGGAACCGGTCCGCCACGTCGTCGTCGACCGCGATGAGGGCGGTGTCGATGCCCTCCCGCTCGCTGCGGGTCATGGTGCCGAACTCCTCGCCGTCGGCGAGGGCGGCGCGGGTGCCGTCGGCGCCGGCGCAGTGCGCGGCGGTGATGACGACGGGCTTGCCGTCCAGTTCACCGTTGAACCCGGTCGAGCACTCGAGGATTCCTCCCGGGACGCCCACCTGGTACGCGGTACCGCCCGTGACGGGCCCCGCCGGAGCGGGGACCGATTCGATGGCCCGCGGCTGGTCCTCGGGCACGGGGGTGCCGGGGTCGACCATGGTCTGGGCCATCATCCCGTCGATGATCGACCCGGTGCCGGGGGTCAGGCCGGCGAGGAGGTCGATGACCGTGCGCATGGGGCCCTCGGGGACGAGGCCGGCGTCATTGAGCAGGGCCAGGCTGCCGAGCGAGCCGGAGTCGCCGCCGCTCCCGGGCGCCGCGCCGGTCCCGTCCGGGTCGTCCGCGCGGGTGGTGGCCGGTTCGATGCCGTCGACGGTCGGGCCGCCGTCGGACCCGGTGCCCCCCTCGCTGCCGAACGGGGCCGTGTCGAACGCCGGGTCGGGGGCCTCGATCATGTCGATCTCGGCGAGGTCCCGCAGGCGGGCGTCGAGGTTGCCGAGCTGCGAGGCCTCGCCCCCGCGGGTCGTGACGACGACCGCGTTGCGGGTCGGATCGACGCGGACGTCGGTGACGAGGTCCTGCATGTCCTCGGGAGTGCCCTCGATGATCTTGATGACCTGGCGCTCGCGAGCCTCGAGTTCGCTCGTGGTCAGCGCCACGTCCTTGACCGTGAACCCGGACCGGGTGGCCTCGTCGCGCAGTTCGTCTCCGGCGGCGCCGGCCACCACGCCGACCAGGCCGGTGCCCTCCTCGTCCAGCCAGACGCCGCCGAACGACTGACGGAACTGCTGCTCCCACCGGGGACGGGCCTCGGCCAGACGTTCTCCGATGCCGGCCTGGGCGAGGAACTGCTCGGGAGTGAGTCCGAGATCACGTCGCAGTGCCTCGACGAGTGAGGTCAGCTCCGGGCCGAGCGCGTCGGCCAACGCCGGCAGGGGCTGGGCGACGGCGGGGCGGGAGGCGGACGCTCCCGGGTGTGGGGGAGGGGGCCGCGCCGGCAGGGGTCGCGGTGACCACCAGCGCCGCGGCGGCGGCGACGGCGGCGAACTTCGAGGTGATACGCATGATGGCCTTCCGGAATGCACGGCTGGGCGACGGCGCGTCGACCGGCAGTGGCTCGGTGTGTCGCGGCTCAGATTACGGAGATGTGATTAGTGAGTCCAGTGTGACACGTGTGATTAGTGGGATTCGGTCGTCGATTCATGTGACGCAGCTGAGTCGGAGAATCGGGGGCCCTGCCGCTAGGCTGCCTCTTCGGCAACGACGTACGCGTCATCACCAAAGACTCATTACCCGGAGGTCCCATGTCCGACGCTGACGCCGCACTGCACGACGCCCTTGACACCGTGGTGCGACGCAATCCCGGACAGCACCTCTTCCGGCAGGCCGTGCACGAGGTGCTGGAGTCACTCGCACCCGTGGTCAAGCAGCACCCGGAGTATGTCGAGGGTGGGATCCTCAAGCGGATAATCGAGCCCGAGCGCGTGGTGTCCTTCCGGGTGCCGTGGGTCGACGACGCCGGTGCGGTCCAGGTCAACCGGGGCTTCCGTGTGCAGTTCAGCTCCGATCTCGGCCCGTACAAGGGCGGATTGCGTTTCCACAAGTCCGTGGACGAGGACACGTTGAAGTTCCTCGGGTTCGAGCAGGTCTTCAAGAACGCCCTCACCGGTCTCGGCCTGGGCGGCGGCAAGGGAGGCTCGGACTTCGACCCGCACGGCCGCAGCGACGCGGAGGTGATGCGCTTCTGCCAGTCCTTCATGTCCGAGCTCGCGCACCACATCGGTGCCGACCTCGACGTCCCGGCCGGTGACATCGGCGTGGGCGGGCGCGAGATCGGGTACCTGTACGGCCAGTACCGGAAGGTGACCGGCCGCAACGAGGCGGGCGTCATCACGGGCAAGGGCGTCGGGTACGGCGGCTCGTGGGCGCGCACCGAGGCGACCGGCTACGGGCTCGTCTACTTCGTCCGCGAGATGCTCCGCGACACCGAGTACAGCCTCGAGGGCTCCCGGGTGGTCGTCTCCGGCTCCGGCAACGTCGCGATCTACGCGGCCAAGAAGGCGGCCCAGCTCGGCGCGACCGTCGTGGCCTGCTCGGACAGCCAGGGTTACGTCCACGACGAGGACGGTCTCGACCTGGACCTGCTCCTGGACGTCAAGGAGGTCCGCCGCGAACGGCTGTCGGCCTACGCGCGGGAGCGGGGCAACTGCACCTACCGGGAGACCGGCTCCGTGTGGGACGTGGAGTGCGACATCGCGCTGCCCTGTGCCACCCAGAACGAGCTCGACGCCGAGGAGGCGCGCACGCTCGCCAAGAACGGGTGCCGCGTGATCGCCGAGGGCGCCAACATGCCGTGCACGGAGCAGGCGGTGGAGGTCATCCACCAGGCCGGCATCCTCTTCGGGCCCGCCAAGGCCGCCAACGCCGGCGGCGTGGCCACCAGCGGTCTCGAGATGCGGCAGAACGCCGGTCGGCTGCTGTGGGACTTCGAGCGGGTGGACTCCGAGCTCGACCGCATCATGACCTCCATCCACGCCACCGCGGCGGCGACCGCCGAGGAGTACGGCGCCCCGGGTGACCTGGTGGCCGGGGCGAACATCGCCGCGTTCCGCAAGGTCGCCGACGCCATGCTCGCGCAGGGTGTCATCTGATCTGATCCGGGCGACGGCGGACCTCGTCGTCGTCGTACCTCCTTCTTCTTCCCGCACCTTCTCCTTCCCGCACCTTCCCCTTCCCATGCTCCGAGCCGCACCGCCGAGAGGCGGCGGCCGGGGCGCTCTTCCCGTTGTTGAGCCCGGCGGGCTCAATCAATGGTGTGAGTTGCGCCACCGCCGGAATGGATTCGACAGAGTGGGGGTTATACGGGGCGACAAACCTCAGCGGGCCAGGCTCAACTCGGGTTGACGCGGCAGGCCACCGGCAGGCAGGGTGGAGCCATCGATCCGAGCCTTGAGCCGGGTCCGCTTAGAGAGAACCCGTACACGTCAGTAGAAGGAGAACATCATGGGACGTGCAGTAGGCATCGACCTCGGCACCACCAACTCGGCCGTCGCGGTCCTCGAGGGCGGCGACGCCACGGTCATCGCCAACGCCGAGGGCGCGCGCACGACCCCGTCGGTCGTCGCGTTCGCCAAGAACGGCGAGGTCCTCGTCGGTCAGCCGGCGAAGAACCAGGCGGTCACCAACGTCGACCGCACCATCCGCTCGGTCAAGCGCCACATCGGCACGGACTGGAAGTCGGACTCGATCGACGGCAAGACCTACACCCCGCAGGAGATCAGCGCCCGCACGCTGCAGAAGCTCAAGCGCGACGCCGAGTCCTACCTCGGTGAGGACGTCACCGACGCCGTCATCACCGTTCCGGCCTACTTCAATGACGCCCAGCGTCAGGCCACCAAGGACGCCGGTCAGATCGCGGGCCTCAACGTCCTGCGCATCGTCAACGAGCCCACCGCGGCAGCCCTGGCCTACGGCCTCGACAAGGGCGACAAGGAGCAGACCATCCTGGTCTTCGACCTCGGTGGCGGCACCTTCGACGTCTCCCTGCTCGACATCGGCGACGGCGTCGTGGAGGTCCGTGCGACCTCGGGCGACAACCACCTCGGTGGCGACGACTGGGACCAGCGGATCGTCAACTGGCTCGTCGACAAGTTCAAGGCGCAGAACGGCATCGACCTGACCAAGGACAAGATGGCCCTGCAGCGCCTGCGCGAGGCGGCGGAGAAGGCCAAGATCGAGCTGTCCAGCGGGCAGTCCACCTCGATCAACCTCCCGTACATCACGGTCGACGCGGACAAGAACCCGCTCTTCCTGGACGAGACGCTCTCGCGTGCCGAGTTCCAGAAGATCACGCAGGACCTGCTCGATCGCTGCCGCAACCCGTTCCAGGCCGTGATCAAGGACGCCGGCATCTCGGTCGGCTCCATCGACCACGTCGTGCTGGTCGGCGGTTCGACCCGTATGCCCGCCGTGACCGACCTGGTCAAGGAGCTCACCGGCGGCAAGGAGCCCAACAAGGGCGTCAACCCGGACGAGGTCGTGGCTGTGGGTGCCGCGCTGCAGGCCGGCGTGCTCCGCGGTGAGGTCAAGGACGTCCTGCTGCTCGACGTGACCCCGCTGTCGCTGGGCATCGAGACCAAGGGTGGCGTGATGACCAAGCTCATCGAGCGCAACACCACGATCCCGACCAAGCGTTCGGAGACCTTCACGACCGCCGACGACAACCAGCCGTCCGTGCAGATCCAGGTCTTCCAGGGCGAGCGCGAGATGGCGGCGCAGAACAAGCTGCTCGGTTCGTTCGAGCTCGCCGGTATCGCCCCCGCGCCGCGTGGCGTGCCGCAGATCGAGGTCACCTTTGACATCGACGCCAACGGCATCGTCCACGTGACCGCCAAGGACAAGGGCACCGGCAAGGAGAACACGATCATCATCCAGGACGGCTCCGGCCTGTCCAAGGAGGAGATCGACCAGATGATCAAGGACGCCGAGGAGCACGCCGCCGAGGACCACAAGCGTCGCGAGGAGGCGGACGCCCGCAACCAGGCCGAGTCCACGATCTACCAGACGGAGAAGTTCGTCTCGGAGAACGAGGACAAGATCCCGGCCGACAAGAAGGAGTCGCTCCAGGCCGCGATCGCCGACGCCAAGACCGCCCTCGAGGGCTCGGACGTCGACGCCATCAAGTCCGCGGTCGAGAAGGTCAACACCGAGGCGCAGGCCGTCGGCCAGGCCATCTACGAGGCCTCCGCGGCCGAGGGTGCCGAGGCCGGCGACGCGTCGGGTGCGGGCGCGGCCGACGACGACGTGGTCGACGCCGAGGTGGTCGACGAGGACGAGACGAAGGGTGAGTCCAAGTGACCCGCCCCGAGCAGACCGACGCCTCCGAGAAGGCGGCGTGGGCCGGCGCCGACGACGAGGCCGAGCAGGCCGCCGAGGCGGTCGAGGCCGAGATCGTCGACGACGACGGCACCGCGCCGGCGGCCGACGGCACTGCAGCCGATGCCGCTGACGCGGGGGGCACCCCGACCGGGGACGTTCCCGCGGACGATCCGGCCGCCGCGCTGCAGGCGCAGCTCGACGAGCGGACCGCGGACCTGCAGCGGGTGTCGGCGGAGTTCGCCAACTACCGCCGCCGCGTCGAACGTGACCGCCAGTCGATCATCGACACCGCCAAGGGCTCGGTCCTCACCGAGCTGCTGGGGATCGTCGACGACCTCGACCGGGCCGAGGCGCACGGCGACCTCGCCGAGGGGCCGCTCAAGGTCTTCGCCGACAAGGTCCGCGCGCTGCTCACCGCCCAGGGCGTCGAGGCCTTCGGCGAGGAGGGTGACGCGTTCGACCCGGCCCTCCACGAGGCCGTGCAGGACGAGTCCGAGGGCTCCGATCCCGTGCTGGGCACGATCCTGCGCAAGGGCTACCGCCACGGTGAGCGGACCCTGCGGACGGCGATGGTGATCGTCCGCTGAGCCACCCGGCTCACCACCCCGGCGTGCGGGTGCGTCCCGAGACGATTCGGGTCGCACCCGCACGCCGACCCACCCCAGACGTGCCGGGGAACTGAGAGAATTCGTAGACCCGAACACTGCAATAAGAAGACGAACTGCAACAAGAAGAAGGGAGGCGTCTGGTGAGTCAGCGCGAATGGGTCGAGAAGGACTACTACGCCGAACTGGGCGTCTCCAAGTCCGCCACCCAGGACGAGATCCGCAAGGCCTACCGCAAGCTCGCGCGGGAGAACCACCCGGACTCCAACCCGGGCAACGCGGCCGCGGAGGACAAGTTCAAGCGGATCAGCGAGGCCAACGACGTCATCGGCGATCCCGCCCGGCGCAAGGAGTACGACGCCTTCCGCGACCAGGTCACCTCCGGCGGGTTCAGCGGCTTCGCCCCGGGTGGCGGGGGCCGGTACACCGCCTCCGGCGGTGACTTCGACATCAACGACCTCTTCGGTGGCGGCGGGCCCGCCGGCGGTGCCGGGGGATTCTCCGACCTGTTCGGCGGCCTGTTCAACCAGGCCCGCCCGGGTGGCGGCGGGGCCGGCCGCGGCCGGGCACAGCGCCCGCGGGGCGGCCAGGACGTCGAGACCGCCCTGACCCTGTCCTTCCGTGAGGCCGCCCTCGGCGAGACGGTCCAGATCAAACTCTCCTCCGCCTCGCCGTGTCTGATCTGCCACGGCAGTGGCGCGAAGCCGGGGACCAGCCCCAAGGTGTGCGGCACCTGCCACGGTGCCGGCGTCACCCAGCGCACCCAGGGGGCCTTCGGCTTCGCCGAGCCCTGCACCGACTGCGGCGGCACCGGGTCCAAGATCGACGACCCGTGCACCGAGTGTGCGGGTAGCGGCGTCACGGACCGCACCCGCACCATCAACGTCAAGGTCCCGGCCGGCGTCTCCGACGGCCAGCGCATCCGGCTCTCCGGGCAGGGTGAGGCGGGCTTCCGCGGGGCACCGTCGGGCGACCTGTACGTGACGGTCACCGTCCAGAAGGACCAGGTGTTCGACCGCGACGGGGCCGACCTGCTCGTCGACCTGCCGGTGTCCTACCCGGAGTTGGTCCGCGGCGCCCAGGTGTCGGTACCCACGCTCACCGGGCGGGTGACCGTCAAGATCCCCGCTGGCTCCCGCGACGGACAGATCCTTCGGGTGCGCGGCCGGGGTATCGCACGCAAGTCCGGAACCGGTGACCTCAAGGTCACTCTCCGGGTGGCCACGCCCCCCGCCGGGATGGCCGAAGCCGAGCTCGCCGCCTATGACGACGCGTTGCGCGCCGCCGGCTTCGATCCGCGGTCGGGCTGGGCCGGGTCGGCATGAGCCCCCGGCGTGACGTCGGGGAGCTGGGGCCCGACGACAGCGTCCTGGTGATCTCGGTGGCCGCCGAACTGTCCGGGCTGCACGCCCAGACCCTGCGAACCTACGACCGCCTCGGGATCGTCACCCCCGAGCGCACCAGCGGCGGTGGGCGACGCTACTCGCTGCGGGACGTGGCACTGCTCCGCGAGGTCCAGCGCCTCAGCCAGGAGGAGGGCGTCAACCTCGCCGGCATCAAGCGGATCATCGAGCTGACCAATCAGGTCGACGCCCTGCGCAGCCGCGTGTCCGAACTGGTCGAGGAGGTCGCCGAACTCCGTCGCCGTTCCGGGTCCTCCGCTCGGGCGGGCGGTGAACTCGTCCACGTGCCCCGCTCGACGTCGGTGGTCGTGTGGCGGCCCCGTCACCAGCGGGAGACGGGCCGCCGCGACGGCTGATGACCGGATCCGCCCGACTTTCATAGCGAAGCCTCACCTAATATAGTTCGGCGCGTGACCGTCGCACGCACGCATCAGGGGCAGGCTCCGCCCGGTCTGTTCGGCGAGTCCGCCGGGCGCGGCACCGCGGTCGCCGTCGTGACCGGCGAGGCGGAGTACACCTACTCCGCGCTCGCCCGGATGAGCGCCGAGCGCGCCGCCGAGTACCCGCCCGTGACGACCGGTCGTCGCCTGATAGGCCTGGTGGCGACGAACACCATCGAGTTCCTCGTGGACTATCTCGCCGCCCACTCCGCCGGCCACGTCGTGCTCCTCCTGCCGCCGGAGGGCGCGGCCACCGACAACCTCCTCGCGGCATGGCACCCCGACGTTGTCGCGGGGGACGGCCGACCCGTCCCGCCCGGGGTGCTCACGGCGCCGCCGCGGCACGACCTGCATCCCGACCTCGCACTGCTCCTGAGCACCTCCGGGTCCACGGGCGCACCCAAGCTCGTCCGGCAGTCCCGGCGGGCGGTGCTGGCCAACGCGCGGTCGATCGTGGACTACCTGGGCATCGTGCCGGGGGACCGGGCGATCACCACCCTGCCGCCGCACTACTGCTACGGCCTGTCCGTCCTGCACAGTCACCTGCTGGCCGGCGCGTCCGTGGTGCTCAACTCCGACTCCGTCTCCGCACCGGCGTTCTGGGACCGGGCGGAGGCCGGGCAGGTGACGACGTTCGCCGCCGTCCCGCACACGGTCGAACTCCTCGAGCGCGTCGGTCTCGACCGACTGGACCGCCTCACCCGCCTGCGCTACCTCACCCAGGCGGGCGGGCGCCTCGCGCCCGAGTCGGTGCGTCGCCTGGCCGCGCACCTGGAGGCGCGCGGGGCGGAACTGGTCGTGATGTACGGCCAGACCGAGGCGACCGCGCGTATGGCGTACCTCCCCCCTCACCTCGCGCGGACCCGTGCGGGGGCCATCGGGATCGCGATCCCCGGCGGCTCCTTCCGCGTCGACCGTCCGCGGGGAACCGAGCCGCACGCCCCCGGTGAGCTGGTGTACCGCGGCCCGAACGTGATGATGGGGTACGCCCGCACCTCGGCCGACCTCGCCCGCGGGCCCGAGCTCGACGAGCTGCGGACCGGGGACCTCGCCCGCATCGCCGACGACGGCCTCGTGGAGATCGTCGGGCGGATGGGGCGCGAGACCAAGATCTTCGGGCACCGGATCGACCTGGGTCGGGTGGAATCGACCCTGGCGGACGGCGGGTTCGACGCCTGGTGCGTCGGGGAGCCCGACCGGTTGGTCGTGGTCACCCGCGAGCGCTCGCGGGCCCTCGCCACCGCCGCCGCGACGGCCTCGGGACTGCCCACCTCGGCGGTCGAGCAGGTCGTCGTCGTCGACCCTCCCCGCACCCCCGCCGGCAAGGTCGACCAGGCCGCACTGCGTGCACTCGTCGCCGACCGCGCGCGGACCGGCGCCGGGGCGCACGCCGACGCGCCCAGCACACTCGTGGCCCATGCGCTCGGCCTGGACTCCTGCCCGCCGGACGCCACGTTCGTCGACCTCGGCGGGGACTCCCTGACCTACGTGGTGCTCTCGACCCGGCTCGAGGAGCGGGTCCCCGGCTTGCCCCGCGACTGGCACCTGCGCCCACTGGGGGAGCTCGACACCCGAGCGGTCGGACCGCGTCCCCCGGCGGCCTCCCGCTGGACCCCCTGGCGGGCGTGGGCCCGCGTCGACACCTCGGTGGTGCTGCGCGCCCTGTTCATCCTCACGATCGTGGGCGGGCACACCCGGGCGTTCGCTGTCTACGGCGGCGCCCACGTCCTGGTGGCGCTGACCGGGTACTCCCTGGCCCGCTTCCGGCTGCACTCCGCCAGCGCCCGCGAGCGGGCCCGGGGCGTGCTCACGACGGTCGGGAGGATCGCGGTCCCCGCCGTGGTGTGGCTGCTGCTCGTGACCCCGCTGACCAGCCGCTACCACTGGTACTCGCCGCTGCTGGCCACCCACTTCCTCGGTCCCCGCTCCTGGTCCGACGACCGCTGGTGGAACCCGTGGCAGATGTGGTTCGTCGAGGCGACGGTCTACCTGCTGCTCGGCGTGGCCGCGCTCATGGCCGTCCCCGCGGTCAGCAGGCTCGACCGGCGGTGGCCGTTCGCGCTGCCGGCCACGCTGGTCGGGCTCGGATTGCTGGTGCGGTACGCCGTCATCGACCTCGGCGGCGGGCCCCTCGTGTGGTACTCGGCGCCGGCGGTGCTGTGGCTGTTCGCGCTCGGCTGGGCCGTGGCGCGGACCGAACCCGGGGGGTCCGGACCGGGCGGGCCGGGCGGATCGGGCGGGCACCGCGCGGGACTCACCGCGATGTGGGCGCGGCTCGCCTGCTCCGCGGTCGCGCTCGTGTGCGTGCCGGGCTGGTTCGGCGATCCCGGGCGGGAGGTGGTGATCGTGGCCGGGATCCTCGCCCTGATCTGGATCCCCGCCGTCCGGCTGCCCCGGCCGGTGGTCAGGGTGGTGACCCCCCTCGCGGCGGCCTCGCTCTTCATCTACCTCACCCACTTCCTCGTGTATCCGCCGATCCGGGACGCGGGCCACCCGTGGCTCTCGTGGGTCGCCTCGCTCGCGGTGGGGGTGTGCGTGTGGTGGCTGTGGGAGCGCGGTGCCGGGATTGCGCGGCGGGTCACCGCCCGGGGCGGGGACGCCGACCCCGCACGCGGGTAGCGTCGGGGGGAGACGCCCCAGCCGGCTGAGACGACAGCCCGCCGCCGACGAGGAGGACGACCCGTGCGCATCGCCGCCGCCCAGATCCTGACCGGACGCGACCCGCAGGACAACCTTCGGCTGGTCCGCGAGTCGGTCGCCGAGGCCGCCGCGCAGGGGGCCCGGGTCGTGGTGTTCCCCGAGGCCACGATGCGGGCGTTCGGTGCGGGCCGGCTGGACGAGATCGCCGAACCCCTCGACGGCCCGTGGGCGACCGCGGTGGCCGAATCGGCTCGGGAGCACGGTGTCCTCGTCGTCGTCGGCATGTTCACGCCCGGGCAGGGCGGCCGCGTCCGCAACACCCTCCTGGTCACCGGGCCGGCCGGCGACGCCGACGGCGGGCCGGACCGCGACCTCCACCTGGGGT
Organism: Dietzia sp. KRD202; assembly: GCF_017168155.1. Taxonomy (NCBI): domain Bacteria; kingdom Bacillati; phylum Actinomycetota; class Actinomycetes; order Mycobacteriales; family Dietziaceae; genus Dietzia; species Dietzia sp. KRD202. Next base: position 188,262 of record NZ_JABFAN010000006.1, on the reverse strand, counting down.
ACGACAAGATCCACCTGTTCGACGCGTTCGGGTTCGCGGAGTCCGACACCGTCGAGCCGGGCGACGCCACGCACGTCGTGACGGTCGACGGCGTGGGCGTGGGTCTGAGTGTCTGCTACGACATCCGCTTCCCGGGCCAGTACACGGCGCTCGCCACCGCCGGCGCCCGGATCACCCTGTGCAGCGCCTCGTGGGGCGCGGGCGAGGGGAAGGTCGACCAGTGGCGGTTGCTCGCCCGCGCCCGCGCGCTCGACTCGACCACGTTCCTGTTCGCCGTCGGGCAGGCCGATCCCGAGGTGGAGGGCGTGGAGGTCAAGCCCGGCGCCCCCACCGGCGTCGGCCACTCGCTGCTCGTCGGACCGGACGGGACCGTGCGCGCCGAGGCCGGCGCCGGATCGGAGCTACTGGTGGTGGATGTCGACGACGAGGAGGTCACCGGTATCCGGAAGGTGATCCCGGTGCTCGCCAACGGACGGGTCACGGAGCCCTCCGGCGGGCAGGTTCCGCGGTGACCGGGCCGGACGGCCCGGACCGGGGCGGCCGACCCGCTGATCCGGAGCAGCCGGGCGACGACGCCGTCACCGAGCCGAATCCGGCGGTCGAGCCGGGTGCCGACCCGCCGACGCAGCAACTGCCGCCCACAGACCCGCCGACCGAGCACCTCCCGCCGGTCGGCGCGGGGGAGGGCAGCACGGCGTGGTCGCAGTACCCGGCGGACGGTGGAGCCGCGGCCGCGGGTGGGGCTGCCGGGGCGGCCGGTGGTGCGGGGGCGTTCGGCGCGGCCGCCGGGGCCGGGGCGCCCGGGGTTGGTCCCGGCGCGTCCGGTTATCCGACCGCCGCGGGCGTCCCCGCCTCCGGCCACCCCGCCGCGGACGTGCCGCCGCCGGGGGACGTCCCGCCGCCGGGGGACGGCGACGCCTGGGACGACGGTGGCGGTGACGGCGGGTCCACGCCGTGGATGATCGCCGCCATCCTGCTCGCGGTCGCATTGGTGGCTGCGCTGGTGGTGTGGCTGGTCTCCGCGACCGGCGGCGGCGAGGACCCGGTCGCCACCCCCACCACGACGACGCAGACCACCACCTCGCAGACCACCCGGACCACGCCGCCGACGACGCAGCCCACGACGACCGGCCCGCCGAGTCCCGCCGAACGCTGTAGCCCGGGTTTCGTGGCCGACGAGCTGGGCAGCGGCACGACCGTGCGGGAATGCGACGAGCGGTTCCTGCTGGTCACCCGCGACGACGGGGAGATCGAGCTGCTCTCGTGGCGCGACGACGACTGGGAGTTCCTGGCCGAGCCCACCTCGGACGTGTGCCGCGAGCAACTCGAGCAGCTGGGCGTCCCCGACCGGTTCCGCCGCGTGTTCCAGCCGTGCGAGGCGCCCACCAGCACCACCACCTCGCAGACCAGTCCCACCACCACGACGGGGGCGACCACCTCCACTCCGCAGACCAGCACCGAGACCCCCGTCCCGCCGGCGGGTGAGCCCCAGGCCGGCGACGGCGACGGCCAGGGCGACGACGGCGGCGGCGGCGACGGGGACGGGGACGGCGGGGACGACGATGCGGGCGGCGGTACCGCAGCCGGCGACGGCGGTGACACGACCGACGACTCCGACGAGGGCGCGCCCGGCGCCGGCGAGGACGCCGACACCGTCGCGGCGGCGCGCTGATCCGGCCGCCGCGGCGCGTTCCCGCATCGAGAAGACAGTTCCGCACACCCGCTCTCGGCCGTCGTGTGCGGAACTGTCTTCTGGATGGCAACGTGGGTGGCTGCGCCGCGCGGCGGGATTGTCAGGGGCGGTCGAAGCTGATGTTCTCCCGCGGGGTGCCCGCCGCGACGAGACCGCGGACCGTCGCGCGCAGCATCTCGGGTGAGCCCGAGACGATGACCTGCCGGTCGGCCCACGACCCCCACTGCGTGACCGCCCGGACCAGGGTCCCGGTCTGCCGACGGTGCAGGGTGCGGGGCAGGTCCTGCCGGGGGCCGGCCCACCAGGGATCCTCGTCCTCCTCGGCGACGGGCTGGATCGTCAACCACGGGGCGGTGGCGGCGAGGTCGACCAACGTCGGCAGGTCGTAGAGATCGCCGGGGAAGCGGGCCCCGTAGAACAGGTGGACGCGCGGGTTGTCGGCGTGGCGCATCATGTCCAGCAGCAGGCACCGCAGGGGCGCGATCCCGGTGCCGCCGGCGATCATGAGCACGTCCCGGGTCGGCTCGGACCGGTCGACCTCGAGCATCCCCAGCGGGCGGGCGAGCACCCAGCGGTCACCGACGCCGACGCTGCGGACCAGTGAGCTGCTGAGCACGCCGCCGGGCACGTCGCGGACGTGGAACTCGATCTGCCCGGCCGGGTTCGACGGGATCGACGGGCTGAGCCGCCGCCACACGCCGGGCGAGTAGGGCGTGAGCACACTGAGGTACTGCCCCGGGTGGTAGTCGACCATCACGTCGCTGATGAGCCGTACCACCACCACATCGCGGGTGGGTCGCAGGATCTCCACCACGGTCGCGCCTACGCGTGCGGGGCCCTCGTCGACGGCCGCGCCCTGTTGCAGGGCGGTCGAGAGCACCCGGTAGGCGGTGCCCAGGGTGGTCTCCAGCCGGTCGTCCCAGGCGCGGCCGGCGAGGTGCCGCAGGGTGTGGGCCAGCGCTTCCCCGAAGCGCCGGTGATGCCCGGGCGTCAGTTCGAGTTTGCGGTGATCGGCGCCCAGGTGGCGGGCGAACTCGACGACCTCATCGACCTTGGCGCGGTCGCCGCGCGCGTACTCGGTGGTCTCGAACGCCCACCGCATCGCCCGCGCGAAGTCCCGGAGTACCGGCGTGGCGTCGCGGGGGAACAGTTCACGGAAGTCGGGGTCGGCCGCGCGCAGCGCCCGGGCGAACAGCTCCGGGAACCGCTCGTCGACCAAGAGGTCCCTCAGGACCAGCAGCGGCGGGATCTGCGCCTCGACGGGCACAGGCTGCTCGAGCGGCTCAGCCAACGGGTCGACAGGCGTACCGAGGAACGGGTCGAGGTCGATGTCCTCCACGAGGCGCTCCACCTCGGAGGCGCGGAACGGTTCGTCACCATGGTCCGGTCCGGGGCCGTTGCTCACCGTTGCACGCCTCCCGTCTCGTCGTCGTCGCTGTCCCCACCCTATCCGCGCGCCCGGCACCCCCGCCGGGAGTGCGCGCGACCCCGGCCCGCCTTCGACCCCGGCC
>NZ_JABFAN010000006.1:159270-184958 GCF_017168155.1 Dietzia sp. KRD202 | reverse complement strand
GCCCGACGCTGCTCACCGACCGGGGCTGCTCACCGACCGGCCCGGCTCACCGACCGAGGGTGATGTCGACACCCGCGCGCAGTTCGCCCTCGGTGTAGGTCAGCTGGCCGCGGCCGGGCAGCTCGACCATGTAGAACGAGCCGCCGGCGGGGACGTCGGGGAACTCGAAGGTGAAGGTGCACGAGGACAGGTCGCCGCCGGAGTAGACGAGCATGGCGGTGCCGATCTGCGCGGCGCCGCTGTCGATGAGCGTGATGGTGGTGCCCTCGCCGATGTCGGACAGGGTGATGGGCAGGTCGCAGCCGGTGCGGTCGCCGGAGACCGGTTCCGCGGGGGTCGAGACGACGGTGAACGTGCCGTCGACCGTGAACGATCCGGACCCCGGTGCCCGCTCGGCCGGGGGGAGGGCCTGCGGGAAGGGGCCGCGCGACGGGTCGGTACCGCGGCCGGGGTCGGATCCGGGGCCGAGGAAGACCACGCCCAGGACCACGACCGTCTCGTGGGTGCGGATAAGTGTATAAGAGGCAGGGACGGGGGAGGGCAACGGCTGCGGCGGGTCGCCGTACCGGTAGGTGCCGTCGGGCAGCGGGGGGTAGTGCATCGGCATGTCCCGACCTCCCACGCCGGCCCGGGGGCACGTCGCCGGATGACGTGCCGCTGGACTGTCGAGCCTAGTCATCCCCCCGCGCCCCGGGTGCGTCGCTTGGATCGAGGGGCGTGGTTCGGGGAAGCTGTAACGATGACTGCCGATTCGTCGAGGCCCTCCCGCGACCCCCACGGCCCGGCCGGGTCCGCCCACGATCCGGTCCGGTCCGTCCACGACCCGGTCGACGACGCCGATCTCGACCCCGGCACGCCGGTGCCGGTCCGGCCCGGACCGCTGGGGATGGCCGGCAACGTCGTCCGCGGCGCGCTCATCGGGATGGCCGAGCTCGTGCCCGGCGTCTCCGGCGGAACGGTGGCGCTGGTGACCGGCGTCTATCCGCGCCTGTTGGACTCCGGGGCGCACGTCGTGGACGGCCTGCGCTCGGCCGCCCTCGGGCCGGAGCGTCGGGCCCGCACCCGCGCGGCGTTCCGGCACGTCGACTGGTGGCTGCTGCTGCCGCTGGCGCTGGGCATGCTCGTCATGGTCTTCACCATGGCCGGTGTGCTCAAGGGCTTCGTCGAGGGCAGTCCCGAGATCGCCCGCGGGCTGTTCCTCGGCATGGTCGCCGCCAGCATCGCCGTGCCGCTGGGGATGGCGCGGTCCACCCCGGGTGGGCGCAACTGGGTGCTGGGCCTGATCTTCGTCCTCGGTGCCGCGTTCGCGTTCGTCCTGTCCGGGCTGCCGAGCGGCTCGATCAGTGACCCCTCCTACCTGCTGGTGTTCGTCGCGGCGGCGGTGGCGATCTGCGCCCTGGTCCTGCCCGGCGTCTCGGGGTCCTACCTGTTGCTGGCGATGGGGCTCTACGCCCCGACCCTCGGTGCCGTCGACGACCGGAACTTCGCCTACCTCGGCGTGTTCGCCCTGGGCGCGCTCGTCGGGATCTCCCTGTTCGTCAAGGTCCTCGACCGCCTGCTCGAGGACTTCCGCAAGCCCACCCTGGTGGCCATGGCCGGGCTCATGCTGGGGTCACTGCGCGCGCTGTGGCCGTGGCAGACCGAGGAGGCCGAGGTCCTGGCCCCCGGCGCAAACTGGCCGACGGTCCTGGCCGCCGTGGCCGCCGGCATCGTCGTGGTGCTGATCGTGCTGGCCGTCGAGCGGGTGTTCGCGGACAAGACCGCCACCACCGACCCCGACCCGCGGACCTCCGCACTCGAGGACCGCGGGTAGGCCGTAGCCGATCGGGCGGCGGTCAGGGGCTGGTCAGCACCTCCGCCTCCAGCCTCCGGTAGCCGGCTTCCATCCCGTCGACCATGCCGGTGCCGAGGATCGTCTCGCGCAGGTCGGCGCTGTCGTAGGTGATGACGAGCGTCATGAGGGTCCCGTCCTCGACGGCCGTGAGGGTCTGCTCGTTGCGCGTCGGCGGTGCGTCGACGCCCTCCATCGTCTCGGTGAAGACCTCCCGGTGGGGTGGGTCGGTCTCCAGGAGCTGCCCGGTGAGGGCGAACGCCTCGCCCTCGACCCCGTCGTCGGGGGCCCACTCGAAGCGGGTGGTCTCGCCGGGCGCCGAGGCGACCCGGCAGCCGACCAGCGCCCAGCCGTCGGGTCCGTGGAACCACCGGTTCAGTAGCTCCGGCTCGTGGTGGGCGTCCCAGACCTGCCGGGGCGTGCCGCGCACGACGCGGCTGATCCGGACCTGCGTGTCGCTGAGGAGCTGCGCCGCGGTCGCACGGTCGGCAGCGAAAGACCGGAGGTCGGCCAGCACTTCGTCGATCTGGCCCATCGCCTCGCGGGTCCCCTCCTCCATGCCCATCTCGATGAGCTGCTCGAGCTCGGCCAGGCTGTTGAAGTAGGTGGTGGTCTCGAGGCGGGAGCCGGTGTCCGTCTCGCCGAACGTGAACACCGCCCGCATGGTGGGCAGGTCGGTGTTGGGCCGGCCGTCGTCGTGGCTGAAGCCGTCGAGCACCTCGAACGACCGGCACTCGTCCACCGACAGGTACTCCCAGTACCCGCACGCGCGGCTGCCGTCCGGCCCGGTCATGTAGTAGTCCGAGCGGCCGCCGGGGAACACGTCGTGCCGGGTGAAGGTGGCCGGCCACGTGGGCGGTCCCCAGAACTTCTCGAGCTGGCGCGGATCGACGTACGCGTCCCACAGCCGACGGACCGGCACCGGGAACTCCGCGGTGATGGTCAGGGTCAGCCGGTCGAGGTCTCTGTCCACTGATGTCACAGGCATGGCCTGCCTCTTTCCTCGTGTGTGTCCTGCGGTGACGGGTCAGTCCTCGGCGAGGAGGGCGTCGAGCCTGTCGACGCGTGCCCGCCAGATGTCCTCGAAGGCGTCGAGGAGGCGCTGGGCTCCCCGGATCGCCCGGAGGTCTCCCCGGATCCTGCGTTCTCGGCCGATCCGATGGCCGGTGATCAGTCCTGCCTCCTCCAGTACGTTGACGTGCTTGCGGACGGCCGCGAACGACATGTCGTAGCGGTCCGCGAGCTCGGAGACGGTGGATTCCCCGGCCAGGGTGCGCCGGAGGATGTCCCGCCTGGTCGCGTCGGCCAGGGCCCGGAAGATCCGGTCCACCTCGTCGTCGCTGTAGTCCGGACCGCCGGGGCCCACCTCGAGTGCCCGATATGAAACCATGTGGTATCACGATAGGCCGGTGGGCGAGGCCGGTCAAGAGTCGGTTTCGAACCTCCATCCGGTTCTCGGCATCCGGTTCTCCACAGCCCTTTCCGCCTCCACAGGAGTGGGCTCACCGACTCCGGTGTCCGGGCACCTCGTCGTCGTCGTCCTCTAGCCTGGCGGCGTGCTGACATCGACCGTCCGGGTTCCCGAGTCCGACGTCGAGTCCTTCGTGGGCTCGGCGGCGCTGGGGCGCGCCCGCGGCTACGCCAACGCGACGCGGATCCGCGACGTGGCGTACGACGCCGCCACCCGTCGGCTCACCGCGAACATCAAGGGCAGCGGCGCCGCGGGGAGCGGGCGCTGGTACTCCACGGCCGTCCACCTCACCGTGCCGGCCGCGGACGGGTCCAGCCGCCCGCTGCGCAGCATGTGCTCGTGCCCCGTCGGGCTGAACTGCAAACACGCCGCCGCCCTCATGCTGTTCGTCAGCGCGCAGGCGAGCGATGACGACTCGATCCCCGACTGGCGGCGGCAGGCCGAGGACTCCCTGCGCGCGCTCGACACCCCGCGGTGGCAACCCGAGGCCCCGGTGGTGGGACTGCAATTCTCGGTGGTCCCGGACGAACTGGCGCCGGACGACGGCTCGGGCGGCCTGCGTCCCGGATTGGGCAACCGCCTCAAGGCCCGGATCGTCGTCCCCGGCAGTGGCGGACGGTGGAAGTCGGCCGGGGTGGAGTGGGACCGCCTCCGCTACGGCTGGGACGGCGCGCTGTCGATGGCCCAGGCCGGGTGGCTGCGCGCCGTGGACGCCCTCGCCCGCAGCCACCGGCAGGCACGCGTGTGGCTGGACCTGTGCGACGCCGAGGTCCCCGCACTGTGGCCGCTCATCGCCACCGCGGCCGAGGCGGAGATCGAGATCGTGCCCGGTGACGGCCTGCGCGAGGTCGTGCCCGGGCCACCCCGCCGCGTGGGATTGACCGCGTGGAGCCCCGACGGTTTGGAGGTGGTGCTGGTCGCCGCCGCCGAGGTGGAACCGGAACCGGACGGTGCCCGGGCCCCGGGCGACGACGACGAGGACGATGACGACGGCGAGGAACTCGATCGCCCCCTGCCCGGCGCCCTCGTGGGCGAGCACGGGGACATGGTCGCGCTGGTTCGGGGCCGTGTGCTGGAGCTCTCCCCGGTCGGGCGGCTCGACCCCGGAGTGGCCCGGCGGCTGCGCGACTGGCGGGCGCTCCGCGTCCCGGACGAGGCGGTCGCGGAGTTCTGCGCCGACTTCCTGCCCGACCTCGCCGACCGGTTCCCGGTGGTCGACCGCGTCGGGCGGCTCGAGCTCCCCGAACTCGACCGCGTGGAGCTCGAACTGACGGTCCGGCCCCTCGCGGGAGCGGGAGCGGGAGCCGGTGCACGCGGCGGCTCCGGTGCCGGGCCCGCTGCCGGGCAGGGCCTGGAGTTGGTCGTGCAGTGGCACCGCATCGACGTGATGCGCATGTCCGACGGCACCGAGGCCGAGCGCCGCCGCCCCCTGACGGCGGATGTGGTCGCCTCACGCGGCGGTGACCCGTCGGACCTCGATGCGGTGGTGCTGGCGGCGGCCGTCGCGGAAGCGGGCTGGGCCTGGACGATCGCGGACGGCCCGGTCCGGATCGCCGGCCGCGACGCCGGTCTGCTGCTCACCGACGGAATCGAGCAACTCGGCGCCCTCGACGGCGTCCGCGTGACGGTCCTCGAGGGCGTGCCGCAGATCCGGCGGGCCACCGAGGGGCCGCGGATCCACGTGGCCACCGAGGACGACAGGTCCGGCATCGACTGGCTGGGTCTCACCGTATCGGTGACCGTGGAGGGCCGTCCCGTCCCGTTCGCGGAGGTGTTCCGGGCCGTGGTCACCGGCCAGGAGGAGTTCATCACCTCCGACGGGCTGCTGGTCCCCGTGGACCTCGAGCGGTTCGGGGAGCTGCGCGTACTGCTCGACGAGGCGATGGCGGCCTCCGCCGACCGTGTGGGCAGGGAGCCGAACTCCACGGGCGTCCGGATCGGCCTCGGGCAGGCGGGTCTGCTCGCCGACCTGGCCGAGTTGGCCGACGACCTGGCCCCGCCCTCGGGCCGCGCCAAGGCGCTACTCGAACTGGCCGCGGACGAGCCCGCACCAGTGCCTGTCCCCGCCATGCTCGACGCCGACCTGCGGCCGTACCAACAGCACGGGCTGGACTGGCTGGCCATGCTGTGGCGGCACCGGATCGGCGGCATCCTCGCCGACGACATGGGTCTCGGCAAGACCGTGCAGGCGCTCGCGCTCATCGCCCATGCCCACGAGACGGCCGACGGCGGGGCGACCGGGCCGAAGAGCGACGCGCCGGGCGCCGGGGCCGGCGCCGGGGCGCCCGGCCCGTTCCTGGTGGTGGCGCCGTCGTCGGTCGTCCCCAACTGGGAGGCCGAGGCCCGCAAATTCGTGCCCTCGCTGCGCGTGGCACGGCGGTCGGCGACCGAGGCCAAGTCGGCCACCACGGTCGCCGAGGACGCCGGTGCGCACGACATCGTGGTGACCTCGGCGACGGTCCTGCGGCTGGACGCCGAGTCCTACGCCGGCATCGAGTGGGCCGGCGTGATCCTCGACGAGGCCCAGCAGGCCAAGAACCCCACCTCCAAGCTCTTCGCAGCGCTGGCCGGGCTGCGGGCCGACTTCCTACTGGCGGTCACCGGCACACCGATGGAGAACAACCTCACCGAGCTGTGGGCGGTCGCGGCGCTGTCGTGCCGCGGTGTCCTGCCCGACGCCAAGGACTTCCGTGCCCAGTACCGCACGCCCATCGAGAAGAACGGTGACACGGCCGCACTGGACCGGCTGCGGCGGCGACTGCGGCCCTTCCTGCTCCGGCGACGAAAGGAGCTCGTGGCCCGCGAACTGCCCCCGCGCACCGATGCGGTGATGGAGATCGAACTCTCGGCCACGCACCGCCGGCTCTATGAGCGGGAACTGGCGCGGCAACGCGCGTCCCTGCTGGCGCTGCTCGACGACTTCGAGGCCAACCGGATCAGCATCCTCGCCGGGCTGACCGTGCTCAGGCGTCTCTGCCTGGACGCCTCGCTGATCGACCCGGCCCACGCCGGGGTCGCCTCGGCCAAGACCGACGAGCTCATCGCCGCGCTGCGGGAGGTGGTGGCCGAGGGGCACCGCGCGCTGGTGTTCAGCCAGTTCACCACCTACCTCGACACGGTCGTGGACCGCCTGCGCGCAGAGGGGATCACGGTGGCGCACCTCGACGGCCGGACCACCGACCGGGCGGGGGCCGTGGGTGAGTTCACCGAGGGCGGCGCGCAGGTGTTCTGCCTCAGCCTCAAGGCCGGCGGCGTCGGGCTGAACCTCGTGGGCGCCGACTACGTCTTCCTGCTGGACCCGTGGTGGAACCCGGCGACCGAGGCCCAGGCCGTCGACCGCGCGCACCGCATCGGCCAGACCCGACCGGTGCTGGTGTACCGGATGGTCGCCCGGGACACGATCGAGGAACGGGTGGTCGAGCTGCAGCGGCGCAAGGCCGAGCTGTTCGCGTCCGTCCTGGACAGCGGTGAGCACTTCTCGGCCGCGCTCACCGCCGACGACCTGCGGGGGCTGCTCGACTAGAACGTGCGGGCCGGGTGTCGGGGCCAGGCCCCGAGCGTCGCCTCAGCGTCGCTCGGGGAAGGCCAGCCCCGCGGCGACGGCCGCCCCGAACAGCGCGGTGTCCCGCGACGGCGAGAAGACCACCCGAGGGGTGGACACCGAGATCGGCAGGGACTGGAGCTGTTCGGCGACCGGGCCGTGCAGGGCCTTGCCCAGACCGACCACGATGCCCCCCGTGAGCAGGACGGTCTGAGGGCGGAAGAGCTGGACGGCGTCCACGAGGAACGAGCCGAGCCGGTAGGCGTAGATCTCGGCGGCGCCGTCGCCGTGCTCGCGCTCGAGGTCGTACAGCCCGTGACCGCCGAGCCCCCACCAGGCCTCGGTGTTGGTGCCGTCGCCGACGATGCGCCAGTGCCCGAGGTCCCATCCGGTGTGGCCGCACGGGTGGATGAGCGCGCCGTGGTGATTGAGCGCACCGAACGCCAGGGAGGAGCCGAGCGAGATGGCGATCCCGCCGAACTCCACGTCGGGCAGTCGCGTCAGTGCCAGGGCATGGGCGTCACCGTCGCCGATGACGGAGACGGGCGCGTCGATCAGCGACACGAGTTCGGTACGCAGGTCGCCCTCCGCCCAGGCGGCGGCCCGCGAGGACACCACGCGTCCCCGGTCCGCGTCGACGTGTCCGTGGAGGGACACGCCCACACCGGCGGGGGAGTCGTCGACGGCGAGGACCGCTGCGGCGAGGTCCTCGGCCGTGGCGACCTCGGCCCCGTGGACGCCCACCACGTGGCCGTCGACCACGGCGCCGATCCGCGTACCACTGCCACCGATGTCGACGACGACGCCGTTCCTCATCGCTGCACCTCCGGTTCTCCCACCGTCATTCTCACCACTTATTCGTAGCGGTCGCGCAGCGGGCTGGGTGGCGACTCCGGTCGGGTGGGGGTACGGGGTGAGATGCTCAGGGGTCACCCGGTCTCGGCGTTGCGGATCGGATCGCTGGTCTGCCCCACGGTGCTGCAGTACAGCTTGGCCGCCTCCTGGTTGAGCGTGACCTCCATGCCGGCGGGATCGGACTGCCCCTTCTCATCGAGGAAGGTGGTGATCACCTCGCGCTGGTCCTCGGGCGCCATCTCCATGTAGTCGCCACAGGTGGTGTCTCCTCCCTTGTTCGGGTCCATCGCACCGCAGCCGGTCAGCGCGGCGAGGGCGAGAGCAGTGGCGGCGGCCAGTGCCGCGGGGCGGGTACGGGTGGACATGGGAACCTCCGGGGATGGTGTCGTCAGATGAGGCGAGCGTAGGCCCGCCGGGTCGGCGGCATTCCTCATTCGGGCGATGCCCGGGCTCAGTGGCACCCGACCATGTGCAGCGCGAACCGGTCGCCGTAGCCGAGGATCGTCTGCGGTATAGGGGCAGTCTGCGGGGCCATTACCTCAGCGCGGTGATCGGCAGCGTGGTTCACCCCGACCGCATGCATCAGTTCGTGAAGGATTACGGTGCGAGTTCCGGGATCGCCGCCATAGGGGTTCATCTTCTCGGGCCGCAGCGTCACCGCGCCCCGTGAGATTCGGCCATCCGCCCACAGTGCGGTCGGCCCACCGACGCCCGCGATGGTCGGGTCGAGATCGAAATCCGGATGATGACCGAAGGTGACGGAGATCGTGCCTTCCGCCTCGCGAGCGTGTTCGGCACCAGGGCCCGCGTACCGAAGTGGCAGTCCGCTCGTCCAGGCGAGAGTGTCGACGGCCCAGACCACGTCCCCGACGTTCCCCGACGGCGCTCCGAAAGTCGACACCCGTATCTCGTGACCGCACGGCCAATGGGTGATGTGTCCGCTGTCGGTGGTCATCACCGAGTAGTCGAGACCGGTCCGGAGGCCCGCCGGCGCGCTGAAGTCCTGGGCACGTCGCGGTGACCATTCGCCTTTATATGGCATTGTCCCGGCCGGGAGCGGGTACTGGGCTGCGGTGGCTGGGGTGCGTGGTGATCCGAAGATTCCCCCGTTGCCGCCGGAGAGCCGGACCGCGCCCTCGCCGATCGCCGCGACCGTGCTGCGGTGCTGTTCCGGGACCTTGGCCAACAGGTACGGGGTCGTGCCGACCACTGCCAAGGCGATCGCCACCGGAATGACGACCGCCAGGATGTAGATGACGATCCTGGTCGCGCGAGCTAAGGGACTGTAGTACTCCACCGTTCTACAATCCGGCCGCGGTCGCCCCGTGGGCGGCCTGGTCCGCCGAGTAGCCGTCGTACTGGAGTTGTTCGATGAGTCCGGAACGGGAGAACCCGGAGATGTCCAGATACTGGCGGGCCGATCGCGAGGCCTGCTCGTTCCAGTTCACGGTCAGGGAGTCCACGGCGCCTGTCGCGTCGGCGGCGGAGTAGCCCTCGTACTGGAGTTGTTCGATGAGCCCGGAGCGCGAGAATCCAGAGATGGCGAGGTACTGCTCGGCCGATTTGGCCGCGTTGCGCTGGCCGGCGCTGACGTCTGTTGCGACTCGGGGGGCTGATGTGGGCGCTGACGCCACGGCATCCGGGATCGTCCGGCCTGCCGGAGCTGTCGGTCCGGCCGCCGGCTCGCGGGAGCCGTCAGGTGCGGCGGCGATGGTCGTCTCCCGCGTCACGGTCGTCGTCGCAGTCGTGGTTGTGGTCGAGGGGCCGGTGATGGTGACCGTGACCGTGCCGGGCGCTTCGATGGCGAGCGCCTGGTCGTCCGCGGGAGTGCACGCGGCTGTGACGACGACGAGGGTCGCGAGTGCGGCCGCGGCCCGCGACCTCCTCGGAGGGCGGAATGGGCTGGTCTCACTGGTCGTCGGGGCAGGCGAGGGGGAGGATGTGTCGGTCACGGGATCTGCCTGAGGAGGAGGGAGGGCGGCCGAGGGGGGAGGGGGAGGGGCCGCGGAGGACTCTCAGAGTGTACTCAGGACGGGACGGTGTTCACATTCGTATGTGACACAACTCTTAACTTGAGCGGAATAGACTCAAGGAGGCGGAGGTTGTACGAGACGTCCGGCCGGAACGGAACCGGCATTGATTCCAGTACGCTCAACAATACGTCGAAGAAAGGACCGGTCGATGAGCCAGTTCAACCCCACGACCAAGACCCAGGCGGCTCTGTCGGCCGCAGTCCAAGCCGCCTCCGCGGCGGGTAACCCGGATGTGCGTCCGGGCCACCTGCTCGTGGCCCTGCTCGAACAACAGGACGGGATCGCGGGTCCCCTCCTCCAGGCATGCGGGGTGGACCCGCAGCTCGCCCTGACCCAGGCGAAGGGCCTCGTCGGCGGCTACCCCAAGGCGTCCGGCTCGGGGCTCGCGGCCCCCAACTTCAACCGGGACGCCCTCGCCGTCATCAACTACTCCCAGACCCTCGCGGCGGAGATGGGCGACGACTACGTCTCCACCGAACACGTCCTCGTCGGGATCGCGGCCGGTCACACCGGTGGCGACGCGGCCAAGCTCCTCACCGAGCTCGGTGCCACCGAGGACGCCCTCAAGGCGGCGTTCACGGCGGTCCGCGGGAACACGCGCGTGACCACGGAGAACCCCGAGGACCAGTATCAGGCTCTCGAGAAGTACGCCACGGACCTCACCGCCCGTGCCCGCGAGGGCAAGATCGACCCGGTGATCGGGCGCGACTCCGAGATCCGGCGCGTCGTCCAGGTCCTCTCCCGCCGCACGAAGAACAACCCGGTGCTCATCGGCGAGCCCGGGGTCGGCAAGACCGCCATCGTCGAGGGGCTGGCCCGTCGCATCATCGCGGGCGACGTCCCCGAGTCCCTCAAGGGCAAGACCCTGCTCTCGCTCGACCTGGGGTCGATGGTCGCCGGCGCGAAGTACCGCGGCGAGTTCGAGGAGCGCCTCAAGGCGGTGCTCGACGAGATCACGGCGGCCGAGGGGCAGATCATCACGTTCATCGACGAGATCCACACGATCGTCGGCGCGGGAGCGACCGGCGAGGGCTCGATGGACGCCGGCAACATGATCAAGCCGATGCTCGCCCGCGGTGAGCTGCGGCTGGTCGGCGCCACGACCCTCGACGAGTACCGCAAGTACATCGAGAAGGACGCGGCCCTGGAGCGCCGCTTCCAGCAGGTGTACGTGGGCGAGCCGAGCGTCGAGGACACCGTGGGGATCCTCCGCGGCCTCAAGGAGCGGTACGAGGTGCACCACGGTGTGCGCATCACCGACTCCGCCCTGGTCTCCGCCGCCGCGCTCTCGGATCGCTACATCACGCAGCGGTTCCTGCCGGACAAGGCGATCGACCTCGTCGACGAGGCCGCCAGCCGCCTCAAGATGGAGATCGACTCGCGGCCCGAGGAGATCGACGCCGCCGAGCGGATCGTCCGCCGGCTCGAGATCGAGGAGGTGGCGCTGCAGAAGGAGACCGACGCGGCGTCCAAGGATCGACTGGTGGCCCTGCAGGCCGAGCTGGCCGACGCCAAGGAGAAGCTCGCCGAGCTCACCGCCCGCTGGCAGAACGAGAAGACCGCCATCCAGGGTGTGCAGCTCATCAAGGAGGAGCTCGACGCCCTGCGCACCGAGTCCGAGAAGGCCGAGCGTGACGGCGACTACGCCCGGGTGGCCGAGATCCGCTACGGCCGGCTGCCGGAGTTGGAGAAGCAACTTGCCGACGCAGAGGAGAGCGAGGCTGCGGCCGGCGCGATGCTCAAGGAGGAGGTCGGTCCGGAGGACGTCGCCGAGGTCGTCTCCGCCTGGACCGGTATCCCCGTGGGCAAGATGCTCGAGGGCGAGACCGAGAAGCTGCTGCGCATGGAGGACGAGATCGGCCGCCGCGTCGTCGGCCAGGGCGAGGCCGTCCGGGCCGTGTCCGACGCGGTCCGCCGGGCGCGCGCCGGGGTCGCCGATCCCGACCGGCCGACCGGGTCGTTCCTGTTCCTCGGCCCGACGGGCGTGGGCAAGACCGAGTTGGCCAAGGCGCTCGCGGAGTTCCTGTTCGACGACGAGCGGGCGATGGTCCGGATCGACATGAGCGAGTACTCCGAGAAGCACAGCGTCTCGCGGCTCGTCGGTGCCCCTCCGGGCTACGTCGGCTACGAGTCCGGTGGGCAGCTCACCGAGGCGGTGCGGCGCAGGCCGTACACGATCGTCCTGCTCGACGAGGTCGAGAAGGCGCACCCGGACGTCTTCGACATCCTCCTGCAGGTGCTCGACGACGGTCGCCTCACCGACGGTCAGGGCCGCACGGTCGACTTCCGCAACACGATCCTCGTGCTCACCTCCAACCTGGGCGCGGGCGGATCGCGGGAGCAGATGATGGACGCGGTCAAGCGCGCGTTCAAGCCGGAGTTCATTAACCGACTCGACGATGTCGTGACATTCGACGCACTCAGCGAGGAGCAGCTCGAGTCGATCGTCGACATCCAGATCGACGAGCTCGCGCGGCGCCTCAAGGGCCGGCGGCTGGTCCTGGAGGTCGACGACGCCGCCAAGGGTTGGCTCGCCCGCCGGGGCTACGACCCGGCCTACGGCGCCCGCCCGCTGCGCAGGCTGGTGCAGCAGGCGATCGGCGACAAGCTCGCCCGCGCCCTGCTGGGTGGCGACATCCGCGACGGCGACACGGTCAGCGTGTCGCTCGCCGAGGACGGCGAGTCGCTCAGCCTCGACTGACGCGGCTGACGCGCTCGGCCGCCGACGGGGCGTCGACAGTGCGAAATCGAACGGGCCCCTGCGCACAAGCGCAGGGGCCCGTTCGGTTGTCAGGAGCGTCGGAGAGCACTCAGAGCATGATCGGCGGGATTTCCTGTCCGCTGGCGGCGTAGATTGCGTCGAAGAGGGTGCTGAGCAACCCGACGCCGCTGCCGGTGCCGGTTCCGAGGAGGGTGCCGAGCGACCCCCCGAGTGCTTCGACGCTTCCCTCTACGGCGCCGAAAATGTTGCCAATGGATCCAAAAAGCATGGAATTTCCCTTCTGTGGTCAATGAATGGCTGCGTGCGGTCCGAGCGGGCCGGACCGTATGGGGTTGACGGTCAGGCGGGCGCGTCGCCGGCCAGTCCGATCAGCTCGCCGATCGAACCGAACAATGCGCCGACCAGGCCGTCGGTGCCGGCCATGACGCCCAGAAGGGCCATGAGGCCGCCGTCGCCCATGGCCTCTGCAGATGCGCTGAGAGAACCCATATTCGTCTCCTTGGGAGTCTGAGCGAGTGCACGGTGCACTCGCTTCTGTGCAGGACGGTGAACAAACTATCATAGTGTGATAGGTGTCACAAAACCGTGGGAGGTGTTACAAGGCGTACGGGGTGACGGAAAGTACGTCTTGCCGATCAGTCACGTCGTCGTCGAAAGGACTACCCTGGGCACGTGACCAGTGAACCCGCCCCCACCACCGATACCCAGGTCAGCCCCCTCCTCGTCACGGCGCGTGAGCTGATCGAGGACGTCGTCGCGCTGCCTCCCCCGGTGATCCTCGATGTGCGCTGGCAGCTCGGGGACGCGAACGGCCGGGAGCACTACTGGTCGGGCCACATCCCCGGCGCGCAGTACCTGGACCTGCCCGGCGACCTCGCGGGGCAGCGCAACGTTCGCGAGGGGCGTCATCCGCTCCCGTCGCCCGAGGACTTCGAGGACGCGATGCGCCGGGTCGGGATCGACGACGACAGTCGCGTGGTGATCTACGACGACTGCGGCAACACGTCGGCCGCCCGCGCCTGGTGGCTCATGCGCTGGGCCGGCAAGAAGGACGTCTACCTGCTCGACGGTGGGCTCAAGGCGTGGATCGCGGAGGGTGAGGACCTCGCCGTGGGGCCCGGGAACCCGGTCTCGCGCGGCGACTTCACCTTCGATCTGGACCACATGCTCACCGTCGGGATCGAGGACACCGCGACGTGGCCCGAGCGGGGCGTGCTCATCGACGCCCGCACCCCGGAGCGCTACGAGGGCCGCACCGAGCCGATGGACTCGCGCGCCGGACACATCCCGGGCGCGGTGAACATGCCCACCGGGAACTTCCTCGACGAGCGCGGCCGCTTCCTGCCGGCCGACCAGATCCGCCGCATGTTCGCCGAGGTGGGCGTGACCAGTGGGTCCGACGCGGTCGTGTACTGCGGTTCGGGCATCCACGCCTGCCACGCGTTGGCGGCGATGGAGGTCGCCGGGATCGAGGCGGGTCGCTTGTTCCCGGGCTCGTGGTCAGCGTGGTCGGCGGACCGGAAGCGGCCGGTCTCGATCGGCGAGCAGCCCCGCTGACCGCCCTCGGCGCCTCGCCCACGCCCGTCTCTCATCCGGCCGCGCCCCCACGCGCCGCTGCGCCTGGCCGGGCACACCGCCACCCCTGACTACCCTTGGGGGCATGGTCTGGATCTGGTTCCTCGTAGCCCTCGTGCTGCTCGCCGCGGCGCTCGTCCTGCTGCGCTTGGACGCCAAGCAGCGGGGAGGCGGCGCGGGTGGCGGCGCCCGTCGCGAGAGGCGGACGGCTGTCGGCTCGCCGCCGGTGGGGGAGTCCCCGGACGAGGAGGACGACGACGAGGTCCCGCTCCTCGACGCGTCGGCGGATGAGGTGGGACAGGATCCCGGCTCGGCCGAGCGTGCGGGCGAGCCCCGTCTCGCGCCGTTCCAGCGGTCCGAGGCGTCCGACATCGAGCGCGAGGTGGCCGAGGGCGGCGCGGAGCCGCAGGTGGGCACGGAGCCGGTCACGGGCGACGCGCCGGGCGATGTCGTGGAGACGGCCGCGGCGGCGGATGGCGCTGGGGGTCCCGTCACAGACGCCGAGGCAGGGCCGGACGCGGTGGCCGATTTCGGTGACCGCTCCGACGCGGACACGCACGCGAGCGCGGACGCCGTCGCCACGAGGGGCCCGGTCGCAGACGACGGTCTCGCCGAGCCCGCCCCGCTCGATCCGGCCGAGCCCACGGCGGAGTCATCGCCGCGGCTGCTGGACCGGGTCCGGGCACTGCTGCCGGCGCGTCGGCAGCGTACGACCGCGCTCGAGCCGGTCGAGGAGGCGCCCGCCGACCCGCTGGCGGATTCGCCGGTCGTGCGCTGGCTGGAGGACCGGGAGTTCGCCCCGACCCCCACTCCGGCGCCGGAGTTCATGCACGGGGACTTCTCGGGAGGGCTCAGCGCACTGGGCACCGTGTCCCACGGGATCTTCCGCGGTCGCCGGGCGATCATGGGCGTCACCGGCGGACGCACCGTCCTCGCGCTGCGCCGCGACACCGCCTCCGACGTGGTCCTCGACCTGAGTCGCCCGGACGTCGAGGCCGAGCCCGGCTTCCACGACGCCGGCGAGGTCGGCGTCCTGGAGGCCCGGACCTCGGACTACGGCCGTCTCGATCTCATCGACCGCGATCGGCTGGTCGACGCCGTTCGGGAGGTGCCCGCCGGGGTGCGTCGCATCTGGGCCGAGGGCGAGTGGGTGGCGGCGACGGTCGACGGCGTCGACGACCCCTCCACCTGGGATGACGTGGTGATGGCACTGCACGGGGCTGCCGATGTGCTGGCTCCGTTCCCGCCGATCGGGGGGCGGGCCCGCGCGTTGCCCTCCGAGATCGATCCCGGAGCGCCCGGCGCGGCGGCGGGCCCCGAGGCCGACCCCACCGTCGGGATGGACGGCGAGGTCGGCACCGGCACGAACGGCGCCCCGGCGACGGCGGTGCTGCCCGACCCGGAGGACTTCGCCGTTGTCGACGACGAGGACACCGACACGGACACCGACACGGACACCGGCCGGGTCGCCGGCGTGGCCACCGCCGTCGCCCCTGAGGAGGGCACGTCGCCTCCGGCGCCCGAGCCCCGGCGGGCCGGTCACCTCCGCCTGGTCCCCGACCGCAGGGGGGCGCGCGACCTGACCGACGTGCCCGTCGTGGCCGACCGTGGGGACCCCGCCGACGACACCGCGGACGACACCGAGCACGGCGCTGCGGGCGACCAGGCCGCAGATGAACCCGTCACCGCTGTCGCCGCCGGGCCAGCACAGACCGCGGAACCCGCCGCCGAGGAACCCGACCCATTTGCCGAGATCATGGAGCCGTCGGGGCCGATCCCGGCCCGCGGCGACGTGGCGGCCGACCACCTGGCGCCGAGGCCCCCGCTGTCGCGTCCGACTCGCGGTGTCGGGCAGGCCTACCCCGAGGACGCGTCGGTCCCTCCGCTCGCCGCGGGCGCGGCGACCGGCGCCGCCGGCATCAAGCCCCTGGGCTCGGAGGACGACGAGGACGAGATCCGCGACGAGGTCGAGCGGTTCGACGCCGCCCGCATCGACGGTGGCTCCGACCTCGACCACACGCCGGGTGGCCGGCACGGGGCCGAGACCACCGAGGAGGATCCGGAGGGCGAGTCGGGCCGGCTGACGGTCGCGGACCTCGCGGCCAAGGTGGGGGCGACGCCGTCGAGCGGGCGGCGTCATCATCGGCGCGCGGAGCCGGACACGGAGCCGGACGCGGAGTCCGATAGGCAGGCCGACGGGCAACCCAACGACGAGGCCAGCGAGCAGGCGGACGAGGCCTCCGGCCGCGAGCGTCCCGGCATCGACCCGGACGTGGAGCAGACCGCGAAGCTTCGGCTCCCGCCCGACATCAGGGACTGACCCGACGCCGCAGCGGGTCGGGGCGTTCCGGGGGCGGACTAGAGTCGGGGGCAGCCGTTCCGCCCACCGTGTCACCACAAACCGTGTCACCACAAACCGTGTCACCACAAACCGTGTCACCACACAACCGTGTCAATGAACACCGTGTCCCCGCGAGGAGTCCCATGACCGATCCCGTCACCGTCGACGCCCAGGCCCGCACGCGACTGTCCGAGCTGGTCGCCGAGTTGGCCGTCGTCCACGGTCGCGTCACCCTCTCCTCGGGGCGCGAGGCCGACTACTACGTCGACCTGCGCCGCGCCACGCTGCACCACGAGGCCTCGCCCTTGATCGGGCGGCTGCTGCGCGAACTCACCGCGGACTGGGACTTCGACGCCGTCGGTGGGTTGACGCTGGGCGCCGATCCGGTGGCCACGGCGATCATGCACGCGCCGGGCCGGCCGATCAACGCGTTCGTGGTGCGCAAGGAGGCCAAGAAGCACGGGATGCAGCGCCGCATCGAGGGCCCCGACATCGTCGGTCGCCGCGTCCTGGTCGTCGAGGACACCACGACCACCGGGAACTCGCCGCTCACGGCCGTGGCCGCCCTGCGCGAGGCGGGCGCCGAGGTCGTGGGCGTGGCCACCGTGGTGGACCGCGCGACCGGCGCCGACGACGTGATCCGGGCCGAGGGCGTGGAGTACCGCGCGTTGCTGGGCCTGACCGACCTAGGGCTGGAGTGACGAGGATGGGGACCACGACGACAACGACGACGACGAGGGCATTCCGCGATCGCCTGGTGCAGGCGCTGACGGAGTGGGTGGGCGCACTCGGCGACACCTCCCGCCCGGATGGGCCCGCGTTCCTCGCGGCCGCCGCGGGGACGGAGATCGCCAAGGCCACCGGGGTCGGCGCGCTGGAGAAGCTGTGCAAGCCGGTGATCGTGCCGGCGGCGCTGGCGATCGCGCTGCGCGACGGTCGGCTCTCCGCGGTCGACACCGCGCTGCTGTCGGCCACCGGAGCGGCGTACACCGCCGGCGACGTGATCCTCATGCTCGGTGGCGGCCACGCGAGCCGGTCGAAGTCGAGGCTCGTCGCGGGTGCGGCGGCGTTCGGGGCGGGGCACCTGGCCCTGGGCGGACTCATGCTCCGGTCGGGGCTGCGGTTCAAGCCGGTGCAGTCCGCCGTGCACGGTGTCGTCGCCGGCGTCGCGGGCGCGGTGCTGCTCACGGAGGACAGGGCGAACGCCCCGCTCGCCGCGTACGGCGGGCTGCTCGCCACGCTGTCCGCGTTGGCCACCTCCGTCGACCGGTCGCACGGACCGGCGGCCTCGGTCCTGGCGGTCGCCGGGCCGGTCTTCCTGCTCAGCGACTCGCTCATCCTCGTCCGCCGCAAGACCGAGGGCGGGACCGCGCTCGCCCGGGCGCTGGACGTCGGCGTGATCGACACCTACGCCACCGCGGCGCTTCTGCTGCTCACCGGTACCGCCGCCGCGGCGCGTACCGCCGGGAGCGCGTCGTGACCGCCGCGGGCGCACCGCGCTCAGGAAATCCGTCCACCGGCACCGTCCGCACGGTCCTCATCACTGGCGCTGGCCGCGGGATCGGCGAGGCCACCGCGCGCCGGTTCGCCGACGCCGGCTACCTCGTGGGCGCGTACGACCTCCAGCCCTGTGCGTGGGCCGAGGGAGACGAGCGGATCGTCACCGGCTCGCTCGATGTCACCGATCCCTCCGCGTGGGAGGCCGCTCTCACCGAGCTCACCGCCCGTAGCGGTGGCGCGCTGGATGTGCTGGTCAACAACGCCGGTCTGCTCTACGGCACACCGTTCATGGACGCGAGTTTCGAGCAGGACTCCGCGCTGGTGGACGTCAACGTCAAGGGCGTGCTCTACGGCTGTCGCGCCGCGTTCCCGTTCCTGGAGAAGTCCGCCACCCCGGCCGTGGTGAACCTCTGCTCGGCGTCGGCGATCTACGGCCAGGCCGAGATGGCGACGTACTCGGCGACCAAGTTCGCGGTCCGCGGGATCACCGAGGCACTGGACCTGGAGTGGGCCCGCCACGGCATTCGGGTGTGCTCGGTGTGGCCGCTGTACGTGGGCACCGGAATGCTCGAGGGCGTGAACACCACCGGGATGCGCACGATGGGCGTGCGCCTCACGGAGGGCGACGTCGCCGGCGAGATCCTCGACCTGGCCGAGCAGACGGCGCGTGAGCCCTCCGGGGTGTTCGGCAGGATCCGCCGGGCGCTGGGCCGCGAGGTCCACCGGCCGGTCGGGAAGCAGGCCACCGCCATGTACCTGGCCTCGCAGGTCGCCCCCAGCCGACTCGTCAAGCTGTCCAATCAGCGCCTGACCTCGTGACGGCGGCGGGCCCGACCGAGTGGGGCGAGGGCGCGGTCGGCGTCGGCCCGTGGGAGACCGAGCATCCCGGGGAGCCGCGCCCGGTCGGCGACCGGTGGGATCCCGACCTCCTGGACGCCGGCGACCGCCGCAACGTGGTCGACCGCTACCGATACTGGCGCCGCGAGGCGATCGTCGCCGACCTCGACACCCGTCGGCACCCCTTCCACGTGGCCATCGAGAACTTCGGCCACGACGCCAACATCGGCACCGTCGTGCGCACCGCCAACGCCTTCCTGGCCGCCGAGGTGCACATCGTGGGCCGCCGCCGCTGGAACCGACGCGGGGCCATGGTCACCGACCGCTACCAACACCTGCGTCACCACGCCGATGTCGCCGCCCTCATGGACTGGGCCCGCGCCGAGGGGCTGCCGGTCGTCGCCGTCGACAACCTCCCCGGTGCCGAGCCGCTCGAGACCGCGAGCCTGCCGCGCGACTGCGTCCTGCTCTTCGGACAGGAGGGGCCCGGGGTGAGCGAGGACGCGCGCCTGCGGGCCGCGAAGACCGTCTCGATCGCACAGTTCGGCTCGACCCGCTCGATCAACGCCGGCGTGGCCGCCGGGATCGCCATGCACGCCTGGATCCGCGAACACGCCGCCCCGGCCTGATCGCCATCTCGCCCGCCCACCGCGACGCCCGCCCGCCGTTTCCCGCACCTATTGATTTTCGATAGGTATAGGTTCATAGTCGGTGTATGAACATCGAGAAACGAGCGGTCCTGCCGTTGCGGGTGTGCCTGGTGGTGCTGTTCGCGATACTGGTCCTGCTGCAGACCATGTCCCTACCCGGGCAGTTCGCGCACATGGCCGAGACGTCACCGGGCGACGCGCACCTGCGGTGGCCGTTGACGGCCGTATCGATCTACTGGGTGGTGTGCATCCAGGTCGTGGTGGTGGCCACCTGGAAGCTGCTCTCGATGGTCAAGGCCGACCGCATCTTCACGGACGCGTCCCTGGTCTGGGTCGATGTGATCCTGGGGGCGATCGTCGCCGCCTGGGCGATGCTCGTGGTGGTGCTCGTGCTGGTCGGCATCAACGCGACTGATCCCGGCCTGCCGCTACTGCTCTTCCTCGTCGTCGTCGTCATCACGGTCGCCGCGCTGCTCATGGTCGTCATGCGCGCGCTCCTCCGGCAGGCGACCTCCCTGCGCTCCGAGATGGACACGGTGGTCTGATGCCGATCATCGTGCGGATCGACGTCGAACTCGCCAAACGCAAGATGAGCGTCGGAGAGTTCGCGGAGCGGGTGGGACTGACGCCCGCGAACGTGTCGGTGCTGAAGAACGGGCGCGCCAAGGCCGTGCGGTTCAGCACGCTCGAGGCGATGTGCCGGGTGCTCGACTGCCAGCCCGGTGACCTGCTCGAATGGGTCGAGGAATGAAGCGCCGGGTGCACTTCCTGCTGGTCCTGGCCGCAGTGCTGGCCATGATCGCGCTGGGGGCGACGGCGGTCGTCCTCGGTGAGGCCGACGACTCCCCGGGTCTGCAGGGGATCGGGGTGCTCGTGGTGATCGGTGCCGCGGTCGTCGCGCTGCGCTAGCGCGGGCCGGGGGAGCCGGGCAAGCCGGGGGAGCGCGGACCGGACTAGGCGTCGGCGGCAGGAGGACGCGCTACAAGGCCGGTGCCGCGGGCCCGTTGCGGATCCGGTCGACGAGCTTGGGGCCCGCGGTGATCACCATCGGCAGCACCGAGACCAGCACGATGCCGATGAGGATCAGGTCGATGTGCTCCTTGATGAAGGTGAACTGGCCGAGCCACGCGCCCAGCGCGGTCACGCCCGCAGCCCACAGCAGGGCCCCGATCACGTTGAACGAGACGAAGACCCGGTAGCGCATCCCCGCCATGCCGGCGACCAGCGGCGCGTACGTCCGGACGATCGGGACGAAGCGGCAGAGGATGATCGTCGCCGGGCCCCACTTGTCGAAGAACTCGTGGGCCTCGTGGATGTAGGCCTGCTTGAAGAACCGCCCGTCCGGCCGCTCCCGCAGGTGATGTCCCCAGCGGTTGCCGATGAAGTACCCCACCTGGTCCCCGAGGAACGCCGCGATCGGCGCGGTCACCAGCACCACCCACAGTGGCGCGAACGGGCTGTCCTGCTGCGTGAGCAGGCCGGCCGTGAACAACAGTGAGTCGCCGGGGAGGAACGGGAACAACAGCCCGGACTCGATGAAGACCACCGCGAGGAGTGCCGGGAGGATGGCGTTGCCGAACGGCCCGTCGCCGGACAGCCAGAATTCGGGATCCATGAAGCCCGGGCCCAGGGCGAGGACGTGCTGTGCCTGTTCGGCCACGAGGTGCGTGTTCACCGGAGGATCATACTCCCGCGGACCCCGGGCCCGGCCGCGTCCGCGATCGACGTCACTCCCGGCGCTACGGTGTGGTCGTGGCCCCCACCGACCTGCCGGACACCCTCCGCCTCAGTCTCCTGGACAGGTCCCGGACCCGCGTCGGCGAGTCCCACGCCGCCGCGATCGAGGGCACCCTGGCCCGCGCGGAGCGGGCCGACGCCCTGGGCTTCCACCGCTACTGGACGGCCGAGCACCACGCCGTGCCCGGGATCGCGAGCGGGAGTCCGCCGCTGTTGATCGCGGCCGCCGCCGCGCGCACCGACCGCATCCGCCTCGGATCCGGGGGCGTGATGCTGCCCAACCATCGACCGCTGATCGTCGCCGAGCAGTTCGCCATGCTCGAGGCGATGCACCCGGGCCGTATCGACCTCGGGGTGGGACGTTCGCTCGGGTTCACCGCACCGGTCCGTGCGGCGCTCGGCGTCGCCGAGTACGACACCGACGCGTTCGCCCGCGACATCACCGCGGTGCAGGACTTCCTCCACGGTCGGGGGCCCGTCACCGCGCTGCCGGTCCTCGAGGTCCCGCCCCCGTTATTCGTGCTCGCGACCGGTCGGGGCCTGGAGGTCGCCGCACGGGCCGGACTGCCCGTCGTGGTCGGGGGACCGAGGCTGCTCGCCGACCCGTCGCCCCTGGATCGCTACCGCGAGACGTTCCGGCCCAGCGAGGCCACGCCGGAGCCCTACGTGGTGGTGAGCCTGGAGGTGATGGTCGCCGACTCGGTCGGGACCGCGCGACAGCTGCTCCTCCCGGAGGCGTGGGCGATGGCGGAATCCCGGGAGACCGGGGAGTTCGGCCCGCTGCGGTCCCCGGCGGAGATCCTGGACCGCAGATTCCGTCCGCAGCAGCTGCGCCGGGTGGAGGACTGGATGGCGGGGGCCGTCCAGGGGGACGCGGAGAAGGTCGCACGCGAACTCGCCGTGCTCGTCGAGCGGACCGGAGCCGACGAGATCATGGCGTCCACCTCCACTTTCGACCGCGACGACCTCGCCCGGGCCGACGCGGCGCTGGCCGAACTGCTCCCCGGCTGACCGGTACCGCACGGCTCGCGGGTGCGCGTCGTCACGCTGGCCTAGGCTGGAGGGTGTGCGCCCACCTCCACAGGGGTGCGGCGCCCCGAGATGCGCACGTCGCACAGCCGAGAACCCTGGAGGAGACCACATGCCCATCGCAACTCCCGAACAGTACAAGGACATGCTCGACCGGGCCCGTAACGAGGGCTTCGCCTACCCGGCGATCAACTGCACGTCCTCGGAGACCATCAACGCGGCCATCAAGGGCTTCGCCGATGCCGGGTCCGATGGCATCATCCAGTTCTCCACCGGCGGTTCCGAGTTCGGCTCCGGCCTGAACGTCAAGGACATGGTCACCGGCGCGGTCGCGCTCGCCGAGTTCGCGCACGTGGTGGCGGCGAAGTACGACATCCTCGTCGCGCTGCACACCGACCACTGCCCCGAGGACAAGCTCGACGGCTTCGTGCGGCCGCTCATCGAGATCTCCCAAGAGCGCGTCGACCGCGGCGAGAACCCGCTCTTCCAGTCGCACATGTGGGACGGCTCGGCCACCCCGCTCGACCGCAACCTGGAGATCGCCAAGGAGCTGCTCGAGAAGACGGCCAACGCCAAGCAGATCCTCGAGATCGAGATCGGCGTCGTCGGCGGCGAGGAGGACGGTGTCGAGAACGAGATCAACGAGAAGCTCTACACCTCCCGTGAGGACTTCGAGGCCACCATCGACGCGCTCGGTGCCGGCAACACCGGGCAGCGCTACCTGCTGGCCGCGACCTTCGGCAACGTCCACGGCGTGTACAAGCCGGGCAACGTCAAGCTCAAGCCCGAGGTGCTGAAGATGGGCCAGGACGTCGCGGTCGAGAAGCTGGGTCTCAACGCCGGTGACCTGCCGTTCGACTTCGTCTTCCACGGCGGCTCGGGCTCGGCCAAGAGCGAGATCGAGGAGGCGCTGTCCTACGGCGTCATCAAGATGAACGTCGACACCGACACCCAGTACGCGTTCACCCGGCCGATCGCCGCGCACATGTTCGGCAACTACGACGGCGTCCTCAAGGTCGACGGCGAGGTCGGCAACAAGAAGGTCTACGACCCGCGTTCCTACCTGAAGAAGGCCGAGCAGGCCATGTCCGAGCGCGTCGTCGAGGCGTGCAACGACCTGAAGTCGGCCGGCAAGTCCAAGGGTGCCGCTGCTTGATTGAACGCTGCTTGAGTGAACGCTGCTTGAGTGAACGCTGCTTGATCGAACGGGCCTGACCGAGCACGGCCTGATCAGCCGGGCTGGTCAGCCTGCCTGACGGTCGGATCTCATCGCGGCCTGACACCGCCCCATCAGCGGCGCTCCTCCACCCGGAGGGGCGCCGCTGTCGTGTGTGGACCACTCGCCGCGGAATCGAACCCTTGTGCTACGCGGAGGGTACCGGTAAGATCGCCTGTATGTTCGAGTCGGGCGCGACGCTGAAGGGGGTGCGGTGGTGAGCGAGGAAACGGGGACGACGACGACGAGGTCGGCTTTCGCCGGGGCGCTCCGCGCGGTGCCGGAGCCCCTCGACACCCTGGGCGCCGAGGCCCTGAGCGAGGTGGCGCGCTCGGCGACGCTGGCGCAGAACCTGGCGGCGGCGACCCGGCTGCAGGCGGCCCACCTGTTGGTCCAGGCGATGGGGAGTGTCGACAGGGGCTCCCCGGGGCCAGCCGATACGCCGCCGTTCGGGGACTCCCGTCCCGCCTACTCCCGGCTCGAACCCACTGAGCGTGCGCGCAACCACCTGGCCGCGGCCATGTCGCTGACCGGGTGGCACGCTGCCCGCCTGGTCACTGCCGGTGTGCAGATCCACACTCGCCTGCCGCGTCTGCGCAAGGCTGTAGAACGCGGACTGTTCCCCGAGCAGCTGGCCATCGACGCCGCCTGCCGTCTGGCAGAAGTGTCCGACACGATCATCGGCGCGGTGGAATCGGACGTCGTCGGCGCCCTGACCCGAGACCTCGACGGGGGCCACCGCCCCAGTCGCCCCGACCTGGACTCCGCGGTCGACGGGTCCCGGGAGCGTCATGACCCACAGGCCGCCGGCGACGCCGTGGACGCCGCGGTCGAGCAGCGAACAGTGCGGTTCCGCCCGGCACGCGACGGCATGACCAGCATGTGGGCCTCGCTGCCCAGCGGGGACGCCGAGAAGCTCCGCCGCCGGATCGACTCCGCCGCCCGCGCTGCCTCGGAGTCGGGCCACCCCCGCACGCGCGACCAACTGCGCGCCGACGCCCTGTGCGCACTCGGGGACCCCACGACCAACGACATCGGCACAAGCCTGTACGACGCGGAAGAGTCGGCGGGCGCGTGCGATGCCACTACCGGCACCCGCGCCGACGCCGCCGACAGGCCCCCGCTGGGAGCGTCGTGGGGCACCGAGCAGCCCATCCGGATCTCGATCATCGACAGCGTCGCCCAGGGTCTGCCCAACCGCGTGCAGTTCGTGAACGGCGCCTATTCGAGCTTTGACTGGCTGTGCGAGGAGCTCCTGTCCGGCGGGGACTCCAAGGTCCGGTTCGAACTGCTCGACCCGCAGCCGGGTGTCCAGGACAGACCGGACGCGGTGCTCAAGTACTTCATCACCCCGGCGCTGGCCGAGCGAATCCGGCTCCGCGACGGCACGTGCCGCCACCCGGGGTGCACGGTCGACGCCCACGACTGTGAGATCGACCATGTCATCGCCTTCGATCATCAGCGACCTGAACTGGGCGGACCCACCGCCGAGTGGAACCTCGTGTGCCTCTGTCGCAAGCATCATCGGGAGAAGACCTTCGGGCACTGCGCCTACCGGCCCGGACCGCTCGGTGAGCTGACCATCATCACCGAGACCGGTCACGAACACCGCACCACACCACACGGGCCGCTGGCCCAGGCGCGCGACCGGATTCTCGACCACCGATGGCGACAACACGTCGACCGTCTCATCGCCGACGACGGCCACCTCACCAATCCGCCCGGCATCGAGCGGGACAACCGCACCGGCCGAGACGGTTCCCGGCCGGCCTGACTGCCAGCGGCAGACCCGGCCCGCCTGACCGTTGGCGGGTCGGGTCGCCCTCGACGGGTCGGGTCAGCCCGGCTGCTGGTCCTGCGGGACCGCGCCCATCCCGACTCCGGGCTGGCACATCTTCCAGGCACCGTCCTCGTCGCGCATATGAATCTGCTCCGGGCCCGTCCCATCGGACTCCGACTCCACGGTCGCGGTCGCCTCGGCGCCGTTGTCACTGATCTCCACCCCGAGCACCTCGAGATCCTGGGGGAACGAACCCGCGATCGACTCGCGGAACATCGAGTCGAGGTCCGAACCCGTCGCCTCGCTCGACGCGGTGATCGTGTCCACGAGCTCCTGCGGGACGCGGTTCTCCGCGCACATGTGCCCGTTGAACTCGGCGAACGACTCCGCCGAACTCATGCTCTCCAGCGTCTGCTCGACGTCCCGCTCGGCCCGAGCGGACGACGACAGCGGGCCCGCGAGGAAGAGCCACGCGAGCGCGGCGATCACGAGGAGTGCCACCACCACGGCCGCCGCGACGGCCACGTCGCCCCGCCCGCCGCGACCGCCTTGCCGGCCGCTGCCCGGACG